>NZ_JFOM01000052.1:0-852 GCF_001860525.1 Paenibacillus sp. LC231 | reverse complement strand
TTCCTTTGTAACTCCATGTGAGACGTCCCACAACCCCAGAGAGCAAGCTCTCTGGTTTAGGCTGTTCCGCGTTCGCTCGCCGCTACTGACGGAATCACTCTTGTTTTCTCTTCCTCCAGGTACTTAGATGTTTCAGTTCCCTGGGTATGCCTCCTCGCATCCTATGTATTCAGATACGGGTAACTAGCTATTACACTAGCTGGGTTTCCCCATTCGGACATCCCCGGATCGAAGCTTGCTTACAGCTCCCCGAGGCAGTATCGTTGTTCGCCACGTCCTTCTTCGGCTCCTAGCGCCTAGGCATCCTCCGTGTGCTCTTAGTAGCTTAACCAATTGCTCCGGTTATTGTGCTCATCGCTCTGTTGTCCGTTTGTTTCCTGATCTACTAAACGAGTTAATAGGTGGAAACGAAACTTCCAAAGGATCGATGATCCCAAAACCTTCGCGCTACTTTTTATTAAACTTGTTTTGACACAAGTTCAGCTAAAAGGATATTTCTAATTGCGCAAATTCGTTTCGTTATCTAGTTTTCAAGGATCAATTGTATATCTTATTGATGAAATTGATTTGGTGGAGCCAAGGGGGATCGAACCCCTGACCTCCTGCGTGCAAGGCAGGCGCTCTCCCAGCTGAGCTATAGCCCCTCAAATTCCATCAAAACTGAACAAATGAATACACGTCGTGGTTGACTTCAATGAAGTCTGTTCGATGACTTGCGTCATCGTTATTTGAATGTTTCCGTTGCAGGAAACGATTCTCCATAGAAAGGAGGTGATCCAGCCGCACCTTCCGATACGGCTACCTTGTTACGACTTCACCCCAATCATCTACCCCACCTTCGGCGGCTGGCTC
>NZ_JFOM01000050.1:0-915 GCF_001860525.1 Paenibacillus sp. LC231 | reverse complement strand
AGGCTCCCACCTATCCTGTACAGATCGTACCCAAATCCAATATCAAGCTGCAGTAAAGCTCCATGGGGTCTTTCCGTCTTGTCGCGGGTAACCTGCATCTTCACAGGTATTAAAATTTCACCGGATCTCTCGTTGAGACAGCGCCCAAGTCGTTACGCCATTCGTGCGGGTCAGAATTTACCTGACAAGGAATTTCGCTACCTTAGGACCGTTATAGTTACGGCCGCCGTTTACTGGGGCTTCGGTTCACAGCTTCGGATTGCTCCTAACCGCTCCCCTTAACCTTCCAGCACCGGGCAGGCGTCAGCCCGTATACTTCGCCTTACGGCTTCGCACAGACCTGTGTTTTTGCTAAACAGTCGCTTGGGCCTTTTCACTGCGGCCCCCTCGGGCTATTCACCCTACCGAGGCACCCCTTCTCCCGAAGTTACGGGGTCATTTTGCCGAGTTCCTTAACGAGAGTTCTTCCGCGCGCCTTAGAATTCTCTTCTCGCCTACCTGTGTCGGTTTGCGGTACGGGCACCTTCACCTGACTAGAGGCTTTTCTTGGCAGTGTGAGATCATGACCTTCGCTACTATAATTTTCACTCCCCATCACAGCCCAGCCTTATCGATGTGCGGATTTGCCTACACATCAGCCTCACTGCTTGGACGGACATCCATCAGTCCGCGTCACTACCCTCCTGCGTCACCCCATCGTTCATAACGGTTTACGGTGGTACAGGAATTTCAACCTGTTGTCCTTCGATTACGCCTTTCGGCCTCACCTTAGGTCCCGACTTACCCTGAGCGGACGAGCCTTCCTCAGGAAACCTTGGGCTTTCGGCGGATCAGATTCTCACTGATCTTTTCGTTACTCATACCGGCATTCTCACTTGTATGCTGTCCAGCGCTCCTTACGGTACACCTTCAACC
>NZ_JFOM01000049.1:0-393262 GCF_001860525.1 Paenibacillus sp. LC231 | reverse complement strand
GCTTTCTTCGTTTCTTCACTATATCGATTAAAAGTTTGACCTTTCTTCGCTGGCATAACAAAAATCCCCTCCGGTATCCAGTGTTTGAGTTCATTGTAACATGTCCTCTTTTTTCACTGTCTACCATCAGGGGATAATACCATTGCAGCTCTTTTTTTAAGATTATAGAATTTATAAATTTTCAGCGAAGCTGAACAATTCCGTAATCGCAAGAAAAACTTCCTTTAACCGCGGTCTGTCTTCTGAGAAAGTACGTCGATAGACGTTTTTTTATGGATGATATTTTAATGAAGGAACGATGAAGATCTTTGTTGCTCCTCCTTAATATGTCTAAAGTTTGAAGCGTTATGGGACATAGCAAAAAAAGACGTTTAATCTCCTTGCATTCCCCCCCTATTTTGCTATACTCAATTTTGTTTATATAAAAACAGAAATCAACAAATCATAACAAAATAAACATAAGGAAAGGTTGTGACAACGTCCATGGACCACAGTCGTACACCGCTCTTCACCGCACTTAAAGAACATGCGGCCAAAAACCCCGTGCAATTTCACATTCCGGGACATAAGAAGGGCCTCGGCACCGACGCCGAATTTCGGGAATTTATAGGGGATAACGCCTTTTCTATAGATTTGATTAATATTGCGCCGCTGGATGATTTGCATCAGCCTACAGGCGTCATCGAGGAAGCCCAAAAGCTGGCCGCCGACGCATTCGGTGCCGATCACACCTACTTCAGTGTCCAAGGGACAAGCGGAGCGATCATGACCATGATCATGTCGGTATGTTCGCCTGGCGATAAAATCATCGTACCGCGCAACGTCCACAAATCCGTGCTTTCCGCCATCATTTTCACCGGGGCCAAGCCTGTATTCGTATCGCCTGCCCAGGATTCCAATGTCGGAATCGATCACGGAATCACCATCAGCTCGGTCCGGAAAGCATTAAAACGTCACCCTGACGCCAAAGCCGTACTGGTCATTAACCCGACATACTTCGGGGTAAGCGCCAATCTGAAGGAAATCGTGGATTTGGCTCACAGCTACAATGTGCCCGTTCTCGTGGATGAGGCGCACGGTGTATTGATCCATTTTCATGAAGAGCTCCCGATGTCGGCCATGGAAGCGGGGGCCGATATGGCCGCGACCAGCGTCCACAAACTCGGCGGCTCGATGACGCAGAGCTCCGTGCTGAACGTGAATACCAAGAACGGATACATCAATCCTTATCGCGTACAGACGATTATCAGCATGCTGACTACAACCTCCACCTCTTACATCCTGCTGGCATCGCTTGATACTTCACGCCGCAGTTTGGCGCTGCATGGACGCGAAATGGCTGCAAGGACGATTGAGTTGGCGCAATATGCACGTGATGAAGTCAATAAAATCGAAGGTTTGTACAGCTTTGGAAAAGAAATATTAGGCGGGGAAGCGACGTACTCCTATGATCCAACCAAATTGACGATCCATGTGCGCCACCTCGGCATTACGGGATATGAAACCGAGAACTGGCTGCGGGATCACTACAATATTGAGGTGGAGCTCAGTGATATGTACAATATTCTGTGCCTCATTACACCGGGGGACAATCGGGAGACCATCGATATTTTGCTGACAGCGCTCCGTGAGCTTTCCAATCAATACATGCATGTGAATGAGATTAACGAGCTGGTTGTGAAAACTCCGGAAATTCCGCAGTTGTCGCTGATCCCTCGCGATGCATTTTACGGAGATACGGAAGTAGTGCCTTTCAAGGAATCGGCAGGGCGCATTATTGCCGAATTCATCTATGTCTACCCGCCAGGGATTCCGATCCTGCTTCCGGGCGAAGTTATTTCCCAGGAGAACATCGATTACATTATCGATCATGTCGAAGTAGGCCTTCCGGTTAAAGGCCCCGAGGACCGCAGCATCCAAAATGTTAAAGTCATCGTGGAAACGGATCCTATATTCTAAAACGTCAGCTGTAAACACAATAAACCCGGTGCGAATGGTTCGCACCGGGTTTATTGCTTTGGAGTCTTATTCCTGGTTTGCAGCAGCGACCAGTTCGTTGTAAACCGCCTCTACTTCATTCCATTCTTCTTCGTCCTCAATATTGTAAAGAACCATTTCCTCGTTCTCTTCTTCCATACGTAGAATGACGCCGTCCGCTTCCGGATTTTCGCGTTCAAGCAAAAGCGCGTAAAGCTTCTCGCCGACATCAAATGTCTCCACAAGAACCATCTCTACTTCTTTTCCTTCTTCATCCGTCAATGTCAGCACAAACTCTTCATGTTCGTGGTCGTGGTCATGATCGTGACCGCAGCCGCAAGCATCTCCGTGTTCATGTTTGTGTTCACTCATTGAAAAAACCTCACTTCGGTTAAATTATCATACTTTCGTATCGTATCACGGATAGCTTCTTCAGGTCAATTTCTGCCAAGTGCCTTAGGGCCCCTTAATTTAGGGCAGTAATCACTTTCTCCGCAACTTTCACAAAACCGTCCTCCGATTTGACTTTTACATAAAAGCCCACCGAGTATTTTCCCGCCGTTTTGAAATCATATGTGAAATCATAGGTTCGGAACCAGAAGTTATCCTTGCGGTCCTTCACTTCCTGGGATTGAATGTCCTTGATATTGCCCGAAGGATCCTCAATCGCTACTTTCACGGAATGAATATCGTTGTTTAAGCTGTCAACCTGGCTAAAAACATTGAATTTCAGCTTCCCCTTGTTCACGTTGCCGAATACAGTATCTCCTTTAAACAGAAAAATATGCACGTTCGGCTTGATGATTTGAACTTGTCCATTCGCGGGATTCCAATCCACAGCGCCGTCAAATTCCCGAACCGGCACATAGGTTTTGCCATCAATTAAATATCCGCCATCCTTCAATTCATGACCGTTCAGCCAGACACGGACACGCTCATTAACGGAATCTGCGAACAAAAGGGTGCTGCCACCCATTAAAGAGAGCACTAGCATACATGCCATCACTTTTTTCCATTTCATAATAATCATTTCCCTCCATTGGCTCATCTTGTTGTTATATGTGTATACTACATGTCAAAAAACAAGTTGCGGACAATTTTGCACTTTGTGGTAAAATTTTTTCCTCGTGCGTAACGATTGGTCCTATCACGAATTATAATGCATTTCGGCCCCGATTCGATCATATAATCCGTGTAAATCGACATGGAATTCGTTAAAATATACATTAGCATACGGGGACTACACTTCATTTCATCAGGAGGTTTCATCCATTGACACTAAAATTGCAAATGCTTGGCACCGGCAGTGCGTTTGCCAAGAACTACTATAACAATAACGCACTGGTCCATGACGGGAATTTCACACTTCTCATTGACTGCGGCATCACCGCTCCAATGGCACTTCATCAGCTGAATAAGACCTTTAACGATATGGATGCTGTGCTTATCACTCACATTCATGCTGACCATGTAGGCGGACTTGAGGAGCTGGCTTTTATTATGAAAATGAAATACAACCGTAAGCTCCCACTCTATATTGCCGAGACGCTGGTGGAACCGATATGGGAGCACACCCTCAAAGGCGGCTTATATCAACAGGGACATATCTCCTCCCTGCATGATGTATTTGACGTACACCCTCTGAAACCGGGAGTGAAGACCCATATTTCATCCGGCATCTCGGTAGAACTGATTCATACGCAGCATATTCCCGGCAAGGACAGCTATTCGCTTTATCTGAATGATCGGATTTTTTACAGTGCTGACATGGTATTCGACCCTATACTGCTCAACCAATTGGTGAATGAGCGGGATTGTGAAGTGATTCTGCATGAATGTCAGCTGCAAGGCCCTGGCGAGGTTCATACGACACTGGATCAGCTGCTTAGCCTACCACAAGAAATTCAGGAGCGCACCTATCTCATGCATTACAGCGATGAGGTCGAAGCTTTCATTGGAAAGACCGGCATCATGGAATTTGTGGAGCAGCAGCGGGTATACGAATGGTAGTTCAGTATAGATGAATAGTTTATGAGGTTTCCCGGGAACACTAATGCCGGGAGGCGATTCATATGGATAATACACAACAAGAAGTCGTAGGCGTCCGTAAAAACGGAGATGGCGACATCATCGAACTTAAGCTGGATAACGGCAGTGTCGTTGACTACAAGACAGCGCAACAAATGGCCAAGAATAAAGAGATCAAAAACCTGAACGTATTCCGTGGACGTGACGGAGACGAACATCTTCGCTCCAATGCGGATGGCGATCCAAGCAACAACCTGGACAATTTGCCAAACTTTTAAAATCATGACTAAAAAGACCTCGAGTCGATACTCGAGGTCTTTTCTTTTAAACAGTGAGGATCATTAGCACCTTAATATGGTAAGAAGCCTACAGTTCCTTTTTCATACGAACGTGGGGAATGCCCGCATCATCAAACGGCTCGTCCGAAATGGTCTCATACCCAAGCTTGCGATAAAATGCCTCCGCTTGCACCTGTGCATCCAGTACAGAATACTGCAGCTTCAATTCACGCGCCTGCGCTTCCAATGCCATCATCAGCACACGCCCTATCCCTTTGGAGCGGAATGGCTTACGCACCGCAATTCGCTGCATTTTGGCGGAGTCTTTATTGTAATAGGTGATACGTCCGGTTGCCGCGTATTGACCTTCCGATTTGATCAGGACATGAAACGCATCGGATTCCAGACGATCGTACTCATCGATCTCCAGGTCAATCGGCACCTTCTGTTCAAGCACGAAAACATCCTTCCGGATATCCAGCGCCTGCTGCAATTGCTCTTCGGTTGATACATTTATGATTTCTGCTGCCATTTCAACACCTCTTTATGTAGAATCAATTCTAGTGATATCGCAGATCGAGATATTATACAAAATAATCGTTTTCCTGTATAGTATAAGCTAACGTTTTCTTGAAAGGAGCATGGCCTTTATGGGCATGGGAGCCACGATATTTTGGGCTGTTATCATCTCAGCCGTTATCATCTACCCTATCTTTTGGGCGATTAAAAAAGGTTATTCCCGCAAATGGGATGAGGAATAACCTCGGCCGTTTTACAGCAAACCGCCAACCTGCCAGCCGACGGTTTGTTCTGCTCGTTATTCAAGCAATGGATACAGACATTCTTACGACTGATCTGTTACGGATTCGTTGCTGCACCCCTTTATGGTTGGAGATCACGTAATGTGTCCACCGAATCCATCGGCGGTACCGGCTCCAGTGCCCCGCTTCCCTGCTTGGAATACACGTCCTGATCTACAGAACGGCCGTAAACATCGAGCATTACGGGCGCTGCTGATCCATGGAGCGGCTCCAGCTGCACCGACGTTCTCTCCGGGATACTGCAACCGCTGCCCAGTACAGTTACCCCCAGCAACGAGAGCACCAGTCCGGCTCGTTTGAAATGATGGGATTTCCCACCTGCCATACCATTCACGCTCCTCCACTGGCAAATACATGCTGTATTTAGTCTGAACCGGAATGTGATTTTTTATAACGAGAAAACCATTGACAGTCGCATTGTCTGCTGGTAATATATGAATTACCTTTTTAAATATTTCATGATCTGTTAGCTCAGCTGGGAGAGCACTATCTTGACAGGGTAGGGGTCAGTGGTTCGAGCCCACTACAGATCATAACCGTAAACCCTTGATGCCATTGGCATCAAGGGTTTTTTCTTTTTTCCTTCTTTAGATTAGCTAGCTGAATTTCACCCAAAGGGGACGAATTGGGGGGACAAAGTCGGGTTTCCCCGTCTCCAGGTACGTTGCCCGGATCCACTGATCCCGAATGTTGTGTATCTTTATCGAAGATCAACGACACCATTCCAGGCTTGACTTCCACTTATCCATACAAAAAAACCGGTACCCAGAAAGGTGCCGGAAATCATAACCTACATATTCATCTTTATTTATACCATTATCTTTAAGTACCCCAGTCCCCTTACGAAGGATCAAGACTTACTTTAACAGTTCTTCCGGCGTCTCTCCGCTGTATACAAAAACGGGACTTGCAGTATTAACTACAAAAACAGCTACCAACGTCAGAGCAGATGCGATAAACGAAAACAACCGATGTCTAATCCTATGGATCCATAACATGAGCTTGTCCTCCTTTCCAGCGTATTAAACTGATAGCCTGGACCAAAAATATGACAGCCAATGTTGGGGACTGGAGTCCAAAGTTAAATATCACGATGAAACAGCTAATCAAGCGAAGTTTTGCGTAATGCTTCCTCGGTATTCGGGACTGCTTCTCAATTCGGCTGGGAGCGAACAGCATCACCAGCGACAGACTGAGAGCAGTAATTACGAGAATGCCTGCATTCCCCATATCCGCAAAAGACACCAGAGTGAATAGCGCTGTCGTGAATGCAATACAGCCTGCCCCCGTCTTAAGATGATATCCTCCGGAAAATTGCCTTAGTACCGCAAAACCCACCAAAGCTATCACAGCCTGCTTCATGTTACCTGTAAAAATAGAGATAAGCAGCGTGAAGACCACAATACACAATACGTTTAAAATGATGGTGATCGCATGTTTCAGAACAGAAACAGAGGACTTATGGTCGGGTACCTGGCGTTTGATCCCCTCCGCTATCCGCTTTGACAAGCCTTCTATGATCATAAGATTCCCGCTCCTCTGTATTGATGGCATAATACAAGAAGATTCCAAATGTTATTCCAAAGAAGAGAAGGTGCAGCCATAAACGATTAAGGTAAAATAGAATTGCAATTAATATCAACACCACGATAATCAACGTGATCAATAGAACATGTTCAAATTTAATGCGCAGCTTTTCCAGATCGTACTTAAACCCAATACCAAACCTGTACATAATCCAGGATATCAATAGTCCTGTCGCACCTGAGAGGATTTGAAGAATATAACCATTGGCATGATCGGTCTGAATGGAGTCGATCGATCCGAATATCGTTGTCAGATATGCCGTTTGAATTAACGCATAAAACATATAACCCAGAATGGTGCAGATCGCCGACCAGATAACCGGGATCTTAATAATGGCTGAAAATAAGAAAACGAAGATCAGCACGGTGATGAGAGGGGCTAGAAAATCCAATTGAAGTTCGTTGCGCATGATAAAACTTTGTAAGTTGGCAAGGATCATGACAATCAACGCCTGCCCTATGTACTCTGTCGTCTTGAATCTAAGCAACGTCATGATTAGCGAATAAATAGCCAGTGTTTCAAATGTTGAAAACAACATAAACCAAATAACTTCCATTCAAAGATTTCCTCCCTACACCATAAGAAATGGTTAAATGTGTACTACGCCACTTCTCGATTTATCCTGATTACACTGATGGTTATAACGTCCATAAATAAACGGTATACCGACAGACCCTCAGTTTCTATCGAGTCGTCCTAAATGATGCATGTTCTTGAGGTCAATTCCGATGGCGCCTGCCACTTCTTATATGTCTGGAAACTGTGATGGAAAATGTAAAAACATTAACGTCGTTTATGTCTCCGGTTTGGCCAAAAATTCTAAAAAAGAACAGCTTAGAACTTCGTATACACCAAAACGAATTAAATCGCTGACGTTCAATCCATATACCAAACGAAAATTAAGCACTAGTTATCAAGAATCCACGACCTTGCGAAAATGACTAAGCCAGAATAAACTCAGTTCCTACTATATTAACATCCTGACATCATCTAAGTTGATTATATAAGGCCCGGAGGGCATAACAACAGGTAATTAAATACATAAGTGGGGGAATCCATCATGGATCTATGAAGTGAAGGGTGAAATAGGAAGTTTATTTGCTATATCTCTATTATATACGAACCTACGTTCCTGTTCAACCGTTTACAATCTAAAAAATGAAAGAAAAGGCATCCAAATCGATTACGGGAAACCTATAATTTGGAAGCACCCAGGCCTCCATCCATGCTATCCGGGTGGAGCGAAGGAGACTGGGGAATTAGCCTTGATCCTTCCGCTCTGCCCGATCTAATTCACATAACCCTGCACCCGGTAAGGTTCTATACCCGGCAACTGATCCAAATTTTATCCTCTTAGCGTAACCCGCTTCATCTTCCCCTGCTCTTCCTGTCATTCCCCGATTCACTTATACAGCTTGGTCCATGCCAAACCATTCGCAACGAGCAGCGTGAGGATATATGCTAACATGCCATAGGGAATGGTGCTGCTTGCATAATGCAAACCCCATAATCCGCCCACTACAATAAAGAATAGCAGCACCCACCAGCCGTCTTTCTGCTGAGCCATATTAAACGCCTGAGAGAACGGTGGAGTGCGCAGAATTGCCTTGGCTGATAAAGGAATCAACACCAAGCCGGTAAGGAATACGATGAGAACATCCGGGATAATCCGGCTTCCGAACAGAATCAGGAATATGACCGCATTCACAGTGAAGAGCGGCAGGAACATTTTGACCGCAAAAGCCTTTAACGCCCCTAGGTATAACGGATTCATGCTTGGCATCGGGGCTGCGCCAAACAGCCAGAAGGCTTTGGGCTTGCCGGAGAATTTCAGCATCATGACGACCGTTACAATCATAATGAGCATCGTGTGCAGTACATAGTACGACGATCCCTGGCTGATTTCGGCCAATGAGGAGTTGCGGATTGTGGAGACAAAAAATAAATAAGGCAGTAACACGGACAATCCGAGTGTTGGATACACTTTAAGCTTAAACTCTCTCTCATTCTTCAGCATGCTGGCAGATAATCGGAAACAAGCCTGCTCCGTGCGCGACCGGCATACCAATTTGGCCAAGAATCTGTCCAAGCGCCCGCGCTCCCGCCCTTTTCCCGCTTCGCTGTGAGCCAGCTTCTCCAGATGCTGCTCGAAAGAAGGAATATAACGGACATAAACGATCATAAGCACAATCGGTACGAGTACAGCCAGCAACGAGAGTACGGTCAGCCACCCGCTCCCCTCGCCAAACAACCACTCATACGGAGCCGCAAACCACACTGGCGGAAGCAGAATCTGCCACCAGGCCGGCGTAAATACCAAATTGAAATCAATCAGATCAAAGGAACGAATCACAAACTGATAGCCAATGGCCAGCGCGGCGGAAAGTCCAATCTGTACATAATTGATCAGATCCTTCAGTTTCTCTCCATCCCAATACTTAAGCAGCAACAGATAAACCAAGGAAGTGCTCACCAGAATGAGCATATTCATCAGAATTAACTCCAGGATATAGATCAGAAAGAACAGCACGCCATGCTTGATCAATCCTACGACCAGTGAGCCTGCTGAGAGCGCCGGTAAGCAGCAGCAAGTAAATTCCAGCATGAATCGATCTCGCCAACCCGACCGTACGACCGTCGATCGGCTTTGTCATCAAAATGCTGCGGTCGCGCACATCAAGCAGCACGGAAGAGAAATCTGAAATCATGGAGCTCATGATCAAGAACATGAGGATCGCAGACAGGATGCTCATCGGCATTAAATATTCCGGATCGCTCCAGAACACAAACGGCGTTAGGACAAGCCCGATTAAGCCGTACAGCCAGAGGGAGCTGACAAACAGGTTCTTGTCCTGCTCTTCTTCTTTCTTCCTGTTGCTTGAAGATAATATGACAGGTGCACGCCTCGAATCCATCAGCAATTTGACATGGAGGATCCGGCGCAGGGTTGCATAGTCGACACCCATTCTCGAAATAATTCCCTGAAAGCGATCCAGTATCTTCAGCATTCGAAACGATGATTCCGATCCCCCCATATCAACTTCCCTCCCGAACGATCGATACGAACCGTTCCGCAATACGGGCATGGTCATGGAACCCCGTCAGCTGATTAAACACTTCTTCCAGGGACCCCTCATGAGAATGCTGTTGTAATTCTTTGAACGTTCCGTCCGCCACTACCCGGCTGTCAGCAAGCAGGATGATCCGGCTGCTGATTTTCTCAACGACGTCCATAATATGTGAGGAATAAAAAATCGTCTTGCCCTGGGCCGAGAGCTGAGCCAATACTTCCTTGACCACCATCACGCTGTTCGCATCCAGCCCGCTTAAGGGTTCATCCAGAAACAACAGATCAGGGTCATGCAGCAGGCTCGAGATCAGCAGCACCTTTTGCCGCATTCCTTTTGAAAACGTAGCGATCCGGGAGTGATAGGCCTTTTCCATGTCAAAACATTCCATTAATTGCTTCGCCTTATCATCCGCTGCATCATATGTAAGTCCGTACAACTCGCCTATAAAGGTCAAATACTCGGCAGCCGTTAACTGATCGTACAATTCGGCCACCTCGGGGACATATCCAATTCTACGTTTATAATCGATATTCCCATCGGAAATATCCTGACCGAATATGCGGACTGTCCCCGTGTACCCCTCAACCAGCCCGAGCATGATCTTGACCGTCGTGCTCTTCCCCGCTCCGTTCGGACCGATATATCCAATCATCTCGCCCCGGCGTACCTCCAAGTCGATACCGTTCAGCACGTAACGATTATCATATTTCATGCGCAGGTCTTGAATCCATAACACTTCATTTTCGGACATGATATGATTCTCCATTCCCTCATTGACTTCACATACCTACCTTATTATGGAAGTAGGTGAAAATCAACCTTTTGACGCATACTCGCTCTGCAATATCCCCATATGCACGATGTCATGCCAGTCGCCATTCCGGTACAAGCTCTGCCTGGAGCTGCCTTCGTGGACAAATCCGATTTTTTCATACAGCTTGATCGCTTTAAGGTTGAAGGAAAATACTCGCAAGCTTACCCTGTGCAGATTCATTTCCAAAAAAGCATAATCGAGCAAAAGCGTCATCGCTTCAAAGCCGTACCCTTTGCCCCAAGAAGTCTTTTCGCCAATGTCGATGATGCACTCCGCATTCCGGTTCTTGGTATCGATATGAATCAATGACATGATGCCGATCGGTCTGCCGGTATCCTTCAACAGGATCAGATAGCTCTTCGAGGAGGAAGAGCCCAGGATCACATGCTGAACGAAGTCCTTTGTTTCCTCCAGTTGATAAGCATCCAGGCAAGGACTGGTGGATTGCATCACTTCGAGATCATTACGCCAGGTATGATAAAGCTCTGCGTCATTCATCGTCATTTTTCGACATGTCAATCTAGCAGAATTAAATAGCATCAACAAGCACCCTTTCCATAATCATGTTTCTATTGATATCGGATCTAACATTATGCAGAGAGATTGGATGAACGTTTCCAACTGCTCCGGTACACAAGTCATCGTCGGTCCGAGATGGAAGGTATCCAGCATGAGTCCGTTCAGAAACGAGATCATATATCGCGCGATGGCTTCCGGTTCCAATCGGGGCCGAAACTCCCCTTGCTCCTGACCTTTCCGAATGACCCGTCCCATGGTCTCAACAGTCAGTTGATATCGTTCGGTTATATAGGGATAATTCTTCCTGGCATGAACATAAGAGGAAGACAGGATAAATTCCGCCCTGGCCAATACAAGCGAATGCCGGATTAGCGATAGATCACCCTGCTGTTTCTGAACCCAGTCCATCAACTGATTCCATATCGGATATTGCGGATCCGGTTCAAAAAAACGGAGCGTCTCTTGGTCGTCAAAACGCAGGACCTCTATAAATACATGCTCCACATTATCAAAATACGCATACACGGCTCCGCGGGACATGCCCGCTTCATCCATAATGTCCTGCATCACAGTGCGGGTATAGCCCTTTCTGATAAAAACGCGCCTGGCCGCCCTCAATATTTCATGCTTCTTCTCCTGTTTGTATTCCTCGCTAACCCGTGGACACATAAGTCATCCCTCTCCCGCCCTTTAACATGAATACAGATTCCACAAAATTCACCTTAACATAAACGACATGATTGTCGTTTTAGACTTATTTTATCATAAACGACACTGGTGTCGTTTTCAAGCGGCATCCGTGTTCAACACGAAAAGCCTCTTGAAGGAATCCCCTCCTCTCCTTATATTCCTCTTTGAAAACAACTTGTTCTATTTTTCCGCTTATGCACATTTCCGTCAACATTCGCGAATAGCTGCATATATATGGGGGAGAACGAAAAGAGGTGATCGGACATCATTAAGGGCATCAGCCGCATCCTGATCTTCACCTTACTGCTGGTTTTCTTTTTCCCCGTCGTATCCCATGGCGCTTCCGGACAGAAGCTGGACAGTAAGTACAGCAAGTACGCACAGTTTATCGTCATTGATAAATCCACCAACAAACTGACGTATTATGAAAAAGGCAAGGTCATTAAAACGTTTCCCGTCGCTACAGGCAAAAAGCCCTCCTATACGCCAGAAGGCCTGTTCAAAATCCACGAAAAAGTGAAAAACAGACCTTACTACAAGGAAGGCATCAAGGGAGGAGACCCGCGGAATCCGCTAGGGGACCGCTGGCTCGGCATTAATGTGAAAGTAAACGGCAGAGTTAGCTACGCGTACGCCATTCATGGAAACAACAACGCCAACTCGATCGGAAAATACGTGTCGGCAGGTTGCATACGGATGCATAATAAAGACGTGCGCTGGCTCTACGACAAAGTGAAAATGAATACCCCCGTCCTCATCCAAAAATAAGAGCGCAAAAAAGCCAAACACATTCATGTGTCTGGCTTTTTTAAAATTTGGCGTTTACGATCCATAGTCCGCTCCGAATTCAATAATATTGCGGTCGGGATCCAGCACGAAAATCTGGGCAAAGCCGGCAACGCTGTCGGGATTAGCCACATACTCGACGTTCATTCGGTCCAGCCATTCCTTCGTCTCGCGGTAACTTTTCACCCAGATCGAGAAATGCCCGTCCGTCGTATCGATTCCGCGCTCCCGCAGCGTATCACTGATGGGATGCTCCAGCAGATGAAGCTGCTGGTCTCCGACAGCGTACCAGACACCCTTGGAGGCAAACGGCGGTCGCGGCAGCTCCTGAAACCTCAGCACCTCCGAGTAAAACGCCTTCGCTGTCTCCAAATTTCGTACGGCCAAGCTGACATGGTGCAGTCTTTCAAATTGAATCATGATTCACACCCACTCATAAACGGAATCCATCATCGTTCATATTGTCTTACAGCTTTATAATATTGTCCATCCATTTCAACCAAGAGCACCTTGTCAGCAGGCGCCCCAGCCAACTGATAGATGGCCGTTCCGACAGGTAAACTGCTATCTCCATCTTCCAAGTGTACTCCCTCTGGAGCACGATGATCCGCAACGTCCGCATGATCGATCTCGCGGCTCACTTCTCCAAGCTTGGTTCCGGCTTTAAAAGAAGGAAGCACGGCATGCTTCAATACTTTGTAAGAGTTTCCACCACTCCATACAACAAATCCCTCGCTCCATTGCACAGGCTTACTATTTGCTGCTTTTTCCTCGGGTTGTATTTGTTCCGATGAGCCAGTTACATTAACCTCACTCTTCTCCACGGCTGCTGTGGAATTCAAAGTCATCGAAACGACCATTGCAGTGACAATCATCAAAAAGTATTTCATTCCAAGACTCTCCTTCCATTTCTTTGAATAAAGGTATGTAACCATCTTGTATAGGATAACTTATACATTATATTTGAATCAACCATCTAAGGGGGAGTTAACCATGGACATCCATTCGGAGGAATATAAAATTGCCTCACTCAATGGGAATGAAGGTACCTTGAAAGCGATTGAAGATGCTGAGACCAAAATTGCCGAGCTTACTGGCAAAGATATCACCCTGATTGCTTACGAGAAAGACCAGACCCAAGAGAAGAATCAATAATCAAGCCGAGTAAAATAAAGAGCTGCCCTCCAACCGTCCACTGTGGCCAAGGGAGAGCAGCTTTTTCATTTCATTATGCAAGACAGCAAAGCCCGATCCCTGTAACTCGGAATCGGGCCTTGCTGGACCGGGAGCTCATATTCCCAGCGGTATCTAATAAATGCTTACTAGACCGAAACTTTAACGCCGAGTGTCACGATTTCGTGAGGTTTAACCGGCAGTGTGAAGCTTTCTTGATCATCAAAGCTTTGAACCGTTCCCTCTACCTCCAGAATAGAGCTCTTATAAACGCCCCGGGAAGGTAGAGAAGATTTCAGCTTCAGTTCTGTATCCGTGCCCGCCATATTGAACCAGCGCAGCATCAGATCTCCGGTCTTAGGATTCACTTTCAGGGAAGAGAACGCAAGCTCTTCATGGCTCCATTCAAGCGGTGCGGAAGTCGATGCAACGGTGCCGGCATGGACTCCGGTCTGTGCAACCGTCCATGGAATTTGGAACTGGTAAGCCTCAGCGTATGCACCTGACTTCATGCCGTCTCCCTGATGCGGAATGACCTCCATACGTACGGTATGAACGCCGATGCACTGAGCCTCAGGTGTAGGGAAGTACCCCCAATCACCGAGCTCGCCTACGGAACGAAGCAATGTAACGGCGATGGTATTCCGGCCGTCACGCAGGACTTCATATTCATTCAAGCCTTGGTTGGCTACCGTTAACCCTGCAGTAGCCGTCGTAACGTCAACGAAAGCCTGTTGGTGAGCCGTATAACTCGGGTTCTCCCATTCGGCAGCAGGTTCGTTATCCCGCGTTGCAACCTCAAACATGGAATCCACGTTGTGTGACGATGCCTGCAGATCCGTTGGGAACAATGCACGCACCCGATGATCCTTCGCCTGATTATCCACCGTCGCTTCAATCTCCACGCCTTTGCCGCTGCGGTTCAGACTGACCACGGTACGAATGCGCATGGGCACCATCTCGCTCGATCTTTGCGCTTTGCGGTTTGGATAATATACAAGCTCATGCTGCTCTTCATCCAGCTTGCTGTCAGCCATAGCCGGAATGGACCAGTTATGAACGATTTCAATGGCTGCGCGGTAAGGCGTATCTTCCAGAACCGAAATTTGGGCGGTTTGGCCTTTCGTGGTCAAGGCCGCTTCGCCATCCGGCTGTTTGTACATATATTCGTTACCGATATCTCCGGTATTTTCATAGACGCCCAGATCGCGGTATACTTGTCCGTTCTTTTTATCCGTCAAGCAGAAGGAACCGTCCCCCTGGATCTCAACCTTGATCAGCTCATTCTCCATCACATTGGCATTGCTGATTAAGGATTCAACCTCAGTAGGCTTCACTTCACTCTTCACCCAAGCATAAGCAGTCAATCCCATTGCAGGAATTGCGCTTGCCTCGAAGGTGAGTCTCACACGACGGCACATATACGGCTGGCGGAAACGGTCGTCCGGCAGATCGTAGCCGAACTGAAGACCCAGATCCTCAACGGTGCAAGGTACAGCTTGTCCTTGAGCGTTAACCAGCACGCGGCCGGACAAGTCGATTTCCTTCATCCGGCGGCTGGTTTCCTCCAAAGAGTAACCTTCCCGGAAATAGAGCCGTTTCGCGTCCAGCTCGATGCTGACCGTACCGCTGCGGCTCCAACCCGTCGTATTGAATACAACAAGCGGCAGCGGATCGGATCCCCATTGCTCGAAGGCGCTCGTGTCAACGGCATCTGCAATGACGCGAACACTGTCGTCCACGATATTTTCGGCCACGTGTGCGCTTTTCTCAAAGCGGGTAACCATTTCGCGGTGAACTTCGTCCACGCTGCAGCCGCAGATGCTGTCATGCGGATGATTCTGCATCAGTGTCTTCCACGCGTAGGTGAACAGATGATGCGGATACTCCTTACCCAGCAGGCTCGCGTAGGATGCAAGCGGTTCGGCCACTTTTTCGAGTAAGGTCTGGCCGCGCTGGTTCATCTGCTTCAGGTACACGCGTGCCGAAGCGGTATTAACGAGCGTTCCCCATCCATCGGTACGCTGACTGCGCAGCTCTCCTTTTACGGAGGAAAGATCCTGCGGCAGCTTCTCCCGAACGGCTGTCAGGTAATCGTCAAAATTGGAATGAATAAACTCCGTATCCGGATACAGCTTCTTCGCTGTACGGATGCCTTCCGGAAGATCGGTCTGTATCGGCTGATGGTCACACCCGTTCATATAGAGCAGCTCAGGCGTGGAAGCATACTTCTCGGCATCCGCCAGCTTGCGGTCCCAGAATGCCTTCGCTTCCGCTTCATCAACGGGAACCTCGTTACCGTTACTGTACCAGTTGGCAAACAGGATGCCCAGCACCTTGGAGCCGTCCGGACCTTCCCACATCAGCTCTGAGAATGAGGACTCATAGCCGCTGTCGGAGACGGTATTGTTAAAGCCCGTTGGCTTCACGCCCCGGCCGAAGAAGGCATTATCGATGCCGGACTGCAGCATCAACTGCGGTATTTGGCCTGTAAGTCCGAATGTATCGGGGAAATAACCGATTTTGGCAACTGTGCCGTATCGCTCGGCATCCTGGTGTCCGATCTGCATATTTCTCACGTTGGCTTCACTGCTTGTCAGGTAGGCATCCTGCAGAATGTACCATGGACCGATAATAATGCGTCCATCCGTGATCAGCTTCTCAAGCTGCTCTTTCTTCTCGGGTCTCACCTGCAAATAATCTTCGATAATAATCGTCTGGCCATCAAGGAAAAAGCTGCGGTACTCCGAGTCCTTCTCCATCGTCTCAAGCAAGCTGTCCATGAGCTCGATCAGCCGCACATGGTGCTTTTCATACGGTAAATACCACTCGCGGTCCCAGTGAGTATGCGAAATAATATGTGCTTTTCTGGATTGATCCATCGTTTGCTTAGTCCCCCTTATGTTAGCCCTTCGATACCGTGATTTCGACCTCATCCGGACGGTACACCGATAACAGGTCACCGCTCGCATCTACTGCAAACAAGACCGAACGATCCGCTTCCAGCACGAATGAATAGATGAGGCCTGTGGAAGGATCCTTTACCTCAACGTTCGTGTCCCACGATTGCTCCGAGCCGAATACGAAGAGAGCTCCTTCTTCAAACGTTACCTTGCGCCCATATACGCCGGAATGTTCTCCGCCTTGATTCCAGATCAGTCCAGTGTCGGCAGCGGACAGCTCCAATGCATACCGATATAAAGCCGAAATGGTGTCGATTCGATCATTCAATTCTACGGGAAGCGGGCTCCAGAGAAGACGCCCTGCTCCAAGCTTCACATCCACGATAGAGTCGCCGGCCACATCAGCCGGTTTCGCCCCGCTGCCTGCCGGAATTTCTTTGCTCAGCTCGGCAATCTTCCGATGGCCATACGATGCAGACCATGCACGATCCCCAATGCGCAAGCTTTCTTCCCGGCGAACATTCGCCAGCTTCCGCTCGCCCAGCTCCTCGGTCATTCGATCGACCTGATGCCAATATGCATCCAGACCGATAGGACCTGTCAGAAGCAGCGTAGCTCCCGTTTCCTTCACGATATCCATCAACTCGGCAAACGCCTGGTCATCTACATTATGCGCGCTCGGCAGAATGATGAACTTCACCGGATGGTTACGCAGCGAGCTTAAATCATATTCCCCGACAGCGCGGAACGGCACATTCAGCTCGTAAGCAAGCGCGCGCGTCGCCTTGGTCGTTGCTTCAAAAGCGAGCTTCCGGTTCGAGAAATCGTTCGAATAAGGGAAAATGACCGCGGTCTCTTCCAGCTTCCGGCCTGTAAACATATCCCGGATGCCTTCCATGAAAGCGCCGAAATCATACGATACATCCGCTTCCGGTTTCTCCGTGCCGTCAGCGCGGACAGCTCCGATATGCGATTCATTGGCATTGTCCATGTAGAAATTCGTGTTCCAGATCCAATGAATGGCTCCTGCGCCCCCTGTGGAGAAAGCGTAAGCATACTTGCGCTCCAGCAAATTCCGCAGCTCGGCTTCGCTTCGCTTCGCCCGGCCATCCGGTGTCTCCACGTACATGATGCCCGTTTCCTGAATCAGGTTCGGTTTATCCGGCGTTTTGGCAAAGATGCCGTCCCAGATCAAATAGTCGTTGAACCACCAGGAGTGGACCGTCGTATAGTCTACGGCTTCGGCATAGAAGAACGGAGATGGACGCTGTGCGCCAAGCGCCTCGTCCTGTCCAACGGTAACCATATGATCCGGGCATACTTCTTTAATATCGTCATATAATTCCTTGGCCCAGCGGTTATGCATGTCCATGGAGAACAGTGCGTAATCAAGCCATTGGGTGCCTTTTTTCCCTTGATGCATGTCTTGAACGTCAAAATTAATGACTTGAGGCTCCGGTGGAACCACGGAGTCAAAACCCGGCAGCTGATCGGCTGTCATATTCCAGCGTTCCTGCAGACGCTCAATCGAACCATGGCGCTTTTTCAGCCAGTCGATATAAGCTTGTTTCTCGAATGGATCCTTCGCGGAACGCGGTCCGTCCGAGAATATCTGCGGCGGATCAAACATGGATGGCTCGTTAATCAGATCCCAGTCCACATTCTTCGTATTTTTATGTCTACTAATGATGGAACGTATGAAACGCTTCTGCGCTTCCACACTTCGCGGATCGAGGTAAGGATTTTGACCTTCCCAAGTCTCCGGTGTGAAGGAGAAGAACGTGAATGTCACCTGCAAATCATGCTTCTTCGCCGTTAACAGGAAGGCGTCAATCGAACGCAAAACCTCTTCGGATGCATGACCGTCCACCTGCATAATATTGCGGTATGCGGTCCAGATACCGGTACGAATCCAGTTGATGCCCGCATTACGCATCTGTGCCATATCGCGGTCCCATACATCCGTGTTCGGAAGGAACAGGAACTTACGCGCTACATCGGAGGTCATATAAGTCATCCCGACAACAGGCAGCGGGCGGCCATCCTTGATGAAGTAATCCCGATTGCAGGTTACAGGCGTTCCCGCCTGCAAAAGCTCGGAATCTGTTCCCCAGAACCCTTGTCTCAGCCGCCGGATTTCTCCATCCGGTCCTTCAGCTTCACATACGACCCGATAGGATCCCGGCTTGATATCCAGCTTAACCGGAATACGCTGTACATGAAATTGTCCGGTCACATCCACCGTCTCGGAATGATGCCAGGATAAGGACTCATCTTGGTCGTGTTTGACGGAGATGCAGAATGTCCAGCTCTGCGGCTCTTGTACGGGTAAGCTCCGGCCAAGACGTTGTGCCTGCAGGGTCAGAATCGCGCGCTCGCCGGACTCGTAGGCCGCATAATTCGGCTTGATCCACAGCTCGGTGATGCCTTTTGCGCAGAATGCCGCCCAGCGCCGTACCTCTTCTCCTCCATCCTGTTCCCAGAAAGAGGTTGAGAGAGGCTGATTCACAAACATCCAGCGTCCGCCCAAGAAAGGTCCGCCGACGTTTTCCCACAGAACGGCAGGAGCCGTGACTTCTCTTCCCTTCGCCGTGGTCCCCTTAAGGAGCGGATAAATCCGTGTATCCATTGGCCCGGCCGATCCCATCTGATGCGGCAGGTCACTGCTTTTGGTGACATGCGGAACCAGGTTCCACGTATCGCGGACGGATAACCGCTCACGGCAACTCTCCATAAGCGGAATAACGTCACTTGCAGTCAAATGGTCGACGCGTCCGCTGTCTACTGGCAGCGCTTCATGTATGTGAAGCTGCTGGTGATATGCCGTCTGTTCGTGCTCCACCACCCAAGCGCCATCCTCCATACGGACAGGACGCTTGAAGGGTGCGCCACCAACGCTGACCAGGCCGCCGCCATTTCTCAGAAAATCCAAAATCGCTCTCCAGGCTGATTTCGGGAAATAAGGCGCATGCAAATTGACAAAGCTTGCGCCTTGTCCTCCTGCTGATATCAGTGCTTCAGCCAAATTGTCTGCGCTGCACACCACATCGAATGCATGCAGGGCCGCCGCGCTAGCCGGCAAACCGGCAGCTTCTGCTGCCGGAAAGGACGGATCGTAGAATACAATCAGACGCCCGCTCATAGAATCCCTGCTTTCATCGCCTGATACACCAATTGCGAGAAGAGGCTGTTGGACCAGGCAAACCAAGATCTAGTAAAGACTTTTGGATCGTCGGCATGGAAGCCTTCATGCATAAAGCCGGTATCTGCATCGGTCGCTTCCAGCAGCGCAATCATCTCCAGCTTCTCTTCGGCCGTCTGTGCCGTAATTCCCTGCATGGACAAGGCCATGTGCCAGATGTAATCCGGCGGTGTATGCGGACTGCCGATTCCTTTGGCAACAGCGCCCTCGTAGTAGAAAGGATTCTCTTTGCTGAGCGCAAACCGTCTGGTGTTTTGATAGATCGGATCATCTGCAGAGCAATACCCCAGATAAGGGATGGACATGAGTCCAGGGGTTCCCGCATCATCCATCAAGCAGTGATTCCCGTAACCGTCTGTTTCATAGGCGTAGATCGGTCCAAACTCCGGATGGCGGTAGATGCCGTACAACTGAATCCCGTGATCCACGTCGGCTTCGAGTCGTTTCAGCTCATCGAGCAGCTTCATATCCCGGAACACCCATTCCGCGAATTCCTGCATTTGACGCAGGGCGACAACGGCGAACATGTTGCCCGGAATATTGTAGTGGAAGTCGCAAGCGTCATCGCTTGAACGGAAGCCGGACCAGATCATGCCCGTATAATTTACCGGCATGCCGAGCCCGTTATTGCGCAAGGAATCCGTTGGAATTCCGTTATCCCGCGTGAAACGGTAAGGCGATTTCTCGAAATGGTGCTGCTCGGTTTTAAACAGCTCGATGATTTTGATCATAGCCGACTTGAAGTTGGCGTCAAACACATCCGTAAGACCGGTTTCCTTCCAGTACAGGTAGGCCAAGCGAACGGAGAAGCACAGGGAATCAATCTCAAACTTGCGCTCCCATACCCATGGGGACATTTCGGTTTCGTCGGTTGTGTTCCAGTGCCAGTCATTCGCCGATTCATTAAAGGCGTTGGCATAAGGATCGATATGAATATATTGAAAATGGCGTTTGATCAATCCGCTTAAAATCCGCTGCAGCTGCGGATCATTCTTCGCAAACGGAATGTAATGGACCACCTGTTCTACCGAATCGCGCAGCCACATGGCCGGGATATCACCGGTAATCACAAATGTCGTGCCATCCTCCATCAGTTTGGTTGTTGTCTCCAGCGTGTTCGGGAACGTGTTCTTGAACAGCTGAAGCAGCTTTGGACGGTGCGCAAGCTTTTCTTCAGCCTCTTGCAGAACCGCCTGAATCGATTGCGGCAGCTCAAGCTCCGGCATTGGTATTTTTGGGAGTCTGAATTGTTCCATGGTTGTTCTGGCTCCTTTGATTAAATATGATGTGTAGTCAATTTGATGGTTTTGATCTCATACGGCAAGAACTGAAGGACTAACCTTCCTTCCGCAGTATCCAGTAGTTCGAGTTCTTCTTCCAGGGCGTTGGATACATGGACGCTATCATAAGGATAAGGCCAGCTCAGTACTGCTTCGTCTCGCCCTCCCGCGGATTCATACATTCGAAGGATATACCCTGAACCGTCTTCTGCTGGTTTAACGGTATCCAGGATCACATGATCGCTCTCGAACGGAATAAACGAATGAACAGCAGCCCGAGGCCCCTTGTTCGAGCTTGCTCTTACGTATGGAAGCTCATGATTGAGCTCGGCAGCTTTGCGGACGATTCCAGCGCTTCTCCAGTCTCCTTCATGCGGGTATAAGGAATATGTGAACTCATGCTCACCCAAGTCTGCCGTGACATCGGGCCACTTCGGCGCGCGCAGCAGGGACAACCGGATGGTGCTATCCTGAATGTCATACCCGTACTTGCAGTCGTTGATAAGGCTGACGCCATATCCATGCTCCGACACATCCGCGAAACGGTGGCCGCAGACTTCATATTGCGCCTGCTCCCAGCTTGTATTGCGATGAGTCGGTCTCTCGATGGTTCCGAACGGAATCTCATAAGTAGCCTTATCGGCAACGACCCCGATCGGGAAGCCGACTTTCAGCAGTTTATGTGATTCATTCCAACTGACAAACGTCTTGAAATCGATCCGCCGGTCGTGATGATAAAAAATCATGTCCTGCATGATCTCCGAGTTATGGATGCGCCAGTGGAAACGCAGCACATCCTGTACCTCACCCGCATGCACCAGCTTCTTCTCGATCAGCTCCGCCTCTCCGGCTAATTGCTCCTCGTAACGGGTATCGATATCCCATGCGTCCCACAGCGTCGGACGGTCATGGAAGAAGTGGAAGCGGTTCGCGGCTTCGCCCGGCTTGACCACTTCCCGATGAGCCTCTTTATCCCACAGGCTCGTGATTTCGCCGCGCTCATTAAAGCTGACCTTATAATGATCCGTTTCCCAGGAATTTGCGAACACTGTAGTAGAATTCTCCGCTACCGCCTGGTTTCCTGCTGGCCGCTTCAACCAAATGGTCTTGTATCCCAAAGCCGGGATGCCTTGAACATGAACATTCAAGCGGTGAGAGGTTTTACCGTTCTCTTCGGTTTGGGCATCGTATTGCAGCAGCGCTCCATCCGAATCATACGGCGCGAGGCCCTGCTCTCCTTCAATCGAAATGACCGCATCTCTGCTCCATCCAAGTCCGTTGAAGATGACATACGGAATGCCTTCCCCTTCAGTATCGGCCTGATCCGCCAATACCTGAAGTCCAAGACGGAGGCTATGATTTCCTTTTTGGAACACCTCTTCGTATTCCTTCTCGGAGGTGACATAAGACTCCGTAATGGCGGATCCTGGAATAATATCATGAAATTGATTCAGCAAAATCAATTTCCAGCCGTCATGCAGCTCGCTCCTAATCCCCTGCCGCTGCTCGTTGTCCATCGACGAAAATGCCACCGAATTCCAGAGCTCCGCCTCGCGGTACAGAATTTCCGCCTTCCGGTTATGACGCTTGTTCCGCCCATGCGTTGTATAGGTGCCGCGATGAAGCTCAAGATACAAATCCCCGCGCCATTTCGGCAGCTTCGGCTGTGTTTCCTCGATCCCGCTGAAAAACTCGGCAGCCGTACTGTACTTGCTGGCCGGTTGCCCCACCATAAGCCCGGCACGGTCGATATATTCCAACATTTCGCGGGTTACGCCACCTCCGCCGTCACCATGTCCATACAGCAGCATCTGCTCCGGATGAACGGCTCTTTGGCGGTATGACTGCCAGTGCTCATGAACATCTTTGGGCAGCGTGTTCTCATTCACGCCGTGATTGAGATAGGATAACATTGGGGTTCCATCGATCCCGACCCAATGGAACAGGTCGTAAGGGAACACATTCGTATCGTTCCAGCCAAGTTTTGTTGTCATGAAATAACGAATGCCGCCATGCTTCAGGATCTGAGGCAGGGATGCACAGTATCCGAACGTATCCGGCAGCCACTCAATATGAGATGTCAGACCAAACTCTTCTTGATAGAAGCGCTGCCCGTACAGCATTTGGCGCATGAGGGACTCCCCGCTCGGAATGTTCAGGTCCGGTTCGACCCACATCCCGCCGACCAGCTCCCAGCGTCCTTCCTTGATTCTGGCCTTCACTCTCTCGTACAGCTCAGGATCGTGATCCTTCAGGAATTGGTACAGCAAAGGCTGGCTCTGCGCGTACTTAAATTCGGGATATTCATTCATTAGCGCATCCATGGTGGAGAAGGTCCGGCTTGTTTTTCGCACGGTTTCCCTGACCGGCCACAGCCAGGCGATGTCGATATGCGATTGGCCTACCATATGCTCGGTGCCTTCAGCATGGCCGCCAATGGCAGTAACCGCCTGTTTCAGATCATGCTCAATCCCGGTTACCTGAGCGCCATCCCGAATGGCGGCGTCGTCCAGGCTGACAAAGCGGTCCATCGCCTGATACAGCGCCTCCATTAAGCGAATTCGCCGCATATCGCTATCCTGCAACAGGATAAGCGAATCGCGGATCACGGTCGCGGTGTACATCAGGCTCTGAACGGGTACGTTCACGTTGACTAGCAAGCTTTGCACCCTAGTAATCGGAGGCTGGATGACAGCCTGCTGATTCAGCGGGTCTACCGGCTCCGGAATCGGATCGTACAACTCGATCTCAAGCTTCATGTTCAAGCCGGTGCGTTTCGGATCAAGCTTGACGAAAGTATGATTGCGGTCCAAGCCCTGATAAGATACTCCGTTTATGCGCAATAATCCCTCGCCCCCGGAGTGGAATACAAGTCCGATCGCTCCATCCACCCAGTGGGTGGGCAATTCAAGGTTCCTCCGAAAGAAATAGGTTGTTCCCTGCGTGCTCGGAAACCTGTTGAAGTCATGCCCCTCTGTATAAGGAGCCGTATCCTCATACTCGCCCGGAACCATGTATGCGGTTCGGGTAATGTCCCACTCTCTAAGCTCCGTCGACTCGAGCCACTGCCGCTCCGACAGTTCGCGTATAAAGCGTCGAATGCGTTCCATTCCTTAACCCTCCTGTACAGTCAGATCTGCACTCAGCGTATCGTTCACATGTCTGCCAACCATCACACGGAACAAGCCAGGCTCAACCACCTGCTTGTAATCTTGACCGATATATTGAAGCTGTTCCGGTCCGACGGTAAATTCCACCTTGCACTGCTCTCCAGGCTGCAGAGAGATCTTGCGGAAGCCCTTCAGCTCACGGGCCGGTCTTGTATATTTGCTGGCCACATCGCTCACATACAATTGTACAACCTCGGACCCTTCCCGGTCTCCACTATTTGTAACATTCACAGAGACAACGGCGGATTCGCCTGTTCCGATCACTTCTGGCGTAACTTGAATATCCGAATAACGGAACTCGGTATAGCTAAGCCCGTATCCAAACGGATAACGCGGCTGAGAATCCTCTTCGAGGTAACGCTTACCGCGCGACCGCTTGCCGTTATAGTAAACCGGCAGCTGTCCGACATGCTTCGGAATCGACATCGTCAGCTTGCCGGACGGATTCACATCGCCGAACAAAATGTCCGCTACCGCATGTCCGCCCTCCTGACCCGGATACCATGCTTCCAGGATGGCATCGGCATGCTCGTCGATCCACGGCTCCGCAATCGGCCGGCCGTTGATATACACAACGATCATCCGCTTGCCAAGCTTATGAATCTCCTGGGCCAATTCCAATTGGACGCCGGATAACTGCAGCGTCATCCGGTCGATGCCCTCGCCGCAATCCATGTCGCTTAAAGCGTCGTCCGTGACCTTCGATGCCCCTGTGCGCAAATCGATCGTGCCTTCGCCGAAATCGCGTGCACTGGAACCGCCAAGCACCATGACCACGGTATCGGCCTGATCCGCGCAAGCTAACGCGAAATCAAAACCTTCCCTGGAGTCATCCTTAATGCGACAGCCCGGTGCATACAATACACGATTCGCCTCATCACCCAGTTTCGCGCGGATTCCATCCAATACGGTGGTCACGCTTGCAGGCGGCTGAGGAGACGTATAATCCCCAAGCTGATTGTAGCCCTGATCGGCGTTAGGTCCAATGACGGCAATCACGCCGCTTTCTTTGGATAACGGCAAGGCCTTGCTTTCATTCTTGAGCAGAACGATGCCTTCCGCAGCAAGCTGTCTGGCAAGATCCACATGATGCTGGCTGCCGATAACCTCCTCGGCTACCTGAGGATCCACGTACGGATTCTCGAATAGTCCTAGCTTGAATTTCAAGGTCAATACGCGGCGCACGGCCTCATCCAATACGGCAACCTCAAGCTTGTTTAACTCGATCGCGTTCAGGAGATGTTTGCCAAACATCTCGCCTGACATCTCCATATCGATGCCGGCACGAAGTGCCTGAACAGCGGCATCCATTCCGTCTTCAGCGGTGTCATGGCCGCTGGCCAGCATATCAATGGCCCCGCAGTCGGTGATCACCATGCCGTCAAAGCCCCACTCCTCGCGAAGAATCCCGTCAAGCAGCTCCGTATTAACGGTGCACGGCACGCCGTCAATCTCGTTATAAGCCGGCATAATGGATGCTGCTCCTGCCTCCACGGCTTTCTTGAACGGCAGCATGTCCACTTCCATCAATTCACGTGTTCCCATATGCACGGGTCCCGCATTTCTCCCGCCCTCGGAACTGCCATAAGCTACAAAATGCTTCAACGTCGCCGCAACACTGCTCGGGCTGTCCAATGAATCACCTTGAAGGCCTTCTACCGATGCGACCGCATATTCGCTGATCAGGTATGGATCTTCGCCGAAGCATTCCTCGGTACGGCCCCATCTTGGGTCGCGCACGACGTCTAGGACCGGGGAATAAGTGACGGCACCGCCTTGGCTGCGCGTTTCGAGCGCCACGGCACGGCACATATCCCGGTACAAATCCACGTTCCATGTGCTCCCGATGGACAGCGGCACCGGAAAGACCGTGCCGCCGATAGCCATATGCCCATGCGAGCATTCCTCCCCGATCAGGATCGGAATGCCCAGACGCGATTCCTCAATGGCGTAGCGCTGGATGTAGTTGACGGCTTCTGCTCCTTCACGCGGAGAAAGACCGGTCTCAAGTGTTACACCGGTCCATGGATCGGCGCGAAGGGTCCCGTAAAGGGATCCGACGCCGCCATTTTTCACTTGCTCTTTAAATGAATCCGTTAATGAAATCCGGCCTTCATTTACTTCATAGGTCTTCCAGCCGAACGGCTGGATCAGCTGCCCAACCTTTTCCTTCAGGTTCATCAGGCCAAGAAGATGTTCAACTCTTTCCGTAATGGGTTTACTGGAATCTTTATAAGTCATCTCATACCCTCCGGTACATGAAGAATTTATTCTTTAACCGCGCCGATGGTCAGACCTTGAATGAAATAGCGCTGGAAGAACGGATAAGCCAGAATAATCGGCCCCGTTGCCAGAACGACCATCGCCATCCGCGACGTATCCTGCGGCATGCTCTGCAGAGCGGCCATGCTAAGGGATGAATTCTGAGAGTTCTGCAGGATGAACTGCATGCTGGTCTCAATCCGCATGAGCATGGATTGCAGCGGAACCAGGTTCGGATCATCAATGTAGAGCAATGCGTTGAACCAGTCGTTCCAATATCCCAGGGTGCTGAATAACCCGATGGTTGCCAGACCCGGCAGGGATAGCGGCAATACCAGCTTGTAGAAAATTTTAAACTCGCTTGCACCGTCGATTTTACCGGATTCAATGATGGCATCCGGAACGCTGGTGCTGTAGAACGTTCGAAGAATCATAATATAGAAGGCGTTGAGCGCCAATGGCAGGATCAATGCCCAGATGGAATCTTTCAGACCGAGCAGTTGCGTGGCAACGATATAAGTCGGTACCAGCCCCCCGTTAAACAGCATCGTGAAAAATGCAAAGAACGCGAAGAAATTCCGATATCTGAAACCCTTGCGAGAGATTGCATAGGCATATAACGAGATGATAAACAAACTGATCAACGTTCCCACTACCGTTACAAAGATCGTAACACCATAAGAACGAAGCAGCGTATCGCCTGTCTGGAATACGTATTTGTAAGCTTCAAGACTCCATTTCTCCGGCCAGATTTGGTAACCGTTGCGGGCCAGTGAGCCTTCATCTGTAAATGAAATGATCATGACGAACAGGAATGGAAATACACATAAGAACGAGAAAATACCGGCAATCAGGTTGAATACGACATTCCACCCGGATGAAAGCTGATGGAAATCTTTCATCTTGCTTTTAGATTTGAACACATCACATACCCCCTTCTTGGTAGATTGATCGATTAGAACAATGCATTATCCTTGTCATATTTACGAACGATATAGTTCGATACCATGACCAGAATAAATCCGACTACCGACTGGTACAGACCCGCAGCGGTACTCATTCCGATCTCGCCCGTTGTCTTCAGACCACGATATACATAGGTATCAATGACGTTCGTCACGGAATACAAGGTTCCCGAATCCCTTGGCACTTGATAGAAGAGACCAAAGTCAGCGTAGAAGATTTTACCGATCGCAAGAAGAGTCAAAATGGTCATCAGCGGTTTGAGCATCGGAAGCGTAATGGCTTTAATCTGCTGCCATTTGTTTGCTCCGTCAATCATGGCCGCTTCGTACAAGGATTTGTCGATCCCCATAATCGCCGCCAGATAAACGACGCTGTTATAACCAACGGATTTCCACAAACTGATTAACGTCAGGAATATCGGCCAATACTTGGCCTCGGAATACCATTGAACCGGCTCCATGCCAAACCAGCCCAGAATCTGGTTCAACATCCCTTTATCCATGCTCAGGAAACTGAATGCGAAGTAACCTACGATAACCCAGGACAGGAAGTACGGCAGGAACATACCGGTTTGATAGACTTTCGCCAATTTCTTGTTCACGATTTCAGACAATACGATAGCCAGTGCTACGGATAGAATGAGACCTAGAATAATGAACACGAAATTATATAGAACGGTGTTGCGCGTAATGATGTAAGCATCGTTGGTACTGAACAGGAACTTAAAGTTCTGGAATCCTACCCATTCACTATTAACGATACTTGCCCAGAACCCGTCACGGCTAAAGCGGTATTCCTTAAATGCAATAATGGTCCCGAACATGGGCAAATATGAGAATAAGAGAAACCATAGGGTCCCCGGCAAAACCATGAACAGCATGGCCTTATTCGTCATAATATTTTTGAAAAACTGTCCGATCGCTCTCACGCTTACCCCTCCTCGTGATGTGCATGAAATGAACAAAAGAAGGGCGGGTGAACATCCGCCGCCCCGTCCTTGTTCATGCTGCAGCGGTACTGCTGTCCCTTAGGACAGGCAGGCCGCTTCATGCATTGTTATTACTTGCTTGCTTTCCAAGCATCAATTTGGCTTTGTGCTTCAGCGATGATCTTGTCCAGACCAGCAGCTTTCAGCTTTTCATTCGCTTTTGGCAGGAACTCCTCAGGATTCACGGTACCTGTCATCAGCGGCGCCCAGAACTCTTCTTTTACGTTGTTGACTGCTGCGAGCTCTGTGGATACTTTGGTTGGATCGAAGTTGAAACCGAGAAGCGGAGCAGGCTGGCCGGACTCGTTAAACTTCTTGAACTCTTCCCATTTGTTCTCAGGATCCTCAGGATTCAAGTAAGTCAGCATGACATTACCAAGCGCAAAGGTAGGCATGTCGTAGTTTTTCGATTCTGGCAAGTTTTCCATTACGTTCTCGCTAAGCTTTTTGTAGTGCACGCCTTCGATACCGGAGTCAACCAGGTTGCGAAGATATACGTCAGTGTTCAGGAGATTCAAGAACTCCATAGCTTTCTCAGGGTATTTCGAGTTAGCAGAAATCGCTTGCATCGAACCCATTACCGACCAGTTGAAGATCGTTGCGTCGCCAGCCGGAGTGGATACAACCGGATAGCCGTAGCTTTGGCTCCACAGATTGTCTGCGAACGGCTGCGTTGCCGCACGGTCCGTGAACCAGTTGCCGGATGTCATCAAATCTTGCGTCGAAGTTGTTGTCGCTGCTTCTGGGGAAATGTATCCCGCTTTGTAGTACTTGTTCATCAATTTCAGCATGTCCATCGTTTCTGGCATTTCGAGGAAGTTCACAACTTTCAGCTCTTCCTTATCATCCAGGTAAACGGCCATTGGCATTTTTTCGATGATGTAGTCAAATGGAAGCAACGGACCGAAGTCTTTGCTGATAGCCAAAGGAACGACATTCGGTTCTTTTTCCTTAATCGTTTTCAGCAGTGGCTCCAAGCTTTCCATCGATTTCACGTTCGAAATATCGAGGTTGTATTTATCAAGCAGCGTTTTGTTAAAGCGCCATGCTTCTTGAGCAGGAAGCTCTTTGTTTGCCGGAATTGCATAGTTGTGACCGTCAACCTTGGAACCTTCCAGGAACGCAGGGTCAATCGCGTCTTTAATGCCTTTTCCGTGGCTTTCAATCAGCTCGTCCAATTCCATGAATGCGCCTTTACGTGCATTTTGCACATAGTCAAACGCCCATGAGCTGGTAAACAGGATATCCATCGGTTCGCCGGAAGCTGCCATAACTTGCATCTTCTGGTTGTAATCACCGAAGTCGATCATTTTCATGTCAACGGTTACACCAATCTTCTCAGCAGTGTATTTATTGATTTCTTCTTCAACCTTGTCGACATCCTTTTGAGGTGTTCCGATGGTGTACCAGATCAGCTCAACCGGTTTCTCGGCAGTTCCCCCACCGTTTCCTGCACTCTCTTCTTTGTTGCCTCCGCATGCCGACAACAGCATGGATGCAGACAATAGCAGCGTTAGCGGCAGGAGCCATTTCTTTTTCGATTTACTCATGTTTATCCTCCCTTTTGAATCCTTTGTGTCTCTACACTTATAAGGTTATCCCATGAAAGCAGTTTCACATAGGCGAAAAATTAAAGGTATTATGGTGAAAATAAAGAAAAAAACTCTGATTAAATTAATCAGAGCATTCCTCGAAAATCCCTCGGCGATACGCCGACGAATTTTTTGAACTGTTTATAGAAATAACCGGTTTCCCAATAACCTACATTTTTTGCGATATCCTGCACTTTCGTCGAAGTGTTTCGGAGCAGCTCCTTCGCTCGTTCAATCCGGTATCGGTTTATATACTCCGTAAAGTTCTCTCCTGTCTCTTTATGGAACAGATGCCCCAGGTAGACCGGATGAATATGATATTGGGCACCTAACACCTTCAGTGACAAATCCTCGTTATAATGGTGCTGGATATGATGCAGAATCTGCTGGATGACAGGGCTCTTCACGTCATTGTTGAGCGAATCGACCAGCCCGCCAACCCCTTCCTTCACGGCCGTAATCAGATCGTCGATCGATACGGAATCCATAATATCGGTAATCGTATTTTTCACAAAATCAGGGGCTGCCGTGTATTGGATATCGTTCAGCTCCAGCTTCAGGCGAATGACCATCTCGACCGCGATGCTCTTGAGTGTCGTCGGGATCATCCCCTGCGTATGGCGAAGCCGATCAAAATCACTGTCAATCAAATCAAACAGCACCTGCTTGTCCCTTCCGGCGATGCCTTTGGCATATTCGGGCCACTGTACGGAATAGGATTCCGCCGCTTCTCCCTTCTTGGCTTGAACATCCACATAATCCACGTAGGAGGGCTGCTCCAGAACGAGATAGTATTCCTGTGCCTCCTTGGCGTGAAGATAACTGTCCTTATAATTACCGCCGAGGCTTTCCACGCTGCCAAGCGAGATGGAAAGCTCCTCTTCATAGCACTGCTCCCTCACCTGCTGCAGCAGGCGGATCGCCCTCGCTTTTTCCGTGTCCGGGTCTTTCATCATAAAAATCACCACATGATCGCCGTCGTTGTCCCGGAAATACAGAACACCCGGTTCCTGATCCATTAATTGATACAGACAGCTCTCCAGCGGCGTGAAATCCGCTCTCAGGATAGACGCCATGACGTAAGGCAAATTCAGATTCAGCCCCAGAAGGGTCACCCGTTCTTCCAGCTCCTCCGGCTCAATCCGGTCCGTGATCCAGCGATACAGGATATTGCTCCGCAAAATGTTGATGTCGTACTCGTCCAGTCTCATTTCCCTTCTGGATTTGTTCATTTTATCCGTTGTGCTGGCAATCGTTTCTTCCAGTTCCTTCAGATTGATCGGCTTGAGCAAGTAATTCTCGATCCCCAGACGCATGCCTTCCTTCAAATAAGCAAAATCGTCGAAACCGCTCAGGATGATCACCTTCAGATTACGGTTTAATTTACGCGCGCCTTCAATCAATTCAAGTCCCGTCATGACAGGCATCGATATATCCGTAATGAGAATATCAACCGGAATGACCGCCATCTTCTCCAGTGCCTTGCGCCCATTCTCCGCATGACCGACCACCTCGATGCCATACTTCGACCAATCCACGACGTCATATAATCCCTCTATAATGAACGGCTCATCGTCCACAATAAACACTTTATACATCGTTATTCAGCTTCCCTTCTGCCACCGGAAATTTGACTGTCACCGTCGTACCGTTACCCGGCTCACTCTGGATGTCCATTCCGTACGAACTTCCAAACGTCAGCTTTAACCGCTCATTCACACTCCGCAGACCAAACGACTCTTCACTCGACTCGGCCATCTCCAGCCGGGATTTGATCTCCTCAAGCTGCTCCGGCTCGATCCCTTTCCCGTTATCCTTGATCTCGATCACGACATCCCCATCCTGCTGCGCCGCGTTTATCGTCAGCCAGTTATCATCCTGGTCGCTGCGCAGCCCATGAACGATGTAATTCTCAATCAGTGGCTGCAGTGACATTTTCATCATCGGCACATGCTTGATATGTTCCTCACAGTGCATTTTGTAAATATACTTGTCCTTATAGCGAATGCGAAACAGTTCCAGATAGAGCCTGCACGCCTCCAGCTCATCCTTCAGCGTATAGTGGGACTTGTGCTGAACGATATTCTTGAACAGCATCGATAAGCTGTAGATCATATCGCCAACATCCTGCGCCCCTTGCGAGAGAGCTCTCATTCGAATCACTTCGAGCGTATTATAAAGAAAATGCGGATTAATTCTGGCTTGCAATGCAGACAGCTCCGCGTTCTTCTGGTTGATTTCCGCCTTATATACCTTGTCGATATACCGGGAAAGCTCGTCCAGCATCTCATTAAAGCTGCCCGCAATTTGCCCCAGCTGATCATCCTTGGTATCCTGCATCCGGGCCACGAACTCTCCCTTCTCAACCTTGCGCATAAAACGGATAATGTTATCTGTCCGCTTGGAGTAATTCACGATCATCAGCGAAGGAATGGACACAGCAATCACGATGCACAGCAGGGCGGCAATCATGATGGTGCTCTGCACGCCATGGAAAGATTCAGCGATCTCACGTTTAGGCGTAATGCCAACCACCGTATAACCTGCCTGATTGTGCGCTGCCGTTGTAATATACGATTCTTCATCGAGGTTCACGGTTTCCTTGGAATTCAGCAGCCGGTCTGCATACGGATATTTCTCGCCGTAATATTTGCCTGAGGAATCAAACATCACGCGGCCGTCGCCGGATAAAACCATTACGGATCCCTTCAATGGATCTTTGCCACTGTTCAGGACGGCATCCAGTGCTTCCGTTCGATATAAAATAACCAGCTGCCCCAGATTCTTGTAGGTGGTCATATCATTAATCGGGCTCCGGATCGAGAATAACGGTAAGGTCACGTCTCCGGCCAGCTTACGCACCCACAGATTCGGCAATGTGACACTCTGGCTTTCGAGGGCCATCACGTCGGGGATGTAAGAATGCGTCGCATTCGCCTGATAGAGCCTTGTCATGCTGCCCTGCTTGTAAACATAAACATACTGCTTCTCGGCACTGTACAGCATAATATTCTCGATATCCGGATCATCGTCCAGCCTCTGCTTAAAGTAAGCGACCACGCTGTCTGAATTGGACTGCCCTCCGCCCGCAATCCGGTTCATTCGCTTCGCCATGTACTCATTAAACGAGTTCATAAGGAAATAGGAAGTGTCAATGCCTAGAGAGGTGTTGCGATACAGCTCATTCACATAGGACTGCGCATTCACATATTTTTGATTCACATGCCGTTCCACCCGCTCAACCGCGCTTCGCTGAATGTCCAATTCACTGCGAACAGCCGATTGAAACAAGAAATAATACATGAGAAAAGATAAAGTGACAATGGTAACCACCGCAATCAGGGAGATTAACAGCAGCATCTTGGTAAACATATTATTTTTGATGTATTTTTGATAAAACCTAGCAGGAGACATCGGTTTCCCCTTCCTGATGCAAACGTTGTTACTGCGCAACATATTAAATATAACATCGGCAGACCGTCACCATTGGATGAAATTTCTACCAAGTTATGAAGGTGTAATTTGCCTATTTTAGGTCATTTTAGGGGCCAGTGTTCCCCCTGGTTCATAGCATGAATCAGGAAGGAGAGGGTTTACAATGCCCCAATACCGAATTATTGTCGATTTATCCGATTATCAGCTGCACCTGCTGGACGGCAACATCGTGGTACGTACATTCCCGGTTGCCATCGGCAAAATGGCTACACAGACGCCGCCAGGCAATTACACCATCATCAACAAGCAGCCAAATCCCGGGGGACCGTTCGGAGCCTATTGGTTAGGGTTGTCCAAACCCCATTACGGCATCCATGGCACGAACGACCCTTCATCCATCGGGTGCTCCGTTTCCCTTGGATGTATTCGGATGTACAACGAGGATGTGACGGAGCTGGCTTCCCTCGTGCCCATCCATACCCGGGTCACCATACGAAACTGATAACATAAACTGGTGATTTCAAATCCCTCCAAATTGGTTAAATACAAATGTTACATAGTACCTATGTATTTACTAATCGTTGTATGGAGGGATTGCCCATGATGCAGAGCAAATATTTCAGGACATGCTTTGGCATAATCGCACTGCTCTTGATCATTTATCTCGGTTCCGAAATCAGCTTTTTGTTCCGGCCAATCGTCTCCATGTTCAATATGCTGATCGTTCCCGTCGCGATGGCCGGCTTCTTCTATTATCTGCTCAGGCCGATCGTAGACTACCTGGAGCGGCGGAAAATCAAACGATCCATTGGCGTCCTGATGCTGTATTTCGTGTTTGCCGGTCTCTGCGCCATCTTCGGCATTGTGGTGTGGCCGACACTGCGCGAACAGATCGAAAATTTTATCAGCAATACTCCCTTTCTGGTAGAGGGCGTGCAGGAACAGATTGACCAGCTGCAGCAGAATCGATTCTGGTCACGCTATATACCGACGGAATCCGAGCTGTCCACCTCACTGACGGAGTATATGAATCGGATCATTACCTGGATCAGCAACTCCATCAACAACTTGATTACCGTTGTATCGAGCGTTGTCGTTATTATTGCTACGATTCCGATCATTCTGTACTACATGCTGAAGGAAGGCAGCAAGCTTCCGCCCAGGCTGCTCAGTGTCCTGCCAAGACGATACCGCCGTGATGGCCAGGAGGTGCTGGGTGAGATCGATACGGCACTCAGCAATTTTATTATCGGCAAAGTGATCCTGAATCTTATACTTAGCATTATGATTTATATCGGATTTCTGATCATCGGGCTGCCCTATTCTTTGCTCTTGACGGTCATTTCCTTCTTCTTGAATTTCATCCCGTATATCGGAGCGCTGCTGGCGACCATTCCTGCCGTCATTATCGGATTTATCGAATCTCCTTCCATTGCGATATGGTCCGTTGTCGTTATTGTCATCGCACAGCAGATCCAAGATAATATTCTGACACCGGTCATCTACGGGAAACAGCTTGATATTCACCCGTTGACCACGATTGCCCTCATCCTTGTAGGAGGCGATTTTTTCGGGCTGCTGGGCATTCTGCTCGCCATTCCGGCTTACATGATCATCAAAATTATCGTGGTACGGATTTACGAACTGTTCCTTGCCGAAAAAGTAGAAGACGCATCATGAACTCGGCTTACTGGAGACATACATTTCCATTTGCATAAAAAAGGACGTCCCCGCCAACTTCACGATGGCTGCTGGGGACATCCTTTATTTAAAGAATCACGCATTGCCGCGCAAGGATCGAACCACAAAATAATGCTCGTCCTTGCGCAATATCATGCCATTTGACAGGGTAACGGTATCCTCATCGTGAGAAGTCAGGATGGCTTGTGATGACACCAGTCGATTGCCCCTCCATATCATGACGGAAGATCCGAAATAGACGGCATTATCGAATTGAATCGTATGGTTCACGACATAACCGATGGAGTTCAAGGCCGGGTATGCGTTTCTCGGCATAATTCTATGAATGGAGCGAAACGGTATAACAAGCTCACCCGGGCCAAGAATCACTTTTTCCTGAACAGGGTCCCATCCTTTCAACACACCTTCAACCGTGCTTTTTGCCCCGTCTAAACGCTGAATGACAACATGACGACCAATCCAATGTTTCATGAAGGTCACCTCTCGCGGATTATTCATCTCCATCGCCCGGCGTGCTCGGGATGTCCCAATTCACCGGATCCATACCCTTTTGCATAAAAAAAGCATTCGATGCTGAAAATGGACGACTACCGAAGAATCCTTTATGCGCTGCAAACGGACTCGGATGACTGGACTCAAGCACCTTATGCCGGCTTCGGTCTATGAAGGATCCTTTCTTCTGTGCGTAACTTCCCCATAATATAAAAACCATTGGCTGATCGCGTTCATTCAGTTTCGTAATGACCGTATCGGTGAATTTCTCCCAACCGATCCCTTTGTGTGAGTTCGGCTCGCCTTCGCGAACCGTAAGCACTGCGTTAAGCAGCAGCACCCCTTGATCCGCCCACGATTGCAAGGAACCGTGATTGGGAATCGAGATTCCCAGATCCGAAGCAAGCTCCTTATGTATATTTCGTAAAGATGGAGGAATCGCAACCCCGGGCGAGACGGAAAAGCTCAGCCCCTGCGCCTGCCTGCGACCGTGATATGGGTCTTGTCCCAAAATAACGACTTTCGTCGATTGGTACGATGTTTGCTGTAGAGCCCGAAATATATCTTCCTTGGGGGGATACACCGTGCAGTGCCGGTATTCCTCGTCCACCCGTTCCATCAACGCTTGAAAATAAGGCTTATCCATTTCTCCCTGCAGAATAAGGTCCCAATCATTGTTAAACATCCGCATGTCTCCTCTCTCCTCCTCACACAGGCCAGCATGGAATCATAAAAGAATGCGATTTCTATAATCGGAACACCAACTTCTTCCGTTCAATTTGAATCAAATAACAACACGCATCATGAGTTGACCTTGTGTCGATTTAAAAAATAAGCCGGCACCCATACGGGGGCCGACTTATTTTGCATCTTACCAGACGCTGTTATAATGCCGAGGACGGGGGTCGAACCCGTACGGTAGTCACCTACCGCAGGATTTTAAGTCCTGTGCGTCTGCCAATTCCGCCACCCCGGCATATTTATCCGCGCATGTTCCTAGCGTCGTTCACGTTCACTTACATAACCGAAGGTACGCGTGGAATTCGCAATATTTTGCGATCTCATTCCGATATCTAGGTGTGCACATTTCGTCTTAGCGACAAAATTGATAATACCATGTCCAACCATATGATGTCAATATATGAAACTCATAATTTTTCGCATCACCCTATCCAAAGCCTCATTCTCGATAGCTTCAAGCCTTCGCTCTAACTCATCCGTTCGAATCCTTCCGTTTTCCGTAAAGAATAATTTTACCGTAATCACCAAATGATAAATATGCTTGCACTGTCATGTCATATGCGAAGACTAGAACAACAGAGAAAAGGAAACCGCTCACCATGAAAAAACTCTCAACCGTCATATGGATCGCTCTCTCCATCTCCCTTTGCCATCAACATGTTGTCAACGCCAGCCATGCGCCATCCGCTTCCAAGGGCAGGGGTTATTATGAGGAACGAGGCGAGATAGTATGGGAAGTCCCCACTCACAATAAAGTAATTGCTCTTACCTTTGACGATGGACCGGACGCGCAGAACACCGTTCAAATTCTGGATCTGCTAAAGCAATATGACGCAAAAGCCACCTTCTTCGTTGTTGGCAGCCGGGTGGAGAAGCACCCCGAGATCGTAGCGCGGGAACTGCACGAAGGACATGAAATCGGCAATCACTCTTACTCCCATCCTCCTTTTCACAATATTAATGTCAGCAAGTTAACAAGCGAGTTAAACCAGACGCAAGATGCGATCTTTCAGGCAACCGGCATTCGAACCGTCCTGTTTCGTCCACCGGGAGGCAGCTATAATGAAGCAATTGTCCGCACGAGCAAGGATTTCGGTATGCTGACCGTATTATGGTCATGGCATCAGGATACACTCGACTGGCGAAAGCCCGGCGTTAACCGGATTGTTAAAAAAGTGCTGGATAATGCCCATAATGGAGACATCGTACTGATGCACGACTTTGTGCCAAGCAGTACACAGACGGTAGAGGCTCTCAAAGTGATTTTACCGGAGCTGCAAAAGAGAGGCTACGAGTTTGTGACCGTTTCGGAGCTGCTCTCCTATCACGAGAAAACGCGTAAGTTCATTGAAGTAAACCATTAATCGAATGGATGACCTACAACGTTCTAGAATAACCGCTGCCTTCTGATGGTAACGGTTATTTTTTCGAAGTCGGTTGGATCGGAAAAACACAGAGTCTAATTTCCTCTTGAATATATTAATTCCATTTGATAAGATACAGAACGAACGTTCAGTATACAAAGTTCGAATAGCTTTCAAGGGTTATAGGGGGGTGCATGCGTGAATAAAAAACAACAACAAACCGAAGATACCAAGCGACGAATAGCCGAAGCCGCGAAGGCTCTTTTTATGCAGAAGGGTTACAAATCAACGTCAATAGAGGAAATCGTTGAAGCCACGGGCAGCAGCAAAGGGAATATCTATTATCATTTCAAGAGCAAGGAAGGGCTGTTTCTGTATCTGGTTGAGGAATGGGACCTCGAGTGGGAACAGAAATGGAACAGCAAAGAGCAGCATTACACCACCACCGTTGACAAGCTGTATGGAATAGCCGATCAATTGGTGTTTGATGATCTGAACCACCCCTTCTCTAAGGCGCTTGATGAATTTATAAACAGCAATGGAGATGTTAGCGAAGAAGTAGAACAAAGAGTCGTCCGGATTATTAGGAGCCATTTGGAATTCAATCAGAAATTGCTGCAGCAAGGGATGGATCGCGGGGAGTTTGAGAATCATAATGTGGAGCAACTGTCCGTTATCTTTGAGAGCCTCATTGTTGGCTTAAGCCAGATGTCGCGTATAACGAAGGTGGAAAATGCGCTTGCCCTTTATCATGCCGCCATCAAAGTATTTCTGCATGGCATTGAAAAGAAATCATGAAAAATAAATACTTTTTTTCATACACTATCACAAACCGAACGTTCAGTATATAAGTAACCGAATTACAAACATTTTCATTATGTCTTTATTAAATCGTCTTTTATTTTTGGAGGAATCATCATGTCATTACTCATGCGAAACAATGGAGCCATTCTGCTCCTCATGTTCAATATATTTCTAGTCTTCACCGGGATCGGGCTTGTCATACCTATTATGCCAACCTATATGACGGAACTGCATATCAGCGGCAGCACGGTAGGTATGCTCGTTGCCGCATTTTCATTAACACAGCTGTTATTCTCCCCACTTGCGGGAAGATTGTCCGACACCATGGGTCGTAAAAAAATCATCATCACCGGCATGATGGTGTTCGCCGTATCGGAATGGTTGTTCGGAGCTGCCAGCACACCGCCGCTCCTGTTTGCCTCAAGAATGCTGGGCGGTATCGGCGCTGCACTCATTATGCCCGCTGTTATGGCCTACACGGCTGACGTGACTTCGAATGAGGAACGCGCCAGAGGCATGGGGTTCATTAATGCTGCGATTACGACAGGCTTCATCATCGGACCAGGCATCGGAGGATTTATCGCCGAGTTTGGCATTCGCGTCCCTTTCTACGCCGCGGCCGTTGCGGGAGGTATTGCCGCGCTGGTAACGCTGCTGCTGCTTCCGGAATCATCCGCCAAGCAGGAAGCACCTACCGTGCTGGGACGGAAGAAGGAGAGCCTGGCCGTTCAGCTGGTGCGTTCTTTCAAGGAACCTTACTTCCTAAGTTTGATCATTGTATTTGTGCTTTCATTCGGGCTTGCCAATTACGAAACGGTGTTCGGCCTGTTTGTGGATCATAAATTCGGGTTCACCCCTAAAGATATTGCCATGATCATCACGTTTGGGTCGATTGCGGGTGCCGTCGTCCAAGCGACGATATTCGGTTGGATCCTCAACCGCTTCGGTGAGAAAAGAGTCATTACGCTCAGTTTGCTTACCGCGGGAATCTGTATCCTGTTAACCCTGTTTGTGCATAAATACTGGCTCATATTCCTCGTAACCTTCTTGGTATTCCTGTCGATCGACATCTTGCGTCCCGCTATCGGTACGCAAATGTCTAAGCTGGCGAAGGATCAGCAAGGCTACGTGGCCGGCCTGAACTCGGCATACACCAGTCTGGGAAATATTGCGGGGCCGCTGGTGGCAGGATATCTGTTTGATTTGGACATCAACTTTCCTTATATCTCCGCGTCCATCGTTCTCATCCTCTGCTTCTTCCTGGCCATGCGTGCAGGCAGAGCCTGGACCGCTACAGAGGCCGTCATGAATGAACGGTGACGAAAGGTAACGACTTCCTGACCGTTTACAGCTAATCATTGAACAAGACCCCGCCGGAAGCTTCTGGCGGGGTCCTGTTTTTGATTATGTATTTTTTAATAGGCCACCAGGACAATCATCGCCAATAAAGCCACCAGGGCAAACAATAGAGACCATCCCAATTCAAACCGTCTTTTTTCTTTATATGCCTTGAAAGCCTTCCTTGATTCAAATACAAATACGATCACCAAGAAGGCTAGCAACACCGGAAGTCCCCAGGACTGATTTAATACCCACTCTGACACCTTCATCCCCCACCCTATATGCTAAAATGAGCTGCATCCACAGCAGCAGCCGTATAAATAAGTGTGTCCCCCTACGACTCCATTAAAATGTACCGTAAGTCGCCCCCGATTACAAATCTCGCTTGGTCGAATCATCAATCTCCCGGAGATTTTGTCTATCACAAAGAAAACGGTGGATATATAAGAACAATTGATATGATGGACAACGAGAACATGAGGACCATGCACGGGGAGCTTTTAGAGAAGCACCCGTCTGTAGAAATAAGGGTGTGGTAGTCCTGGATCTTGTTCCATTGGGTGTTGAATATTTGGTATAATCCTTCCGAGGTGAAAATGATGAACGGAAATAAGTTTGTTATTATCATGGTTCTTATTTTGCTGATAATTGGCGCTTGTTCTTTAGTCCTAGCGCAAGTCTTGAATTCAATCGGGCGCCAAGATTTATAGAAATCTGATAGACTGGAAAATAATACATTGAGGGGCGGAATCATTGAGGATATTTTTGATTATATTGGTCTTACGGCCCCACTATAAACCAGAACGCCAAAAAGAACCCCCCTCTGCCTAAGCCAGCAGGGTTCTTTCCCACGTTAACTCTCATAAGTAAGTGGAGACAAGTAAAGTTCAACAGGGAGAAGCATCACTCAATTCGAGTATAGCCTCTAAATGGTGATTTATACATTTTTCAAAACAGCAAAATTTTCATCTAGTCACGCTGACCAGATAATCTTATTGGCTTTTTAGGATCAAGTTGGCGCCATATGGGTTTATCAGCATTTCCATCTGTAAAGATATAATTTGTATTTGGATCATCTGCAAACCTAACATAAACGGGATATGTAGGCATTTTACTAAGTTTTGCTTTAATACTGATAATGTCTGAATCAGAGTATCCCTCAACATTAATAAGATGATTTCTCAAACTTCTTTCGAGAGAATTGTATTTCACTTGAAGGTAAGTATAAAAAACACCGACAATAATCAGCACAAGTAACAGAAAAATAATCAAAATCTTTTTCTGTTTCATAAATAGATAGTCCCTCCAATCTAGTTGATAATGGTCCTGTATGTTTTTAATACAGATAGTCGCTCTCTTGTAACGGGTGAGGACAAACTTTTGAATATTTGAATCCGACAATCCGGGGGCGGTTAAATTTTGAAAATGGACGACGTCAGGGATGTTTCGGACGATATTTAATAAAATATAAAGACAGTTGTTCTACTGCTTGAAGTTTAATTGTCTTAAATAAGAGGTGACTACTGATGAAAAAAGCAATACTTCGATGGGTTATTGTTCTTTCGGCTTTATACTGTATGGGGCATATCTTATTTGATTTCAAAGAAACACATTTAATGCGGATTTTTACTGGTGCAGTTGAAATATCTTTCTTTGGGAGCATTCTTCTCTATATAAATTTGAAAACGAAAGAGGGAAAAAGCAATCATTCAACGGCGCCAAAGAAATGACCCTTAGGTTAAAAGTATTTTTTTAACGATAGATAGGGTGTCATTTTCGCAGCATTCCTTAGTATTCAAGAACATCTTACTTATGAGCTATTCTTGGATTTGGAGATAGAACAGGGATCAACTCATCAATAAGCTCATTCAAAGAAGGTGTTCTAACAGAGGAATCTTCCACCGCAGCAAAATGAGCTCTCGTGGATGTTTTTAATATCTGTTTTATTGAATTATACTGATCGGTGTCTATTTCTTTAAGATGCGTAAATCACGCTACACAACAAAAGAGGTGAGCCTTTGAAGCTTATTTCAAAATTGTATTCAGAATACTTGATCATCCCCCGCCCCTTCCGTTTATTGATTCTCTGGGGTTGGATTATATTATTTTTAGCTACCGGGATTAGACTTAATTGGTTTTTTTAACGTTTCGGAGTTCTCGTTCGATGCCGGCTCCTGATCAGCATCCGCTGGATTCTCAGCTTGACCTTCACTTAGTTCATTGGTTCCCTTTGATCCGGATTTCTCAAAATCCAGTTCAGCCTGATTTTCGTCTTTTTGTTCATCTGGCTGCTCGACGGCTGTCGCCACACTGGAAGCAGCTGCAGTTATGCGACGGCCACCTTGGTAGAGCTAGTAGGCATTATCATTATCCTTATCATTATCCCTATCGAAATCAATGACATTTGCTGATCTCTAAGGAATACGTTGAGTTCTTCCCATTGGTTGTTACTTAGGAACACCAAATTTCGGTAACGCTGCTTTAAGTGGAAACGTCATTTTAATCTCTGGATCCTGTGGATAAATAGCAGCCGTTAGCAAATCAAAGTTTCCTGATTCTTCACCATCGTTTTTGTCGGAACTAAACAGCCCTATAAACAGCAAAAAACCCTTGCATCGCAAGGGTTTTCGATAAAGTGGGCCCTGAGGGACTCGAACCCCCGACCAGTCGGTTATGAGCCGACCGCTCTAACCAACTGAGCTAAGGGCCCTGAACATACATGTACACATAAACATAAGGACGTCATACATACATCGTTTAAAAATTGGTTGCGGGGGCAGGATTTGAACCTGCGGCCTTCGGGTTATGAGCCCGACGAGCTACCGAACTGCTCCACCCCGCGTCAATGCTGTATCAAACAGCGACAAGAATAAATATACACCATAACCCTACATCAAGTCAAGTACTGTTTTAATGGAATTTCCTCAAGGCATAAACCGCACACCATAACGGCCCTTTTTGGAACGGTAAACCTCCACCATCCGCGGATCATGATACCCGAACAGCCAGCCATCCTGCTCCAAACGTTTCGCAAAGCACCCTGCCTGAAATTTGCTTGTATACAGCTTTCCATAATATACCCAATTCATCCTATGCGACTCCTTACCCGAATGATAATGTAATGCTGTCATATTATGTCCATTCTTCCACAAAAAAAACACAGATCAATAAACTTCTTCACGATCTCCCCATAAAAAAACAATCAGCCATACCCTTACCACATCGTGATACGGATACAATTGATTGTCACCTTAGGTAAATCGCGCCTATTGGCCGTCAGCCTCCGCAAATCGGGCGGCAATGCTCATAAGCTCCTGCTCCATCGAATTCATCATCTGGATGAAATTCATCAGCTGCGCCTTCGTCTCCTCGGCCTCCGTACGAAACCGCTGCTGGGAAACGCCCTCCCATTCGGCATTCAACGTTTCAATGACCTGGGACAATCGGGCGACCAATTCTCCGCCGTAGTCACTCCCGCTACGAATGTCTGCCGCAGCCCGGCGCAGCTCCTCGGGGGATACCTCTATGCGTCCTGACATGGATCTACCTCACTCCTCCCTTTATAGATATCTTCTCGTTTGTTATGTAGGCTTCGTCTCAGCGAGTACGGCCTGAAACTGTTCTTCCTCTTCGTCCTGGTAACCGGTAAAAATAATCTCCTGAATATCCTCATGGTTAAAGACGTAGGCAAACTCCGGGCTGACATAACCTTCCGGATATGGACAAGCCAAATAGTCGAACATTTGCGGCTGATCAAGCGCCAGAATTTGCTTTCGACCATAGATCACGAGCTTCTTCTCGCCTTCTTTCAAAATGACAATCGATCCGTTCGACAGCAGCTGCTGCGTCATAACTACCCTCTCCTTTTCTTGCTCTTCCGGTGCGGTGCCGCCGACGTACGGCCCTGATTCAATTTATTCAGAAACGCGGCGTTCCGCTGCTCCTTCGGCAATCCCAATACGGGATAATGAGCTTTTAGCTTATCCATGTTGTTCTGGATGAACATATACCGATGAATGAAAACAACGGCCATGTACAGACCGAGAATCAACAACACGGAAAAAGCCGCCATGCCCATTACAAATCCTCCGAGATCGCCGGTTATCGCCACCACAACGTAATAAGCCGTATAACCTATAGCCGCAAACAGTAAGGCCGCTTTGCCCGCTTTACCGACGCTGCCACTGCGCTCCATAGCCTGGTAGGTCCCTTGCTGCAGCGCTCTAAAATGCAGCACATAAAACACAAGGAGAAGCAGAAGCATCACCGCTACCGAGCTAAGCCCATATAGAATCGATTCAACTCCGGCCATGTCATACATCATTTTGAGGATAGCGATCTGACAAGTGACCGCCAGAGCCAGTCCGTATATTCCCAAATACAGCACAAAACCAACCTCAGACCGGTACGGATTTGCACTCAGGCCAATTCCCCATAGCAGCATAACCACCCACACCGCCGCAGCCACATACATATATACCGACATTATCGGCGCTGCCAGCGTGACCAGCGCAGGGATCAGCATAATGAATAAAAAACATACGATGCCGCCCCGTATCTGCTCGGCGGGGATCAGTCGGAAATGAAACTGTTCTTCCTCTGAAATCTTTGCGCTCATCCATGACACTCCCTTTATTTGAACCATCCGGCAATCGTTGAACCTATCTTCTCCGCCCCCATTTTCAATCCTTCGGTTACGGTATCTTTCTTCCCGTCCCCGTCAAAATCCGTAAACTTGATGCCGTCCATAACATAGGAAGCACCCACCGATACGCCGAAACCGATGGCCGCACCCGCAAGGGTGCCAATCGGACCGCCCACTGCTGTCCCGATCAGCGCGCCTGCCTTAGCGCCAGCCGCAGCGGATGCCACGACGGTACCCACACCGACACCCACATCAACTACAGCATCTCCGGCTATTTTTGCCCCGCTCTTGTTCTCGTTGATATTCGTCACCAGATTTCCCACCGTTTGCATGGCGATGCCTGCATAACCAAGTTTACCACCCTTCCAGCTTAGCGAGTCTTTAACAGCCGCGCCGGGTAGGACGTATTTCGGGATTCGGGGGTGATTCCGCCAGTTGTATTCGGCATAGGATTTTTTGCGGATATTAGCCAGCATCCCGTTCGTCACATTGGCTCGCATATTGCCGCGCTTGTCTTTCTCAAGCCACACGCCAAAGCCGTTCCGATACATATCCCAGTATTTATACATCGTACCCGATGCCGTTGCCGTTCCGAACAATACCCCTGCGGCCGCTAGCGGATTACTCTTCCATTGATCCGCCGTTCCGCCAAAAGGCGCAAGTGCATTGAATTCAACCCCCGCTGCCGTCACGGGCGGGTGCGTGTTCTTGTTTCCGTTCTGTGCCAGACTCGCCTGAAGCAGCAGATGCGGACTGACCTGGGTCACCGATTGTTTGCCGAAGTTGAGATTGCTGCCGAGCGATTGATCCGTCTGCGAAAAATCACCCGCCTTTTTCACCAGCTGCCCTCGATTTTGTTCCAGACGGCTAACCACCGACTGGCAAGCGGCCCTACATTGGGCCAGGCGCTGTTCAACCTGGGCACGATGACGCGACTCCCAGGACATGCTCTGGATACGCTGCTGCATGCGCTCCTGAAGCTGCTGGACTTCCCGTGCAATATCAGATACCGCTGCTCCTTGCTGGTTCAGCATGTCAGGTACCACACGTATTTTAGTCATATCTAACAATCCTCCATATCGTTGATCGAGAAGGTAATAACTTGAGAGTACAGGATCATGATGCAGCCCTTTCTCACTTAATGCGCTCAATGACCGCGCCAAGCTCCCGGATAACTTCCGTTACCGTAGCGCCCCAAATCTGATCCTGTTCGCCTTCATTGCGAATCAGCCAATTGGAATGCTGTCCTCTCAACAATTCGATTCCCTCTATTCTGCAGTTCAGATCCGGGCAATAGTACGCTGTGAAGGTTGCATATCTCTCCGGATGGCTGACGCTATCGGCCAAGGCAGAAACGACCGATTCCGGGTAGCCTTGTGCAAGCAAATACTTCCGAGGCTCCTGCTCCCCTTGCTCGGCACTCATCCATTGCTGGAACCAGCCTTTAGGCATAGCCAATGGAGCTGTATCCCGGTTCTTCCTATCCTCCAGCTGCAGGTGACTGATGATTTTAAGCCAAGCCTCCGAAGGGGTTCCCAGCGCTTCCAGCACATAGATTCTCGCACCGTCAGGCCCGCTTTCAATATCGGCCCTTACAACCAGACTTGAACTGTAATAAATGAAACACTCCTTCAGCGCTTCGTCGGAACCGGACACCCTCATATGTATCGTTAACAGGGTCCGGCTGCATACTTCTATGTATTCCAGGAGTTCCTCCACAAGAACCGGCTCCTTACCCGCCGTATCGATCAAGCCTTTCTCCTGCAGCTCCTGCTCAATCTTGGCCACTTCTACAGGCATCTCCTCGGCCAGCGTTCCGCGAAAAGGGTCCTCTAACCCAATGACAGCCCGCGCACCGACGATGCCGGTTAGTACAAAGAATTGTTTGCCGGTCAGTTTGATCCTGGATGAAACTTCCAAAGATCTCTCCTCCTTACGGTCAGTCCCGCCTATTTTGTGTTTATATCTGAGATTATCATTACTATTATAGGTGAGACGTCTCCTTCCCCTCTACCAAGTCATGGCCCTAAATTTATAGGAACATATACCCAAATCAGCCGATCTTCAAACGATTCATCAGTAAAATTTTATAAAAAAACATTCCCGGGTCGAAATCACCTCTGGAATGTTCTTATACTCATATTAGATTAGACGGGTCTTCCTGCTGGATAATTCCGTGATATAGAATCGTCATCAGCTGTTCACTGACCGCGTTCAGGCTTCCCAAACCATGGTACCATTCGGTCCGTGCCGTAAATTCCTTGATGAAAGTCAGGAATGCAACCAGTACCTGGGGAGAGATGTCTTTTCGTATCTGTCCAAGCTGCTGGCCTTTAAAGATCAGCATTTCGAATTCCGGAACAACGAATTTCTGATTGAATTGAAGCAGCTTGTCCATCTGCTCCGGGAATTTGGCCAGATCCGCCACAAATTTCTGGGATACCAACGCAGAAAATTTGTTCTGATCTCTGTAGAAGACCGTTAACGCCTCAAGCGGATCTTTTGCCTGATCCATAATATTACGGTACAGCGCCATGAGCTCCTCGACCATCCGGTCCACCACATGGTCCAATAAGCCCTCTTTGCTCTGATAGTGGTTATAAATCGTCATCTTGGAAACGGGGACCGCTTCGGCAATCTGCTCCATGCTCGTCTGCAAAATCCCCTGCTCCATGAACAACCGCTTCCCGGCTTCAAGCACTGCTTCTTTCTTTGTATTCATCTGTTAGACTAAATCCCTTCTATATCAGCATAAGGACACCGATAGCTGGCTGCAGCCGCGTACAGTCCTAATGTAACGATCCAGCCACCCGCTGTCAACCCGGCATCCTCCGCGGATTATCTTTGGCTTTAGAATATAAAAAAGCTGCCGCTCTGTGATAACTCACAAAGGCGACAGCCGGATTATCCTAGCTTGTATAAGTTGTTTACACACCAAAGGAAGCAGGATTCGATCTCCAGGATTGAAGAAGCTCCACATCCTGTTCCTGAATCCGATTCTCGGATAGCGCAACTTCGATCAGCGCTCCGTAGTTGGACAAGCTCTGCAGCGGAATCCCAGCTTCGGCGAAGGCTTGCACTGCTTTATCCAGCTGGTAGCTGAAAATAGCCACTACCGCCAGCGGCTCCGCTCCTGCATCCTTGACCGCTTGCGCCGCTTTTAGCGAGCTGCCGCCCGTGGATATCAGATCCTCGATCACAACCACCTTTTGACCGGGCTTGATCAAGCCTTCGATCAGGTTTTCCTTGCCATGGCCCTTTGCTTTGTCCCGAATATAGGACATTGGCAGATTCATCTTCTGTGAAACAAAGGCCGCATGCGGAATCCCGGCTGTGGCTGTTCCAGCAATGGCCTCAGCCTCCGGATATTGCTCCCGGATGACAGCTGCGAACGATTCAGCAATGTAGTCGCGAATCTCGGGAAACGACATCGTCAAGCGATTATCACAGTAGATCGGGGACTTAATTCCCGACGTCCATGTAAACGGCTGATGGGGCCTAAGAGAAACGGCCTCAATCTTCAGCAAATAAGATGCGATCTGATGTGGAATATTCGCGAGTGTACTCATGCTTGAATCATCTCCTCAATAATCTGTTCTGCTGCTTGTCTCGGGTTCGGGGATTCCGTAATCGGGCGGCCGACAACCAGATAATGACTGCCCTTGCGGATGGCTTCCCCTGGTGTAAGAACCCGTGCCTGGTCTCCGATATCCGCACCGGCCGGACGAATACCTGGTATAACGGTCTTAAACGCTTGTCCGCATACGGATGTTATGGCCTCCACTTCAAGCGATGAAGCGACGACGCCATGCAGCCCCGCTTGCTGAGCCAGCTTCGCATATCGTACGACCGCATCTTCAACCGAACCCGGGATACCGATTTCGTTATTCATGACATCCTGACTCGTGCTAGTCAACTGGGTTACCGCAATGATGGTAGGCATGGCAAGACCCGGGGTGTCCGCCACTGCGGCCTCCGCCCCGGCTTTTGCCGCCTGCATCATGAGAGCCCCGCCGCCGGCATGGACATTAAACATGTCCACACCCAGCCGCGTTACGCTGTTCGCCCCGCCTTTTACCGTGTTCGGAATATCATGCATCTTCACATCCAGAAATACGGAATAACCTTTTGCTTTCAATTCCTTGACAAAATCAGGACCGGCCGCGTAGAACAGCTGCATGCCGACCTTCATATAACACGGGATGCCCTCCAGCTGCTGCACCAATGCCTTTGCGCGCTGGGCATCCGGGTAATCCAGGGCCACCATAAGGCGGCCCGCCATTTCATTGTAGCTGGCGCTCATCTATACCCCTCCTTCTCGATTAAACAACCGGCATTGCTTCAGAAGAGAAATTGATGGTCTCCAGCATCGTCAGAAGCTCACGAACCGTATCGAGCGAGGTCATACATACCACACCGTTTTCAACCGCTTCACGGCGAATTCGGAATCCGTCACGCTGCGGCGTTTTACCTTTGGTTAAAGTGTTAAAGACGAAGTTCGCTTCACCTGTGCGGATCATATCCAGAATGTTCGGCGTTCCCTCGGACAGCTTATGAATGGTGGTCACATCAAGTCCCGCTTCCTTCAATGCTGCTGCCGTGCCGCCTGTTGCGATGATTTTATAGCCAAGCTTATGGAAGCCTTTCAGCAGTGCTGCAGCTTCGGCTTTATCCTTATCTGCGATGGTAGCGATGATCGCTCCTGTTGAAGGAATTTTCATGCCTGCACCGATCAGACCTTTGTACAGCGCTTTGGCATACTTCACGTCTCGGCCCATAACCTCACCGGTAGACTTCATTTCCGGTCCAAGGGTAGGCTCAACGCGGCGAAGTTTAGCAAAGGAGAACACCGGTACTTTAACCGATACATGTTCGCTTTCCGGCCACATGCCTTCCTCGTATCCAAGCTCCTTCAGCTTGCCGCCCATGATCGCCTGTGTTGCCAGGTTGGCCATCGGGATGCCTGTAACCTTGCTCAGGAACGGAACCGTCCGGGAAGAACGCGGATTTACTTCGATTACGTACACTTCATTTTTATAGATAACGAACTGGATGTTAACAAGTCCGCGTGTATTCAGCTCTTTGGCAATCTTGATCGTAATTTCCGCAATCTTGTCCTTCAGATCCTGGGACAAGTACTGAGGAGGATATACCGCAATCGAGTCACCGGAGTGAACGCCTGCACGTTCTACATGCTCCATGATGCCTGGTATCAGCACCGTATCGCCATCGCAGATCGCGTCTACTTCTACTTCTTTACCCATCATGTAACGGTCGATCAGAACCGGATGATCCGGGTTGATCTTAACCGCCTCTGTCATGTAACTCAGCAGCTCGCTGTCGGAGTAAACAATCTCCATGGCGCGTCCACCGAGTACATACGATGGTCTTACCAGTACAGGATATCCCAGTGATTGCGCGGTTTCTACAGCATCATCAACCGAAGTTACCGTTTTTCCTTTCGGTTGAGCAATCTCCAGTCTGGACAGAAGCGCTTCGAATTTTTTACGGTCCTCGGCTTCGTCAATGCTTTCCAAGCTGGTACCCAGAATCTTCACGCCCGCCTTGTTGAGCGGCTCAGCGAGGTTAATAGCTGTCTGCCCGCCAAACTGTACGATGACACCGATCGGTTTCTCCTGCTCGATGACGTTCATGACATCTTCTAGGAAGAGCGGTTCGAAGTAGAGTCGGTCCGACGTATTAAAGTCAGTGGATACGGTCTCCGGGTTGTTGTTAATGATAACTGCTTCGTATCCCGCCTTCTGGATCGCCCATACAGCGTGCACCGTGGAGTAGTCGAACTCGATGCCTTGACCGATCCGGATCGGTCCGGAGCCCAGTACGACGACCTTCTCCTTGGCGGATTCGATCACTTCATTCTCGGTTTCGTACGTCGAGTAGTAGTACGGTGTCGTTGCTTCAAATTCCGCCGCGCAAGTATCAACCATTTTGTAAACCGGGCGCAATCCATGCTCGCGACGCAGGAATCCGATCGACTCCTCGGTTGTGTGGGTGCTGGCATTGCCTTCCGTGCGCAGCTCCGCTATAGCGCGATCCGTAAAACCGAGTCGCTTCGCTTCGTACAGCGTTTCGTATGTCAGTGCCGCTTCGCTGCGAATGTGATCTTCATACTTAATCAGGCGTTCGATTTTGTCCAGGAACCACCAGTCGATCTTCGTCAGGTCCTGAATCTGTTGAAGTCCATACCCCCGGCGGAATGCTTCTGCGATCAGGAACATCCGCTCATCGTCGGCTTTAATCAGACGCTCCTGGAGCACTTCATCACTCAGCTCATTCGCGCCTTTCAAGTAAAGGCGGTGCACGCCGATCTCCAGAGAACGAACCGCTTTATGGATCGATTCTTCGAAAGTCCGGCCAATCGCCATCACCTCGCCGGTTGCCTTCATCTGAGTTCCGAGCTTCCGGTTAGCATGGATGAACTTGTCGAATGGCCAGCGTGGAATTTTGCTGACGATATAGTCCAGCGTAGGCTCAAAGCAAGCATAGGTCTGTCCCGTTACCGGGTTGACGATCTCGTCCAGGGTGTAACCCATCGCGATTTTTGCTGCCATCTTCGCGATCGGGTAACCCGTTGCCTTGGAAGCAAGGGCAGAAGAGCGGCTGACGCGAGGGTTTACCTCGATGACATAATATTGATAGCTGTTTGGATCGAGCGCGAATTGCACGTTACATCCGCCCTCAATGTTCAGGGCACGGATGATTTTCAGCGATGCCGATCTGAGCATTTGATACTCGCGATCGGACAGCGTTTGGCTTGGCGCCACGACGATGCTGTCACCGGTATGAACGCCGACCGGATCAAAGTTCTCCATGTTACATACCACGATGCAGTTATCATTTGCGTCGCGCATAACCTCATACTCGACTTCCTTCATTCCCGCGATGCTCTTCTCGATCAAACATTGTGTGATCGGGCTGTAGCGAAGTCCGGAGCTGACCGTTTCACGCAGTTCCTCTTCGGTTGCGCAAATACCGCCGCCGGTGCCTCCTAGCGTGTATGCCGGACGCACGATCACCGGATAACCGATCTCATTCGCGAAATCAAGCGCTTCTTCCAGAGTCGTTACGATGGTGCTTTCCGGTACGGGCTGATCGAGTTCGCGCATCAGATCACGGAACAGATCGCGGTCTTCGGCTTTCTCGATGGACTCCAGCTGCGTTCCGAGCAGCTTCACATTCTCCTGCTCCAGAATACCGGCGCGTGCAAGCTCAACTGCCATGTTCAGGCCCGTTTGCCCTCCAAGCGTCGGGAGCAAACCGTCCGGACGCTCTTGACGGATGATCTGTGTAACAAAGTCGAGCGTAATCGGCTCGATATATACTTTATCCGCCATGTTTGTGTCGGTCATGATGGTCGCCGGGTTGCTGTTGATCAGCACAACCTCGATACCTTCTTCTTTCAATGCTTGGCAAGCCTGTGTTCCAGCGTAGTCGAATTCCGCTGCTTGCCCGATGACAATCGGGCCGGAGCCGATGACGAGAATTTTTTTCAATGTATCATTTTTAGGCATATTAATGAGCTCCTTTCACGGCTGCAGCCAGAACCGCCTGGCGCGGTTTCCGGATTTCATTCTGTTTATGGTCTCTTATCATCTCAAGGAATTGATCGAACAGATAGCTGCTGTCGAGCGGACCAGGTGCAGCTTCAGGATGATATTGCACGGAGAAGGCCGGGAATTTCGTGTGCTTCAAGCCTTCGATCGTTTTATCGTTATTGTTAATATGCGTAACTTCCAGATCCGTCCCTTTGATGGATTCTTCGTTTACGGTATATCCATGATTTTGGGAAGTGATGTAGCAGCGTCCGCTGGCAAGCTCTTTTACCGGATGGTTCCCGCCGCGGTGGCCGAATTTCAGCTTCTCGGTATCGGCGCCCGCAGCCAGCGCAAACAATTGGTGGCCAAGGCAGATGCCGAAGATCGGATATTCGCCAAGCAGTTCTTTAACCATGTCGACCGCGTATGGAACGTCTTTCGGGTCCCCAGGGCCGTTGGACAACTGAATGCCGTCCGGGTGAAGTCTGCGGATTTCATCAGCTGTCGTGTCATGCGGAACAACCATCACATCGCAGCCGCGGGAGGTCAGTTCGCGCAGGATTCCGCTTTTTGCACCGAAGTCAACCAGAACGATCCGCTCCTTGGAGCCCGGACTTGTAAACATTTGCGGCGTAGAGGTTTTTGCCACCTGGTTGCGGAGTTCAGCGATCGTCGTATCGCCGAGCATTTCCTTGAGCTCTTCCACCGGTTTGTTTGTAGTGGTCAGAATCCCTTTCATCGTACCGTAGTGGCGAATAATCCGGGTCAGCATCCGTGTATCAATCTCGCTGATACCTGGAATACCATATTCCTTTAATAAACTGTCAACACTGTACTCTGCACGCCAGTTGCTAGGAACAGGCTCATGACGACGAACAACGAATCCGTGGACAAATGGTCGAATGGATTCAAAGTCATCCCGCGTAATGCCGTAGTTCCCGATCAAAGGGTACGTCATGGTCACGATCTGTCCACAGTAAGACGGGTCGCTCAGCACCTCTTGATATCCTGTAATCCCTGTATTGAAAACAACCTCTCCGGTCATTTCAGCATCCGCGCCGAAGGATTTTCCGCTAAACAGCGTTCCGTCCTCCAGTAACAATCTTGCCTGCATCCCGATCACTCCTGTCATCTATGTGTAATTTATTTTATTAGTCAATTGCCTAAGTGTTACTTAGAAACCGCTCTTTTCAGACCATTTCACTTCGCCATCCACCCAAGTCATCACCGGCCAGCCTTTCAGCTTCCAGCCAGTAAACGGCGTGTTGCGGCCTTTCGTTGCGAACTCTTCCGGGTTCACTTCTTTCTCGGCTTCGAGATCAATCATCGTCAGGTCCGCGGCTCTACCGGCTTCCAGCACGCCAGATTCAAGACCGAATACTCTTGCCGGATCGCTTGTCATCCGCTTCACCAGCAAGCTAAGATCCCATTTTCCTGTGACAACGAACTGGGTATAGAGCAGCGGGAATGCTGTTTCGAATCCCACGATACCGAATGGTGCAAGCTCCATGCCCTTCGCCTTCTCTTCCGCGCTGTGCGGCGCATGATCCGTTACGATCATATCAAGCGTTCCATCCAGCAGACCTTCTATACAAGCCTCCACATCACGCGGGGTGCGCAGCGGCGGGTTCATCTTCCAGTTGGCATCCAGGCCGGGAATATCCTCGTCAGAGAGAACCAGATGGTGCGGACATACCTCGGCCGTTACCGAGATGCCAATCGCTTTTGCCTGGCGGATCAAGCGTACGGACTGCTCTGTGCTCACATGGCATACATGGTAATGTACGCCGGTGGCTTCTGTCAGCAGTATGTCCCGTCCGACATGGATTGCTTCCGACTCGTTGGGTATTCCTTTCAGGCCGTGCTTCTGAGCGAACTTGCCTTCAGTCACGCAAGCCCCTTTGACCAGCGAGTCATCCTCACAATGTGCAATGACCGGCATGCCCAGCGCTTTTGCTTGGTTCATGGCATCTTTCATCATCTGTGCGTTCTGCACACCAACGCCGTCATCCGTAAACCCGATCGCACCTGCTGCCTTCAAGGCCTCAAAATCCGTCAGTTCGCGGCCCAACTCGTTTTTCGTAATGGCTGCGTAAGGCAGCACCTTGGCCAGCCCCGCTTCGCTAGCCTTATCCAGAACAAGCTTCACGGTTTCCGGCGAATCGGTCACCGGTCTTGTGTTCGGCATGCAGGCGATGGTTGTAAATCCGCCTTTCACTGCCGAGCGGCTGCCGCTCTCGATCGTTTCCTTGTGCTCATAACCCGGCTCTCTCAAGTGCACATGCATATCGATGAATCCCGGTGTGACCAGTTTGCCCTCGGCATCGATGATCTGAACGTTATCGCCAAGTTCCGGCAAAGCTGCGAGATCACTTGTAACCGACTGAATCAATCCGTCTGCAATGACGATATGTTTATCTTCGAGCTGTCCTTGTTCATTGATCACTTTGGCATTCTTTATCACTTGCATTTGCATCTTGGTCCCCTCCGCAGTAGAAGCACCGTTCGCTTCTTTGTATATTGTATAATAAAAATTCATATTTGTGTATAAATATTAATATTTATTCATCCTGTACACCGTATTTCGCGTTTCGAATCAGCCCATCGCCCGTTCCATAACCGCCATGCGAATCGGCACACCGTTTGCCATCTGCTTGAATATCATCGATTTGGGACTTTCCACGACCGCATCGTCGATTTCAACGTTCCGGTTCACCGGTGCCGGGTGCATAATCATCGTATGCCCGGGCAGCTTGGCCGCCCGTTCTTCCGTCAAACCATACTGCTGCCGGTATTCCGCGCTGGATTTAAATACACCTTCGTTATGGCGTTCCAGCTGAACCCTCAGCATCATCACCACATCTGCCTTCAGTGCCTTCTCCATCGAGACATAGGGTGCATACTGGGCTAGCTCTGGTGCCTGCATCGATTCCGGTGCGCAGAATTGCACATGAGCTCCGAACTTCTGCAGTGCCCACAGGTCTGATCGTGCAACCCGACTATGCTTGATGTCCCCAATAATGGATACCGTCAATCCTTTAAGCTCTCCAAAGCATTTCTTCATCGTGTACAGATCCAGGAGCGCCTGGGTAGGATGTTCGTTGTTGCCGTCCCCCGCATTGACCAGCGGGATCGAGATCCGCTCGGCCAGCTCCTGCAGCACTCCGGAGGGTTTCAGCCGGATGACGCCCGCATCGATCCCCATGGATTCCAGTGTCCTCACGGTATCGTAGATCGACTCACCCTTCTCGACGCTGGAGGCTGCCGCTGCAAAGTTCATCACCTCGGCGCCGAGTCTTTTCTCAGCCATTTCAAACGAAAATCTCGTTCTGGTGCTGTTCTCGAAGAACATATTAACCGCAAATTTCGATTTAAGTACCGGCACCACTTTCTCGGACTGTGCTTCCCAATATGACGCCCGACTCAAGATCGATCCAATCTCGTCTCTGCTAATATCCTTCAAGCCTAAGAGGCTACGTTCTTTCAATGAAATGGCTGTTGTCATGATTATCGTTCCTCTCTTTGGCTAATGGTCACTTCATCCTTGCCGTCGATTTCGGTTAATGCAACCGTAATTTCCTCATGTTTGGAGGTAGGAACGTTCTTGCCGATATAATCCGGCCGGATCGGCAGTTCGCGATGCCCGCGGTCTGCCAGAACCGCCAGCTGTATCATTCTAGGCCGTCCGCAGTCCATCAGGGCGTCCATCGCAGCCCGAATCGTCCGTCCGGTGTACAGCACGTCATCGAACAAAATAACCTTCTTGTCATGAATGTTCAGATGTTCCAGGCTGAGCTTCGCTCCTTCTCCCCGTTCTGCAGCCGCTTCTTTGCTGTCTCGGTCATCGCGGTAGGAAGTCACATCGATCTCTCCCCATGGAATCGGCGTGCCTTCAATCTCATTCATTCGCTCAGCGATTCTCTGAGCCAAGAACACGCCGCGTGTGCGAATGCCGACCAGGACGCAGTCCTCAATCCCTTTATTCTTTTCCAAAATTTCATGGGCAATTCTCGTTAGGGCGCGGCGGATGGCCGTCTCGTCCATAATCACATGCTGTTCGTTGCTCATCCTTAAGTCCTCCTTCTAAACGTTTGATTAGCCCTTTCTAGTTCAGACGATCCGTGAGTTCATTACACACAAAAAAACTCCTTGCCCGGCTGGACAAGGAGTTGATCTCATAGAGATAGTGTGGAAAGCTCAGCAACTATCCGCAGACAGAGCTTTGCCTTCTGTTAATGAACCTCGGTTCACGTTACCTTGCCAGCCTCACGGGACTGATTTAAAGGTGCTATTCGATTGAATTCATTATGACAGACCCTACAGGAGATGTCAACCGTAATCAAGTCGAAAGATGTCGCGTACCAAGCGGAGTTATAACATGTCACTAAAATTCAAATTCAACATCGCTAAGTCTTCTGCGAATTTCGGAAATGACGCGTTTCTCTTCTTCCTCACCGTCAGCAATGAAGGTAACGGAGAAGCGTACGAAATGTCCCGCATCATCCCAAGGTACGGTGGAGATCAATTTCTCGCGAATCAGATACTGGGAGAAATCCTCGCCGGATTCAAAACGGCGCCCGCCTTTAACGCCTTTTGGAGCTTCAACGTAGAGGAAGAAGGAGCCCTTCGGCTTCTCGGCTGTAAAACCAAGCCCGTTCAACACGTCCACCAGCATATTGTGACGGCGGGAATACTTCTCAGCGATCTTCTCTGTAATTTGCGGATTGTCCAGACCGTATGCGGCAGCCTTTTGAATGGCGATGAATTGTCCTGAATCGTTGTTGTCCTTCACATCGCCAAACGCTTTAACCACTAGCGGGTTACCGGCGATGAAACCAATGCGCCATCCCGTCATGTTGTAAGATTTGGACAGAGAATGAAGCTCCACGCCAACATCCTTCGCGCCGGGTACGGAGAGAAAGCTAAGCGGCTTCAAGCCGTCGTAAGTCAGTGCCGCATAAGGAGCGTCATGGACAACAACAACACCATACTTCCGGGCCCACTCAACGACCTCGGTGAAAAACTCGACCGTTGCGCTGGCACCCGTCGGGTTGTTCGGATAGTTCAGGTAGAGCAGTTTGGCACGGCGGGCAATGTCCTCAGGGATGGAGCTGAGATCCGGCAGAAATCCGTTCTCTTTTTTCAGTTCCACATTGTAAACTTCACCGCCCAAATACTTGGTATGCGTACCGAGTACAGGATATCCGGGAACCGTCATAATGGTGATGTCCCCAGGATTAATGAAGCAGGACGGCAGCATCGCCAGTGCCGGCTTGGAACCGATGGAGTGCAGAACTTCTGTAGCGGCATCAATGCCTTCTACGCCAAATACATTCTTCAAGTAGCGAACGGCTGCTTCCTTGAACTCCGGAATCCCATTATCCGCATAGCCGCGGTTTTCCCGCTTCCCTGCTTCTTCTGCAAGCTTCGCCACGATGCCTGCATCCGCCATCTCATCCGGCTCGCCAACCCCCATATCGATCAGCTCCGTCCCAGGATGCTCCTGCTTCGCCGCTGCCTTGGCTCTTTTGATCTTCTCGAATTTATAAATGGCTGTATCTTTGCCATAATTAGCACCGCCGATCCGGTTGGCAAAGTTCTGTTGAATGTACGTTTCCTGATATTTATCGATACTCATGATTTGTATTCATCTCCTACTCTAAGCTTTCATACTCATCCTAAATATGCAGGAAAATCACAACGGGAGCCATGCATTATATATCAAATGATTTGTACTTTTTCGGCTGGTGGAGCTGGTAAATCATAAGGTGTTCATATTTGAATTTGTACTTTAAGTTAGCTCCAGCCATTCCGCAAGGAGCTCGTCACGACTCGCGGATAACAGCTCTCGGTCGTTCCAGCGCTGCTCGAGTTGCGACAGATCCGTATCCTCGTGTAAATCGCCGCCTTCTCTCTCAAGCCAGCCGTCAAGCTCCCGAATGCGGGTCTCAATACGAGCAATTTCCTCCTCCAACCATTTGGCCCTTTCAGCGGAAGAACGATCCGCATTTAATTTCTTGGTAAGCAGAGCAGGGCTATCCTTCGCTTGGGGCTGCGGCTCCGCCTTCTGTTTGGGGATACCCTCTCTCCCCGCTGATAAATCCCTTGTCTGAAGTTCAGCTTCAAGCCGTTCTTTCTTATCCCGGAAATCATCATAATTTCCATGATAGACCGTCAGCTTCCCTTGATTTAAATCCCACACTTTGCGAGACACTTGATTCACGAAATAACGGTCATGGGAAATGGCAAGAACGGTCCCCGTATAACCCTGCAATGCATCCTCCAACGCTTCACGGGAGGCAATATCCAGATGGTTCGTGGGTTCATCCAGAAGCAGCAGGTTCGGCTTCTGATGGATGAGCAGCGCGAGTCTCAATCGTGTCCATTCCCCTCCGGACAGCTGCCCCACCGATCTGAATACGGCCGCGCCATAGAACAGATACCTTGCCAATATCCCTCGGGCTTCTCCCTCTTCAACTCCGGCCTTCTCCCGGAAATATTGGAGCACCGTTGCCTTCGGATTGTCCGGTTCCTCCTGCTGAGCCAAGTAACCGACATCGACACGCGAACCCCATTCAAGCAAACCGGAATCAGGCGTCAGCTCGCCCAACAGCACTTTAAAAAGCGTTGTTTTCCCGCTGCCGTTCGAGCCCATCAGCGCGATTTTCTCACCGAATTCGATTAGACCGGATGCCCCCCTCAGCACCGCCTGTTTCCCATAGGAAACCTCAACTTGTTCAAAGTATGCCACGCGGCGGCCGGAACGATCCTGAGGATTCAGGTCAAACTCAGCCTGTCTTCGTTCCAGCACGGGTCGCTTGACCCGCTCCATGCGCTCCAATGCCCTTCTCATGGAGGCCGCGCGCTTGAAAAACTTCTCATTGCCGCCAATCCGGCCGAACTCTTCAAGCTGCTTGATGGATTCCTTCATCTTCTTGATTACTTTCTGCTGCTCTTGATATTCGGCGAACTGCTGCAGCAATCGCTCTTCCTTCTCTTTCATGAACGCGGTATAGCCGCCATGAGCACTGAAAACTTCGCCATCTTCAATCTCTATCGTTTTGGACACAACCCGGTCCAGAAAATATCGGTCGTGAGAAATAATGACGCAAGTTCCCGGATATTCGCGCAAGAATTCCTCCAACCATTCCGTGCGTGCTAAATCCAGATGGTTGGTTGGTTCATCGAGCAGGAGCAAATCCGGCTGTACAATTAGCTGCGATGCCAGCACGACACGTGTCTGTTCTCCTCCCGATAACGAACCAAAGGCCAATCCGTACTCACTCTTGGGTATTTGCAGCCCGGTAGCGATTTTATCGATGCTTGCTTCCAGCTCATAGCCGCCCTCTGTTTCAAACCGTTCCTGAAGCGCTGAGTATTTCCGCAGCACTCGATCGAGCATCTCAGAATCTCCGGCGATGTCCGGGTCACTCATTTTTTCCTCAAGCCCCGTCATTTCCGCTCGGTAATCCTTCAAGTGACGCAATCCCTGTGCCAGTACATCCTGCACCGTCCATGTATCCATATGGCTCGGAATTTGCTCCAAATATCCGATTTTCGCCCCCTTCTTGATGGCCAGCAGCCCCTCGTTGGGCTGATCCAGACCCGCAAGCAGGCGCATCAGCGTCGACTTTCCGCTGCCGTTCCTTCCAATAAGCGCGACCTTCTCGCCTTCCTGTATTTCAAACGATATCTGGTCCAGTACCAGATGAGCACCGTGGTATTGCGTCAGTTTCTGTACATTGATCATATTCATTTTAGGTTTCCTCCTGTATGCTGCGAACAATTCTACTCGTTCGCCGAGCGTATAGATTAAGGAGAAGACCCGGACTGCAAACGCAAAAAGGGCCCACAGAGCAAGCTCCGCAGACCCTTAAGAATAGTAAGCCTCAATAGGCTTAATCCGTGTAGGCAGGCAGGTGACTTCTCGCGATGGTACAAACCGTATCATTAAAATTGGACAGACCTCTCCCGTTGTAGAGAAATGCATGAACAATGCCAGCCATAGCTATAGGCAGCTGGCTAATACGGTTGTTAACCATCTCGATATTCATCCTGCTCACCTCCTTCATTAAAGTTATCGTCACTATAACATATCCATGGTTTGGATGGCAAGAGAAATAGCCCCACAAAGTGGAGCCTATGCTTCGATGCTTATTCCAAATGCTTTGCGGGGACCCCAAAACCTATAAATGCAAAAAGGGACCGCTAGCGGCCCCTTAAAATCGTCAACAGTTCTTCCATATCATCCGGCATCGGTGCCGAAAACTCCATGTACTCCCCCGTAGAGGGATGGATAAAACCCAAAATGGCGGCGTGAAGCGCCTGACCGTTTAATTTAATCCCCTTGCTCTTGCCGTATACAGGATCACCTACGAGAGGATGGCCGATATACTTCATATGCACGCGGATTTGATGCGTACGTCCCGTCTCCAGCTTCAGCTCGAGAAGACTGTAATCCCCGAACCGTTCCACTACGGTAAAATGAGTCACCGCATGTTTGCTGTTCCGGTCCGTGACAGTATACAGTTTACGATCCTGCGCGTCGCGGCCGATAGGAGCGTCAATAGTGCCTTGATCATGACTGATGTTGCCGTGCACCAAGGCCAAGTAACGGCGGTTCACGCTGTGATCCTTCAGCTGGGCGGCAAGAGAAGCATGAGCTTTATCATTCTTCGCTGCCATGATCAGACCGGTTGTATCCTTGTCAATCCGATGGACGATGCCGGGGCGAAGCTCCCCATTAATGCCCGATAAGTCTTTGCAGTGAAACATCAACGCATTCACAAGCGTCCCTGACGAATGTCCCGGAGCCGGATGGACCACCATCCCTCGAGGTTTATTCACAACTATGACATCCGCATCTTCATACGCGATCTCAAGCGGGATGTCCTCCGGAATAATCTCTACTGCCGATGGCTCAGGAATTTTCAGCAGGATGCGGTCACCCTGACTCACCTTGTAATTGGACTTAACCGGAACTTCATTCACGAAAACATGTCCATCCGTAATCCATAACTGCACCTGGGAGCGCGAGACATCCTCACCGAAGTTCTCCGTTATGTATTTATCTATACGGGTTTTGGCAGATTCGGCATCCACCGTCCATTCGAAAACTTCCGCTTCGTGCCCCGTTTCACCTGTCCATTCCGGACCTGTATCCATACCGTCTTGCAACATTATTCATTCCCTTCTGTGCCAGAAACTTCACTTGTTGTCTTTATCTTCTCGCGTCTTCCTTCCAGAAGCGTGTCCAATATGATCAATCCCACACCGATGACGATACAAGAATCGGCAATATTAAAAATCGGGAATGTGTAGCTGCCAAAATTAAATTGCAGGAAATCGACAACCTCCCCCATCAACAGGCGATCGATGAAGTTTCCGAGTGCCCCGCCAAGCACAAGCGCAAGAGCGGTAGGCAGCAGCTTCCGTCCTTCCTTCGATACCTTCCGCAGGTACCAGACAATTCCGCCCACAACGATTAGCGTCACAATAATGAAGAACCATAATTGATCCTGCAGTATGCCAAACGCGGCTCCACGGTTTCGGCTGGACGTAATGAGGAAGAAGTCTCCAATCACAGGGATCTGTTCATACATCTCAAGGTTCGAAGCAATCAAGTACTTGGTTCCCTGATCGATAAGAAATAAAACAAATGCAATCAAATAATACACCACTTGTTTATGTCACTCCGTTCTTGTCTTCTCCAATCAGGCGATCACCTCGCTGATTGGTCCGTAACTCGTCTTATTGTAGCACAGCGGCTCAGAAATCGTCCATTCCTGTCCATTGGCGAGAACATTTTCCGTCAGTAAAACCATCTCAATGGGTGCACTCTATACACATGAACCAGAAGGTCAACTTCGGACCATGAAAGGAGCCTGACATGTCGCATCTAACTCAGGAGCAACTCAATAATTTACAACAAAAGCTGATGGATCGAAAGGTTGAGCTTGAACGGCGCATGGTATATAACGACCAGCATGGGCTGGGGGAATCAGAGCGAGATATGACCGGCGAGCTGTCCCATATTGATAACCATCCCGGGGACTTGGCAAGTGAGATGTTTGAACGAGAAAAAGATCTTGCCCTTCAGGATAGGGTGGATCAGGAGCTGCAGCGAGTTATTTTTTCGCTTGAAGCGATTCATCACGGCCGTTACGGCGTGTGTCTTACCTGCGGCCAGCCGATTCCATACGAACGGTTGGAGGTTCTCCCGGACACACAATATTGTGTAAAGGACACGCCTCGTGAACGAGTCTCCCGCGATCGTCCGGTTGAGGAGGAAGTCCTTGCTCCCGCTTTTGGAAAATCGAGTATGGATGAGCATGAATATGCTGCATTTGACGGCGAGGATGCTTGGCAGATCGTTGAAAGCTGGGGGAACTCCAACTCCCCTGCGCTGGCGGAAGGCAACGAAATTGACAGCTATAACGAGATGGATATCGAGAATGGCGATGATCAAGGCGGATTTGTTGAAGTGTATGAAAATTTCGTTGCAACCAATATCGATGGCTCCGAAGTGTTTATCGTACGAAGCCCGCAATATGTCGATTACCTAAACCGGGGCGAAGGAAGCTATCTGCTTGATCCCCATGGCGATCCTGATGATGATAATGAATCCTTCAGCTAAATAAGCGTTTACGACCGGCAGCATATTATGAAATCTCAGCGGCTGCCGGGCATTACATATTCATATAGATCACTCACGTCAGCTCAAGCTGACGCTGAACGATCCGGACAATATCTGCAATGTAGTCGCCGATAATAGGCAAATTCAATGCACCAAGTGCCTGAAGAACATAGATAATGGTCGCCGCAAAAAAGGTAAAGCCAATCGCGATTCCCACACCGCGGGCCGACCCGGCCAGCAAATTGGTCCAAATCAACTTCCATGGGCGGTTCAGCAGCTGGGTATACTCCGCGATCCGAGCCTTCTCCAGCTGCTGTGCTATGTCCGTGGTCATGCGGTGTATGGCGCTCAATTGGTCCCGCTCTTCCTCGAGTGATTTTTTTTGTTCAGTTGGCACCCCGGCATCCGGTTTCTCCGCCATTTCTTCCGCCCCTTTGCCTATACTAATCGACTTCAAATTATAGACCCAGAGCAGCTACATTACCTTGTATGCTCGGAATCTGCTTACCATTACATATCAATTCGCTGATTATTATGCATCTATTGGAAGCATCTCATTCGTTTGTGAAAATACCCTTAAGTATTCGATATTTTTTATAAAATACAAAAAAACACTGCCCCTGTAGATAAGGGCAGTATTTTTTAACCAATTTATAACTTAGGCGATGTGGATGCCGATGGTTTTGCCGCCAAGCTCAACCCGCTCCATGCCTTCGCTTTGTGCAAATTGCAAATCGTTCACAAGGACATTCTCGCGCAGCACATCTTCAAATGCGGTGATCGCAACTTTAAGCTCTTCATCGGTATCGAGGGTCAAGTTCACCCGCTTCTCGATCGGCAGGTCCAGCTTCTTGCGCGTATCCTGTACGGCACGCACCACTTCGCGAACCCAGCCTTCCTGCTCGAGCTCCGGCGTGATATCCGTATTAAGCGCCACGGTTAAGCCATAACCTGAAGCGGATGCAAAGCCTTCCTTCGCCTTCTTCTCCACCAGCAGCTCTTCGGACGTGATCTGTAATTCTTCACCTTCCGGCGATGTCACGTTCACGCCGCCCGTTTGGACCACCTTGCGGGTCTCGTCACTGCTCATGCCTTTCAGGAACCCTTGCAGGAAACCGATATTTTTGCCGTATTTCTTGCCTGCAACTTTTAAGTTCATTTTCAGCGTGAAATCAACGAAACCACTGTCGCTGGTCTCCACCTCAATCGCTTTGACGTTGATCTCATCCCTGATGATGTCTTCATATCCCGCGAGATCAAACTCGCGATCCATGGATACGATGAGCTCGGACAGCGGCTGGCGCGTTTTGATCCCGGTCTCGTTGCGGACGTTGCGCGCAAGCTCTACGATCTGTCTAGCCGTCTCCATGTCCTGCTCGAGCGCCTTGTCGATCAACGCTTCGTCTGTTTGCGGGAAGTCGGCCAGATGCACGCTCTCACCGCCGCCGCCCAAGTTGACGAAGATATCTTCGGACAGCATCGGCGTGAATGGTGCCATCAGCTTGGAGAGGGTCAACAGCACGTGCGTAAGCGTCCCGTATGCGGCCAGCTTATCCTCCCCGAGTCCGCTGCCCCAGAAACGGTCGCGCGAACGGCGGATATACCAGTTGCTCAGCTCATCCACGTAAGCTTCGATTGCTTTGGCCGCGTTCAGGAAATCATTCACGGCCAGTCCCTTGTCAACCACTTGAATCAAACTGTTCAGTCGGGACAGAATCCAGCGGTCCAGCTTGTGGTTCGATCCCTTGAAGTCATGCTCCTTCGGATCATAGCCATCGATGCCGGCATACAATGTCAGGAACGCATGGGTGTTCACCAGCGTATCGACAACCTTGGATTTGGCTTCGCCGACGATTCCTTTCGAAAAGCGTTTGCTGTTCCATGGTGCACTGTCAGCGAGCAGCGCCCAACGGAACGCATCTGTGCCGTACTCTTCGATGATTTCCCAAGGATCGATGACGTTGCCCTTGGATTTGGACATCTTCTGTCCGTTTTCATCAAGAATATGTCCTGTGGCCATAACCGCTTTATAAGGCGCTTTACCCGTAAAGAGAGTCGATACGGCAAGCAAGCTGTAGAACCATCCGCGCGTCTGGTCGATCCCTTCGCAGATCATATCAGCAGGATACTGCTGTTCGAATTTCTCCTTGTCTTCGAATGGATAATGGTATTGCGCATACGGCATCGATCCGCTGTCAAACCATACGTCGATGACTTCCGAGGTCCGTTCCATGACGCCGCCTTCACAGTGAGGGCATTTCACTTTCACTTCATCCACATACGGCTTATGCAGCTCCAGATCCTCCGCTACCTCGCCTACGGCGTTAGCCCGAAGCTCCGCAATGCTGTGCGGCGAGAATTGCCCTTCACAAGAATCGCAGACCCATACGTTAAGCGGTGTTCCCCAATAACGGTTCCGGCTAATATTCCAATCTACCAGATCTTCAAGGAACTTGCCGAAGCGGCCTTCGCGCACATGGCCCGGATACCAGGTGACCTCATTGTTGTTCGCGATCAACTGATCCTTAACCGCTGTCGTTTCGATAAACCAGCTCTCCATCGCATAATAGAGCAGCGGGGATTTACAGCGCCAGCAGAATGGATAGCTGTGCTCGTATTTCTCCTTGCTGTACAGAAGTCCTTTTTCAGACAATGCCTTCACGATGTCCAGATCGCAATCCTTCACGAAGCGTCCGGCAAAATCCGTCACTTCGTCGGTATAACGGCCTTGGCCGTTCACCACACTCACGAAGCTGATGCCATTCTCGCGGCATACGCGATAGTCATCTTCACCGTGCGCAGGAGCCATATGCACAATCCCCGTACCGCTTGCATCGGTAACAAAGGATGCGCCGACGATGAGATTCGCTTTTTCCGCTTTTACAAACGGGAACGGAGGATCGTAAGTCTTGCCGACCAGCTCGGAACCTTTGAGTGTGGACAGAACGGTAAAGTCGCCCTTCATGACATCCTCTACCAGATTCTTCGCCACGATATAGATGCCGTCCTCCTGCTCGACGCGGGCGTAATCCATATCGGGATTCACAGCCAGTGCCACGTGGGATGGAAGCGTCCAAGGCGTCGTTGTCCATGCCAGTACATACTCTCCGCCGTCATGCAGCTTAAACTTCGCTGTTGCGCTAAGGTCTTTAACATCCTCATAACCTTGCGCCACCTCGTGGGAGCTGAGTGTAGTCTGACAGCAAGGACAGTATGGGCTCACGCGATGACCGCGGTACAGAAGGCCTTTATCATGAATCGTCGCCAGAATGTTCCATACACTCTCGATATAGTTGTTCTCAAGCGTGATGTAGGGATGATCCAGATCGGTCCAATAAGCAATTGCCTCGGTCAGCTCGCGCCACTTGTGCTCATATTCAAATACGCTGGCTTTGCATTTTTTGATAAAAGCTTCAACGCCATAATTCTCGATCTCCTGCTTGCCGGAGATGCCAAGCTGCTTCTCTACGCCAAGCTCAACCGGAAGCCCGTGCGTATCCCAGCCCGCTTTCCGAACGACATGGTAGCCCTTCATCGTCTGATAACGGCCCACAAAATCCTTGATGACGCGGCCAAGGACGTGACCGATGTGCGGCGCACCGTTAGCGGTCGGCGGACCTTCGTAGAATACATAATTCGGCTTGCCGGCCCGCAGCTCGATTGATTTCTTAAACGTGTTCTCCTCGTTCCATTTGTTCAAGATGCGCAGCTCTCTTGCCCGCGCCTTCTCCTTGACGTCTACTCTGTTCATACAGATCTTCCTTTCATTTCGTAAATGTTCTGTGAAAATAAAAAAAGGCCTCATCCCCCAAGGGACGAGAACCTGTTCTCGCGATACCACCCTAATTTCGCACGGTCGACTTCAAATGGAAGTCTGCCCAAGCGACACCTCAATGTCCATGCCTGTTCGTAATAGGCAAGGTCCGATATAACGTTCGGCTGACGGTTCAGCTTACGCACGCGGTTAAACGCTTCAGCTTCACTTCTCCGGGATGATCTTCTGCTTGGTCTGAACGCCGGGCTTTCAGCAACTGCCGGCTCTCTGAGGAACAGATCCTTCGCGTACTATTCCCATCAACGAATGGTTGTATGAATCAACAATATGTTATTAGTTATAGACTTTTTCACGGAAAAAGTCAACCGGATACCCGCCTAGTATACTTCTTTTGGTTCAAGACTCGGTTCCCGGTTCTCGAGCGTCTCCCAGCCTTCTTGTTTCAACAGCTCCAGCTGCGCCTCAACCAGGGAACGGAAGCGGGTGCGGTAGATGGAAGCCTGCTTCTTCAGTTCTTCAACCTCAAGCGCGATTTTGCGGGATTTACCGAGCGCATCATTAATGATCCGGTCCGCATTCTTCTCGGATTCCTTAATGATCAGCTGGGCTTCCTTCTTCGCGTTGTTCTTCAGCTCATCCGCCGCCTCCTGAGCGACAATGATGGTCTTAGACAAGGTTTCCTCAATATTCGAAAAATGATCCAGTCTTTCTTGCATCGCAATAAGCTGGTTGCCCAACTCTTTGTTCTCCCGGATCACACTTTCATAATCCTTAATAATCTGATCCAAAAACTCGTTGACCTCGTCCTCATCATAACCCCGAATTCGACGAGCAAATTCCTTGTTATGTATATCAAGCGGCGTCAATGGCATGGTGTGCACCTCCTAAATATATGGGCCTTACAGGACGGTTCATCCGCTGTGTTAGCCAAACCACCCGTCCGTGAAGACAATAGCGGTCATTTACGATTTATCGGTAAATCCATTGTTATTTTGAATGACACTTTGTACTCATTCGACAAAAAAACGGCAATTCCTTCAAAGGTCAGGCATATTTCCCAACCTTGATACGGTACCGCCCTTTTTTCGTCAGGCTTCCTGTCTCCAAAACTTTAAACCGTCCAAAGCCTTGGATGGAAACGACATCGCCTTCTTTTAAATTCGTTGAGGGGTCCTCTTCCACTTTCCAGTTCACGCGGCATCGGCCAGCCTTGATCGGCACCACGATTTTCGTCCGGCTGATTCGATATGCATCACTGGCGATTCCGTCCAGTCTCATGGAAGATACCGTAATATCCATCGCTTCGAAATTCGTGCGGGCAACCTCAAGCTTGTCCAGCGGCAGCAGTTCCGTCATCACATGCACCCGGTGGACCTGGCTCAGATTCAGATGGAGAAACGCGCTGATATCGTCGGCAACGACCGCATGGCAGCGATCCGCGAGCACATGGATGTCACCAATCTTCGATCTCTTAATGCCAAGACCCAAAATCGAACCCATATAGTCGCCATGCTCCAGCTCCAGAAACTTCTGATCTCCGGAAGAAATACTGAGCACCTTCATCTTGAAATCCTCGCCTTCAAGCGCTCGGTAATCCGGAGCGATCCACGCCCGGGCGCGTTCTGCATCAGCATGTCCACCATCAAACATGGCATGCACATCCGGATGACGATTCACGAGCGATTCCAGAATGAATCGCTGGCGAGGATCCAGAAAATCCGTCAGTTTCGCTTCATGATATTGTCCGGCATTGACAACCCACTCCCAAGCCCGGTCCACAAACTCCCGTTCATCCTTGTGAAAATGATCGTAGATGTCCAGTTTCATCGCTCATTCACCTGCTATAGGAAATATCCGAGAATTGCGTACACGCCACGCTGTGCCAGTTGCAGCACGAACAATGCGACAATGGGGGAAATATCGATCATGCCCATGATCGGCGGAATAAACCGGCGAAAAGGCGCAAGATAGGGCTCTACCAGCTTGCCAAGCAGTTCGCCGACAAAGCTTTCTCGTACATTCGGAAGCCATGACATTAAGACGTAGACCAAAATCATGTAAAAATAAATTTGGAACAGCGTTCCAACGATACTGTAAATTTCGTAGGTCAAAGCCTAAATCACCTCATTCTGTTATATTCATGCTCGTCTGCTAGAATCTCCGAGATCGAACCTTGGATCTCCACGGTATCCGGCGTGCATAGAAAGATGTTCCCGCCCACCTTCGAGATTCCGCCGCTAAGCGCATACACGGTTCCGCTGAGAAAATCGATAATGCGCAGCGCCTGATCATTCCTCACACGCTGCAGGTTGACCACAACCGTTCGGAATGACCGCAGATGATCTGCAATCTCCTGTGCTTCATCATATGAACGAGGCTCCACTAATACAACCTTAACGTTCTTCTGTGAATGAATGCTTACGATATTGCCGCTTTTTTGGTTCTTCCGATGATCAAACGGCGTTGCCTCCACCGGCTCTTCCTGCGAGGCCAGAACCTCGCGTTCCACAACTTCTTCTTCCTCTTGCAGTCCCAAGAAATTCATAAACCGGTTCATCACGCCCATCGTCAATCCTCCTCTTTCCCTACTAAAATCGAGCCGAGACGCACCCAGGTCGCCCCTTCCTCTATGGCTACTTCAAAGTCATTGGACATGCCCATGGACAATTCGGTCAATGGCTCCGCCGTAAGCGCCTGCTTGTTCAGCTCATCTCTTAGTTGTCTTAAACCACGAAATACAGGACGCGTTTGCTCCGCCGACGATTCGTATGGAGCCATGGTCATGAGTCCGGTCACCTTTACGTGTGAAAGACTGTTGATTTCCTTCAAAAACTCGGCTGCTTTCTCAGGAGGCAAACCATATTTGGATTCCTCGCCCGAGATATTGACCTGCATAAAGGCGGATACCTGCAGATTCAGCGCAGCAGCCCTCTTCTCCAGCTCATGGGCCAGAGATAAGCGGTCGAGCGAATGAATATATTGAAATTTATCAATGACATCCCGAACCTTATTGGTCTGAAGATGACCGATGAAATGCCATGTGCCGCGGTTTCCAAGAGCGTTCCATTTCGTCTGGGCATCCTGCCAGCGGTTCTCGCCGATATGCTGCAGTCCCTGGTCCAGTACCGAAGCTGTCATATCCAAGGAGACATATTTAGTAACCGCAATGATATTTACATCCGTCCGGTTCCTGCCGCTTCTTGCGCAAGCCTCCGTGATTCGCTGTTCCACTTGATCGATACGTTCCTTCAAACTCAAGGGACGACTCACCTCTTTCTCATCCCGATCCAGCTTGCCATACGACCCGTTGTTCCTCCATCTTTACGATAAGAGAAGAACAGATCATGATTGCAGCTTGTACACCATGATGTACATTCGATATGTTCCGCCATTATTCCTGCTTTAATCATAATGTGTCTGTTTATTTCTTTCAAGTTCAGCATGTATTTCCCGTGTCCCTTGTCGATATAAAAAGCTGAATTTGTAACTTTCTCGGATGTGTTTCCCTCGATTCCGATATCGCGGACACGATCCATGACCCGATCATCCACCTCGTAGCAGCACTCGCTTATGGATGGACCAATCGCAGCGTGAATGTGCTGAGGCAAGCTTCCGTATTCCACAACCATCCTGTCGACCATTTTCTCAGCGATGCTTCCCACGGTCCCCTTCCAGCCAGCGTGTGCCAAACCGACAGCACCCGTAACCGGATCCCAAAAATAAAGCGGAACGCAGTCCGCGTAGAAGGACGTCAATAAAACGCCGGGAACATCGGTTACTAGTCCATCCGTATTTTGAAAAGCCGAGGCTCGGTCCAAACTTCCTCTGCCCCTGTCCTTATCATGAACCACGCCAATCTGAACATCATGGACCTGTTCACCGCAAGTCCAATCTTCCAGAGAAAAACCCAATGCTGCAGCGGTTCGTTTCCGGTTATCTACGATGTCACCCGGCTCATCTCCGACATGAAAGGCCAAATTCAAACTATCATAGGGGGCTCGGCTTACGCCGCCATGCCGGCCTGTGAAGCCGGCCGTGAGTGCGGCGCTTCCTGATCCCCCACTCCATTTTTCAAGCACAAACAGACTCGGTGTCTGCTGATCTTGTCTAACAAACGGTTCCATGCGCATCCCACCTCTATGACCAGTGTAACAGAAAACCCACGCCGGAGACACATTAACCGGATCCTCTGTTTAGAAGGATCGCCGGTCCGGCCGGTCCAGGTATTCCACCGATTCCTGATCATCGGGCGTTCTTCGCAATTCCTCCATTTTGACAAGGACGACATCCGAACCAATCTTGACGATATTCCGCCACGGAATGATCAGGTCGCTCCCGCCGCCGAACAGCCCCATAAATTTACCGTAACTTGGCACCACAATCGCTTCGATCCGGCCCTGCCGCAAGTCCAGCTCCAGATCGCTGATCTGTCCGAGCCGTTTGCCATCAATGATATTAATAACATCCTTCGTTTGAAAATCGGAAATTTTCATCTTTTTCCCCACCATTTGATTATCAGGTATCATGAGCATCACACCTTAGATGTATTTGAAGGTTAGCCGTCCGTCCATCCATCTTCAATCCATATCCCTCTGTTCAATATATGAGCCGCTTAGATAAAATAGCTTATCTAAATTAAAAAAACGATCCCATAAACGGGATCGTTATCTGTTCGTTTGATTGCTGGTCTTCTTACGTTTTGACGTGCTTCTGCATCTGCTTGATCGCTGACTTCTCCAGGCGGGACACTTGAGCTTGGGAGATGCCGATTTCATCCGCAACTTCCATCTGGGTCTTGCCTTCATAAAACCGCATGGATAAAATCATTTTCTCGCGTTGTCCGAGCTTGTGCATCGCTTCCCGGAGCGCAATTTCCTCAATCCAGGACACATCTTTGTTCTTATCATCACTGATTTGATCCATCACATAAATCGGATCGCCACCGTCATGATAAATCGGCTCAAACAGCGAAACGGGATCTTGAATAGCATCTAGTGCAAAAACAACGTCTTCCTTGGGCACGTTCAGCGCTTCGGAAATTTCAAAAATCGTCGGTTCACGCGAGTTCGCATTTGTCAGCTGATCCCTGACCTGAAGTGCTTTGTAAGCAATATCACGCAGTGATCGGGAGACGCGAATCGGGTTATTGTCCCTTAAGTATCGACGTATTTCTCCGATAATCATCGGTACGGCATAAGTGGAAAATTTAACATTTTGCGATAAATCAAAATTGTCGATGGCTTTCATCAATCCGATGCAGCCCACCTGAAACAGATCATCAACAAACTCTCCCCGATTGTTAAACCTTTGGATGACGCTGAGCACCAGTCTCAGGTTGCCGTTCACCAGTTTTTCTCGAGCCGATCGTTCATTGTTCTGCTGCAGATTATGAAACAGTTCCCTCATTTCCACATTCGTCAGAACAGGCAGTTTTGACGTATCCACACCACAAATTTCAACTTTGTTTCGCGTCATGATGACTAACCTCCCAAGGAGAAACATTACTGTACATTATCTCCGAGGGGGGCTATTTTATTCCTTACGATTTCCAGTTACACCATCTTGTTGAATTCTTTGCGGAGCCTCTTTATAATTCTCTTCTCCAATCGGGAAATGTAGGATTGTGAGATTCCAAGCAGATCTGCCACGTCTTTTTGCGTCTTTTCCTCACCATCCTGAAGACCAAAACGAAGCTCCATAATCATGCGTTCCCGGTCGCTTAATTTATCGAGCGCTTTTTGCAGCAGCTTCCGGTCGACCTGCTCCTCGATATTACGGTAAATGGTGTCATTCTCAGTACCTAGTACGTCGGATAGGAGCAATTCATTGCCGTCCCAATCGATATTCAGCGGTTCGTCAAAAGAAACCTCGCTGCGGGTTTTGTTATTTCGGCGCAAATACATCAAAATTTCGTTCTCAATACAGCGCGAGGCGTATGTAGCCAGCTTGATTTTTTTCTCCGGGTCAAACGTATTCACCGCCTTAATCAAACCGATGGCACCAATCGATACCAAATCCTCGATGTTAATGCCGGTGTTCTCGAATTTGCGGGCAATGTAAACGACCAGACGCAGGTTACGTTCGATAAGCATGGCACGGGTGGCTGCATCCCCGGTAGGCAGCTTCTTGAGCAAGAACTCCTCTTCCTCTTTCGTAAGCGGCGGCGGGAGCGCCTCGCTTCCTCCGATATAGTAGATTTCCTGACTCTTCAGGCCTAGCAAAAAAAGTACGCGATAATACTGCAGCTGCAATGCTAATCTCCATTTAACGGGCATCTCTTATCCTCCTAAACGTTTTCCCGTAGGGATAACTGGCTTCATAAACGTAATTTCAATTCTTCTAGTCCGGCATGCTCTGGAAATGTCATAAAGGTTTTCAAAGACTTATTCATGAGTCCGCCGTATTGATGGCAAACTAGAACACTATGAAAATGGCTTCATGGTTATCATCCTGCGTTCTTGGCTGCACCTGATTCCGGACCGGTCCCCCCATTGAGCGATGAAGCGTCCACCTCGGATTTGCAGCTTCCATCGGACACCGGCTTGTTTGAATTGGCATCCATCTTCGTCGTACCTTCTCCTTCCGTTAATGCCGGATGGATAATGGCCCTGTATGCCCTGTCACCCGAGAGCGTCCCGCCATCAAGACCAATCAACACCTTGGATGCCGAATATTCAAATCCTCCCAGTTCGATCCGTACCATGTCGGGCTTTAACGCAAGCATGAAAGCAGCCCCCCGGTTGACACCGCGATAGGGAACAAGCCGCAGGCGGTCTTGCCATTCAAATTCCTCTGCCGCGAGCCCCATGATTAATTTGTCCGGTTCCCCCTCCATCAACTGTTTGCTCCATCCCTGAGGCAGGTGGGCTTCCCACAGTGCTGCTTCCATCACCATAACCGGCGTGCGGGTTAAGGGATCACTCAATTGGTTACCTGTATCGAGCAGCCCCACACAGGATATTTTGGCGCTGCCGATCCATACCGACACCTCTCCCAATAAGGCCTCCCGGTTCTCGGTTTTACGTTTCGTGGTCTGAACGGCTTTAAATCCGAATACAACTACAAAAAAGGTAATGCACGCAAACCAGAATCCCACCTTCAATTCAAACGATAGTCCTCCCGATGTCGTATACCATATCCCGCTAAACAGTTCTCCCGAATTTTGGACCAGGTAATGAACACCGATAATGCCTCCGGCCGCCGCAAAATTCACCATATAAAATGCTCCCAAATTTCGCAGATAACTCTGTAAGCTTGCAAAGCCGAAAGCAATCCATAACATGATCAACGAAAGTCCAAATTTGATGAGAAAAGTAAACAAAAATGAGAGTTGCGGGACAAACATCATGACGACATACAGTGCGCCTACCACAGAGGATAATACGAGTCTCCACCACCTTGGCTTGACCCTGCGCATCCAGGCGGTCAAAGCCAGCAACATGCCGTCAATGACGAGGTTTGCCAAAAATATGAGATCAATATAAACAACCAGGTTGTTCACCTGCCTAGTCGAAGAATCACTTCGGTTATCCTTCTGTTGTTTTCTGGGCAACGGGAGATGTTACTAGTATAAGAAGAATAGAATTCAAAGTCTGTCTAAACCTGTGGGCGGATTACAGACTTTTTTTGTCGATGAAGGGCAGTTTTTAGAGACCTGTACCAGGAGCAGCCTCTTAGCGTTATCGGCGATCTCTATCTTGGCAGGAAAGCTCGGGGAATATCCTTAATTTCCACAGTAATTGCTGATTGGACTTTCATTCGTGAAAGTGTGACAGCATTCAGCTGTTGGCCTTGTAAATGAAATAAAAGGAAGATAACGAGGCGTGGATATAAAAATAAGCCTGTCTTCATCATGATGACGAAGCACAGGCTTACCGTTATTAATCATTATTGCGGGAACGATTGCGAAGGAAAGTAGGAATATCAAGCTGATCATTGCTGCTCTGATTGCCAAACGGCTTCAGATTCACATTACTCTTGTCCGTTTCCGGCTGCTGTTGTTGCTGTTGTTCCCCTTGCGGCATTCCAGGACGACGTACCGGCGGGATTGGAGCAGGCTTGCTCTCAAATCCGGTAGCGATAACCGTTACCTTGATTTCATCCTTCATGCTTTCCTCAATGATCGCACCGAAGATCATGTTCACTTCCGGATCAGAAGCAGATGTTACAATCTCGGCCGCTTCATTCACTTCATACAAGGAAAGATTGGTCCCTCCCGTAATATTCATGATCACACCGCGAGCACCTTCGATAGAGGTTTCAAGCAGCGGGCTCATGATCGCCTTGCGGGCAGCCTCGGAGGCACGGTTCTCACCCGTAGCCAGTCCAATACCCATCAGGGCCGAGCCGCGTTCTGTCATGATCGTTTTCACGTCGGCAAAGTCAAGGTTGATCAGACCCGGTACTTGGATCAGATCAGAAATGCCCTGAACGGCCTGACGCAACACGTTATCAGCTTCTCGGAACGCTTCCAGCATCGGTGTCTTCTTATCCACGATCTCCAGCAAGCGATCATTCGGAATGACGATGAGTGTGTCCACTTTCTCTTTCAATGCTTCAATGCCAAGCTCCGCTTGGGAAGCACGCTTGCGTCCTTCGAACGTAAACGGACGAGTGACAACTCCAACCGTTAAAGCCCCGCACTCCTTAGCGATTTCAGCAATGACAGGTGCAGCACCCGTTCCGGTTCCGCCACCCATACCGGCCGTAACGAATACCATATCGGCACCCTTCAGGGTGTTCATGATCAAATCGCGGGATTCTTCCGCAGCCTTCTTGCCTACGTCAGGATTGGCGCCGGCACCAAGTCCGCGAGTGAGCTTGTCCCCGATTTGCAGTTTATGTTCGGATTTGGCAAGGTGGAGTGCCTGAGCATCCGTATTGACCGTAATGAATTCAACACCCTGCACACCATTCTCAATCATTCGGTTAACAGCGTTGCTTCCGCCGCCACCTACTCCGATTACTTTTATTTGAGCTAAGCTCTCCATTTCAAAATCAAATTCCAACATCTAATCCATCTCCCCCTCAATGTGCGTGGATGGCACGTCCACAGTCGAATGAATCCGCTATATAAACTCGCTGAACATCTTTTTCAGGCGTTCAATAAATCCCGGCTTCTGGCTGGTCTCCTGAGTTGCTGCGACAGGATTTTGCTGCTTAGCGCGGTTCACCGGTTTCTTGCTATTTCCGCTGCTGTTGTTGCTTCCTCCTGTATTGCGTACACGTACGTTCCGGATTGCATTATGGAGGATGCCGACTCCGCTGCAGTATCCCGGATCACGAACACCGATGAAATCGGGAACCGCAATCCGTACGGAAGTCGCCAGCTCATTTTGTGCCACCTGCAGCACACCAGGCATGGACATAGTGCCCCCAGTAAGTATATAACCACCAGGAAGCTCGCTGTAACCCAAGCGCTTAATTTCTTGGCGCACCAATTGGAAAATTTCCTGAACGCGAGGTTCTATGATAGCTGCCAGATCTTCCTGAGTGAACTCCTTGTCCACATTGCTTCCAATTCTTGTCACCTTAAACGTTACTTCGTGTGCGGCACTCTCGATCAGCGCGCATCCGTACTTCAGTTTAACCTTCTCTGCTTGATCCGTCAGCGTTCGCAGGCCATATGCAATGTCATTCGTAACGAAATCTCCACCAACCGGAAGCGTCGAAGTTGCGGCAATGCTGCCTCCCTCGAACACAGCCAACGTGGTTGAGCCCGCCCCGACGTCAACCAGCACCGAACCCATCGTTTTCTCATCCTTGGACAAGGCCAGCTGTCCGGCACCAAGCGGAATCAGCACCAGATCCTTCACTTTCAGACCTGATTTCTCCACACAACGTAACAGGTTATGTATTGCCGTTTTGGCGCCAGTAATAATCGTCGCTTCAACTTCCAGTCTTACGCCGATCATTCCTCGCGGATCAGAGATTCCTTCCAAACCGTCAACTACAAACTGTTTAGCAACCACATCGATAATTTCACGATCCGGAGGAAGCGCCACGACTTCCGCAGCTTTCAGCACGCGGTCGATGTCCTCTTCACCAATTTCGCGATCCTCGTTCGATACTGCCACAACTCCATGGCTGGATTGAAGTCCGATATGATTTCCAGAAATGCCGACATATACTTCGGATATTTGAATACCGACCATACGCTCCGCATGATCAACAGCGCTGCGAATGGATTGTACGGTCTGGTCGATATCTACAATTGCACCTTTGCGAATTCCCTCCGAGTCGGCAGATCCAACTCCAATAATATTAAAGGTTCCATTATTAACTTCCCCAATAATAGCACGAACTTTGGATGTACCGATGTCCAAACTAACAATGATGTCATTGTTGCTCAAGCCCTGGCACCTCCTGTTTTTAGCAAATTAATTTTGATTATAAAGAATACATTTCTACTTATTCAACACTCGCAGGTCTTTCCCTCTTTTTTCAACATTTTTTTTACTGCCAACATTTGCTATAACAGGCCGTAAAAGTCATTCAAAAAAGAAGAGCCGAAACAAGTTGTCAATACTTTCAATTGTACCATTTATTCCAATCCCTGAGTAGGGGGTTATTGCCCTTCTTCCGCGTCTTCTCCAACTTCTTCTACAAACGGCACGTAAGAGTCTGCTTCCAGCATCGTAATCACACCCGGCCGCTCCATTTCGGTAACCTGATTCAGATATTCTACTTTGTCACGGAGCAAGGAGACCGAAGTGATAACTTCGAATTTGGAACGTGTATACATCTTGATTCGATCCGGAAAAGATAGCGTCGGTGACGGCATGATTTCCGAGATATCGGAGGTCAGGCTGCCCGAAATCTCCGCAAGCACTTCACTAAGCACAGCCTTGTTGGGGTCGCCCGGATCCCAATTGGTCAAAATAGGCTTCTCAACGGCAATACCGCTCGCTGTAACCGGAACCGAGGTGCCGCTAGCCAGTATGGCTTGAAGTTCCCCGCTGTCAGACAGCTCGTAGGCCACCGTAGGATGTTCCGTCACCACGATGCTGACTTCGCCCGGAAAGCTCTTGACCACTTCCGCCGACTTAATCGTTCCGAGCTTCAGCAGGCGTTCCTGCACATCTTTCGGCTCAACGCCAAAGTACTGGTCTCCGATGTGGAGTCCGCTTTGCTTGATAAGCTGCTCATTGGTATTAAACGTATTGCCTGTAAAATGAATCTCGGTAACTTGGCTGACTGACGACCGGAAAAACAGAATCGTCAGCAGGGCTACGAACAGCAGCAAAAGTATCCATATGATTTTTTTGGCTGTTTTCGGTTTAGGCTTGTCCTGCTTCAGGACAGGCATATGTGTCTTGGACATATCCACTCTCTCCATAAAGACCTGTTATCCCCTCCTTGTTCGGAGGGGAAGCCCAGGACCTCAATTGGCTAAATCAAGCGGTTTTGGCACCGGAGATTGACGATAGATCCGAGCGCCTAAACCTTGGAACATGTTTTCAATACGATCATAACCGCGATCAATATGGTGAACTTGCTCCACCACGGTCGTTCCCTGCGCGGCCAAACCGGCAATGACGAGCGCCGCCCCAGCCCGAAGATCGGTTGCCTCCACCGTAGCTCCATAAATTCTCTGAACACCGCGTATAAACGCGTAGTTCAGATCCGTGGAAATGTCCGCCCCCATACGGGAGAGTTCCTCCACATGCTTGAACCGTCCTTCGAATACCGTCTCTTTCATCACGCTAAATCCGTCCGCCAAGGACAGCAGGACCATAACCTGAGATTGCAAATCAGTCGGGAACGAAGGATACGGTGAAGTCACGATACGTTCCACCGCTTTAGGACGGCTCATACAGCTTATGTTTATTATATCATTGCATATACTGGTTTGAACACCGGCGCGCTTTAGCACATGTATAAGGGAAGTTAAATGAGATGGATTGGTCTTTGTAAGCGTTACACTACCGCGGGTGACGGCTGCTGCGATCATGACGGTGCCGGCAACGATCCGGTCCGGTATAATCTCGTACTCGCAAGGCTCCAGACGCTCCACGCCATGAATCGTAATGGTATCCGTTCCTGCGCCGATAATGTTCGCTCCCATCTTGTTCAGGAAATGCTGAAGGTCCTGAATTTCAGGCTCTCTGGCGGCATTGGTGAGCACCGTTGTGCCAAGCGCAGTTGCTGCTGCCATCATGATATTCTCCGTTGCCCCTACGCTGGCAAAATCCAGATGAATATCCGTTCCGACCAGCCGGCTTGCCCTGCAATGGATCTTATCGTTACTCTCTTCGATTTCCGCACCAAGCGCCTGCAGTCCCTGAAGATGGAGGTCGATCTTGCGTTCTCCGATCGCGCAGCCCCCTGGCTGATAGATCGTCACTTCACCAAAACGGGCCAGCAGAGGTCCCATCAAAAAGATGGAGGATCGCATCTGCTTCATTAAATCTTCCGGGACATGAAACGAATTGGCAGACGAGGTATCCACGGTTACCGTCTCCAGCTCATGCTTGCATTTGGAGCCAAGACGGCTGAGAATGCTGAGCATCACTTCAATATCCAGCAGGTGCGGGACATTGCTTAATCTCACAGTCCCTTCTGCCAGAAGACTAGCTGCTAGAATAGGTAAAGCTGCATTTTTTGCTCCATGGATACGAATGGTTCCAGATAGGGGCCTTCCACCCTCAATCACCAATTTGTCCAATGTATCACCTCCGAGTTTACCGCTCGCCCAGAACGTACACCTCAGGCACCATATGAATTCCGTTCTTTTCCGAGATGGTTTCCTTAATACGTTCCATCAAAGCGAGCACGTCCTCTGCTGTCGCTTGACCGGTATTCTCAATGAAATTGGCATGCTGTAAAGAAACTTCTGCGCCCCCGATCCGCAGGCCCTTAAGACCGGCAGCCTCGATCAACCTCGCGGCATGGTCACCGGGCGGGTTGCGAAAAACACTGCCTGCCGTTGCGGATTGGAGCGGCTGTGTACGCCGGCGACGGTCCTTGTAGGAGGCCATAACAGCTGAAATTTCTTTGCGGTCTCCTTGACGGAGCCCAAATACCGCTTCAGTCACAATCCCTTTTCGTTCATGCAGAATGGAGTGTCGGTAATCAAACGCCATATCTTTCGCAGCATACGTAACCAATTCCCCTGTTTCCAGTACAATGTCAGCGGACTTGAATATGCGTGACACATCAGACCCATGGGCACCTGCATTCATGTAGACGGCCCCTCCAACCGATCCAGGAATGCCTCCGGCAAATTCAAGACCGGATAATCCTTCTTTTCCGGCCAGAACACTGAGCTTGACAAAAGACAGACTGCCGCCTGCAGTTACCGTCTCTCCGTCAAAATGAAGCCCCTCAAATCCCTGGCCCAGCTTGATGACCGCTCCCCGAATGCCTTTATCGGCAACCAACATGTTTGAACCGCGGCCCAATTGTGTCCAAGGTATGTGATGGGCATGGAGAAGGGTGACCAGTTCCCTGAGTTGTTCCTTGTTCTCAGGTATAATCAGGCAATCGGCTGGTCCGCCTATTTTCCACGTCGTATATTTTGCCAGCGGTTCATTCCATAACACTGTTCCGATATTGGCTTCTGATAGTAGCGATTTCCACTGCTGCATTTTAAATAAACCTCCCCTTGACTTTCAAAACCAAAAGGCCATTCCTTCAACTGGATGAAGAGATGGCCGCTGTCAGTAATGCCGGCCTCATGGGTGTGTCACGATTATAGAGTATCTTATGTCAGGCTCCATAGGTGTGTGACAATCGCCCAGCCGATTTAGCGTTTGCCGGTTAACCGGCGGATTTCTTGAACCATGACGGATGCCGAATCCGGTTTGCCGAGCTTTTTCGCAGCCGCGGACATCGCCTCTCTGGAAGTACGACTGGTCATGATCTCCTCAAGCTTTGCGAACAGCGATTCCGCCGTCAAATCCTTTTCGAGAATCATGCTGGACGCACCCGCTTCCTCCAATTGCCTCGCATTTGCCTCCTGATGGTTATTGGTGACGTTAGGTGAAGGGATAAGTACGGATGGAATACCAAGCGATGTAATCTCCGCCAGGAATGAAGCTCCTGCACGGTTTACAATCAGCGAAGTAGCCGCAAGTACTTCCGGCATATTATGAACGTATGGCACGATATGAAGTTGATTTGGCATGGTACCGAGCTGGGACAGAATGGATTCCCGCGTGTTCTCAAAATAAGTTTCGCCCGTAACAAACACGAAATGTACACCCGGCAGCTTCTGTATGAACGGCGCCATCCCGATCATCGCGTTATTGATCGCCTTGGCACCCCGGCTTCCGCCGACGATCAGTACGACTTGGCTGTCCACCGGAATGCCGAGCGTAGCAAATCCACGTTCACGATTGGCGGATAATACCGTTGTCGCACGTGGATTTCCTGTATATACCGTTCTTTTGGCTTTAGGAAAAGAAGACTCCGATCCCTCAAAGCTGACCGCCACCGTATCCGCATAGCGGCTGAGGAACTGGTTGGTCAGGCCGGGAATCGCATTCTGCTCATGAATCATGGTTGGTATCCCGAGCTTGGCCGCTGCATAAACCACCGGACCGCACACATAACCTCCGGTACCGATCACGACATCGGGTTTAAATTCCTTCAGCAGGGCCTTCGATCGCTTCACGCCTTTGAAAAAACGCATGATCGTCTTCACGTTATCCAGCGACAGCTTGCGCCGGAACCCCGTGATATCGATGCTCTCAAACGGCAGCTTCTCCTGGGGTACAAGCTTGCTTTCGAGACCCCGCTTGCCTCCGATATATAAAAACTCCGTTTTCGGATCTTCCTTTTCACATTGTCTTGCAATGGCAACGGCGGGGTAAATATGCCCCCCCGTTCCGCCGCCGGTCAATACGACACGCATACCCTTCACCTCGCATAACGGGAAATATTTAATAGAATGCCCAGCGCCGTCAGCATCAGCGTCAGTGAGCTGCCTCCGTAACTGATGAGCGGCAGCGTAATCCCTGTTACCGGCATTAAACCGATAACGACACCGATATTGATAACGACCTGTATGGCGACCATGCCCACGATCCCAACAGCCAGCAGACTTCCAAAGCCGTCGGATACCGTCATGGCCACTCTCATGCCCCGCCACACCAAGGCAGCGAACAAGAGCAGTACAATCAAACCGCCAATGAATCCAAGCTCTTCGGCCAAAATCGAAAAAATAAAATCAGTCTGCGGCTCAGGTACATAAGCGTACTTCTGACGACTCATGCCAAGCCCGAGCCCGCCGAGTCCGCCCGGCCCTATGGCATAGAGGGATTGAATGATCTGATAGCCTGCGCCAAGCGGATCGGACCATGGATCGAGAAACCCGGTTATCCGCTTCAGCCGGTAGGGGGCTGTCAGAATCAAGCCAATGAAACCGGCAACCCCGCCTAATGCGAGAAAGCCCAGATGCTTCATCTGTGCCCCTGCGGTAAAAACAATCATCATCGCAGCTCCAAGCATAACGGCACCCGTACCCAAATCAGGCTGCAGCATAATCAATCCGAATGCCAGTCCGATTAAACCAAGCGGCGGCAAAAGCCCCCTGGTAAAAGACGTAATATCATAATCTTGCTTACTGAGCCAGCGTGATAGAAACAGAATCATGCCCAGCTTCATAAACTCGGAGGGTTGAATTCCGAACGAGCTGATGCCGAGCCAGCTTCTGGCTCCGCCGCGAACAACGCCGATCCCTGGAATAAGTACGATAATCAGCATAAAAAAGCAGACCAGCAATGCAAGCTTGCTGTATTTCTTCCAAACCCGATAGTCGGTCCTCGATGTGAAGTACATGGCAGCAAGCCCCAAACAGGCAAAAAACAGCTGACGCTTCACAAAATAAAACTTATCGCCATAGTCATGAAATGCGAGGACGGATCCTGCGCTGTATACCATGACGATTCCGATGGCCAGCAGGGCCAAAATACAGATAAGCAGCCACAGATCGGGCGCCTGGCGGTTCTTGTTCATGGAAAGGCCACCTCGTACATCCTTAGTAGGGGCTTATCCACCCCCCTACTTAAAGGTTATGCACCGCCTCTTTAAAAATGCGTCCTCGATCCTCGAAGGAAGGAAACATGTCCCAGCTCGCACATGCGGGAGATAGTAGAACAATATCCCCGCTCTCTGCGAGCCCGGCAGCCTTCTGGACAGCCGAGGTCAAAGTCGCGGCGGCGTCCTTCCCATTATCGACGAGGAAGATGTCCTTTAATCCGGCTTTGGCAGCAGCCTTCGCGATTTTCTCCTTCGTTTCGCCAAGAAGCACGACGGCTTTCACCCGTCCTTGCAAGGAAGGAATCAATTCCTCATAATCCGACCCGCGGTCAAGCCCGCCTGCAATTAATACGATAGGCTCCTTGAACGAAGTCAATGCCATGTGCGTCGCCTTGGAGTTCGTTGCCTTCGAGTTATTGTAATAGGATACGCCCCGAAGCTTGGCAACGTATTCCAGGCGATGCTCAACGCCGCGGAAGCTGGATAAAGCTTCTTCCAGCTTATCGGGGGCAACGCCGGCCGCTATGGCGATCGCACAGGCAGCCAATGCATTCCCTACATTAAATCTTCCGGGCAGTCCGATGTTCTCCACACGGATGATCTCATGCGTAAACCCTTCGCCATCTGTATAGATCAGCATACGCCCCTGATCGTCGTCGTCCGAGTCCTGGGTACCGGCAACATATGGCGGCATTACGTGAACCCCTTCACGAAGGCTCTCGCTCATCGAAAAAGGCACGATGCGCGCCTTGATATACGGAACAAGGTTTCTGCACACGGGATCATCCCAATTGAGCACAGCGGTATCATCCGCAGTCTGGTTAGCGAACAGCTTGGCTTTGGATGCAACATAATCATCCATCCCGCCATGGTAATCAAGATGCGTTTCCGCAATGTTAAGAAGGCAGGCAATACGCGGCCTGAACTCCTCTGTTCCTTTTAATTGAAAGCTGCTCAGCTCAACAACCATCCAATTGTTTTCAGTTGCTTCTGCTGCAGCCTCGGATAGAGGCGTGCCGATATTGCCGGCTACAATCGGGGATAGACCAGCGCTTTCCAGCAGCTTGCCTACCCAGGTTGTCGTCGTTGTTTTGCCATTCGAGCCTGTGATGCCGATGATCGGTGCTTCACACAGGTGATAGGCGATTTCAACTTCGGTCACGACAGGAATCTTAAGCTCCAGCGCCTTTTGAACTGGCGGGGCGGAATACGGAATTCCGGGATTTTTGACAAGAAGCGTTACACCGGGATGAATAAGATCATCGGGATGTCCACCGCAAATAACAGAAATACCCAAAGCCTCGAGCTCCGAAGCTTCAGGACACTGTTCTCTTTCCTTTCTATCGTTCACAATGACGGAGGCTCCGGCTTGATGCAGCACTTTGGCTACCTGCACTCCGCTTTTGGCCAGTCCCAGTACGACGATATGCTTATCCCGATAATCTTCTAGCTGCTTCATATGTTACAACCCCTTGTTGATATAAAGTCCGAGTCCCGCAAGTATCAGTCCCACGGCCCAAAATGTAAAGACGACGCGCCACTCCGACCACCCGGATAATTCATAATGGTGATGGATCGGGCTCATTTTGAATATTCGCTTGCCTCTGGTTTTGAAGGAAACCACCTGAAGCACAACGGATAACATTTCTATGACGAATACCCCGCCAATAATGAGGAACAGCAGCTCGCTCTTGGTTACGATCGCTATGGCGCCAATAGCGCCCCCGATTCCTAAAGACCCTGTATCTCCCATGAACACTTTAGCAGGGTGAGCGTTAAATACCAGAAAACCGAGTACCGCACCGATCATCGCCGCTGCGCAGAATGCCGCCGCGAACGACGTAGACTGGATCGCCACAATGGCATAAGCGCCAAAGGCAATCGCACTGACACCGGACAGCAGACCGTCCACTCCATCGGTGAAATTGACCGCATTGGTGACCGCAAGCATCATGACTACGATAAACGGATAATAGAACCACGGCCCCCAATCAAAGGACCAATCCATACCTGGAACGCTTATCGCGGTGCTATGGCCGTTGGAGATCAACAGCCAGCACATAATGCCGGAAAACAGAAGCTGTCCAAACAGCTTCTGCCTGGCCGTGAGTCCTAATGATCTGCGAAATACGATCTTAATATAGTCGTCAAAAAAGCCGATCAAACCGAAACCGAGCGTCGCTACGATCATCACATAGAAATCAGTATCGACAGGAGAAAATTTAATATAAGTCAGTGTAAAAGCAAGCAGAATCACAACGCCGCCCATCGTTGGCGTTCCGGCTTTTTTCAAATGGCTCTGCGGACCGTCGTTCCTAACCTGCTGGCCGAACTTCATCCGCCGCAGCAGCGGAATGAGCAGCGGAGCCGATATCACCGCAAGCACAAACGCTACACCGATTGTCAATAACAGCAATTGAAAGTCCATCAGCTCACCCCCTCACTCCGTTGTTGCCGCCAGGCAGGGCCTTCAAGGCGTCAACCACGTGTTCCAGCCTCATGCCGCGCGAGGCTTTCACCAATACGATATCCTTCTCCGTTACCCGCTCCAGCAAGGCTTCGATCAGTTTTTCTTTATCCGTAAACGGAAGCACTGCTCCTTCAGGAAAGCGGTCTTTCGCTTTCCTGGCCGTGTGAAGCGACAATGGGCCGAAGGTGAACACAAGATCCGTGTTGTCCGGAGATAAGTAATCTCCAATCTCGGCATGGAATTCCTCTTCACGCTGACCAAGTTCCAGCATGTCCCCGAGAACGGCAATTCGCCGGTGGTAGCCTTTCATATCACCAAGCACGTCCAATGCCGCCTTGACCGCGGTAGGACTCGAATTATAAGCATCGTTCAGCACGGTGACCCCAAACGCAGTCTCCACGGCTTCAATCCGCATGCTCGACAGCTTCAGATTGGCAAACCCGCTGCGAATAGCTTCATCGCCGATTCCCAAATGGGCTGCTACAGCCATCGCCGCAAGCGCGTTGACTACGTTATGACGTCCAAGAAGCGGCAAGCTAAAGCCTTCGCCCGCATGCCGGTTCGAAGTGAAGATGATTCCTCTTGCATGGAACATAAGTCCCGTCGGATAATCGTCATTGGTTTCTTGATTGCCAAACGTAAATGTTCGAAGCCCTTCTGGCTTCACCGTAGTTTCTTCAGCAAGCACCTGGCGGATCAACGGTTCGTCCCCATGGTAAATCAGCAAGCCGCCCGGCTTCATGCCGCTAATAATTTCAAGCTTGGCGCGGGCGATTTCTTCGCGCGAACCGAGCTGAAGCATATGCGCTTCCCCTACGTTGGTAATCACCGTCATATCCGGACGTGCAATGCTCGAAAGCAGTTCAATCTCATGACGTCCGCTCATGCCCATCTCAAGCACGATAATATCGGTATCTTCCTTCATCGCGAGGACGGTTAACGGAAGACCGATATGATTGTTGTAATTGCCTTGCGTCTTGTGAACGTTAAACGTGGTTTCAAGCAGTGCGGACACCATGTCCTTCACGGTGGTTTTTCCGTTGCTGCCGGTTATGCCCACCACCTTGGCGCTGCTCTCGGACAAATAGGCCGCCGCAAGCGTCTGGAGCGCCGTTAACGTATCCTCCACGAGAATGAGCGGCAGGTCGGGAATCGGTTGATGATCTCTCTGCCAGAGCACTGCGCCGGCTCCGCTGGCGATCACGCTCTCCGCGAACGCATGCCCGTCAAATTTCTCGCCAACAATCGGAACAAACAAATTTCCCGGCTGTATGGTTCGGGAGTCGGTACCGACCCCTTGAATGATAATATTGTCATCTTGGTTACGTGAGAGCGTCCCGCCGCACATGTCGGCGATGCTCTTTAATGATTTATGGATCACTATTGTCTGCCCCTTATCGCGTCTTTGGCTACGATGCGGTCGTCAAAATCTAGCACTTCGCCCGCAATCAGCTGGTAGGTCTCATGACCTTTCCCCGCAATCAATACTACATCGCCCGGGCTTGCCATTTCAATAGCCTTTTCAATCGCTTTCCGGCGATCAACGATGAGCTTGTAGTTTTCTGTTGACACTTCGTCCTCAATCAAGCCGGCTTCGATATCCTTCAGGATCAAATCCGGATCTTCCGTGCGGGGATTATCGGAAGTCACCAATACAACATCGCTATATTTCGCAGCAATTTTACCCATGATCGGCCGTTTGGTCCGATCCCGGTCGCCGCCGCAGCCGAATACCGTGAGCACCCGGCCTTCAGCGAATTCATTAACGGTACGCAGTACATTTTCGAGTCCGTCCGGCGTGTGCGCATAATCCACGATCACGGCGTACGGCTGACCTTCATCCACGACCTCCACGCGGCCGTCAACGCCGGGCACGGACTCCAGGCTGTTCTTGATATCCTCGAGAGGGATTCCCTCAAGAAGCGCGGCAGCGATCGCGGCCATGGCATTATACACGTTGAATTTCCCTACCATTCGAATCGCAATATCCGCACTGCCGCGGAAGGTATCCACATGGAACGAGGTGCCTTGAGCGGTGATCGAGATGTTGCTTGCCCGTATATCCGCATCTTCTCCCAAACCATAGGTAATCACTTCCGCCGCCGTCTGCTTGGCAAAATAAGCCGAAGCCTCATCATCCGCATTCAGGACGGCATATTTGCGTGATGGTTCATCCTTGGCAAAAGCGTTGCCCAGCCGGGAGAAAAATAACCCTTTTGCCCCGCGATATTCTTCCATCGTATGATGGTAGTCCAGATGATCCTGCGTCAGGTTTGTGAATATAGCCGTTCGGAAGTCCGTTCCCTTTACCCGCCCCTGTTCGAGCGCATGCGAGGATACCTCCATCACGCAGCACTCGGTGCCTGCGTTCGCCATATCGTTCAAGTAACGCTGAAGCTCCAGCGCCTCTGGCGTCGTTCTTGGCATCGGGAAGGACTGACCGTCGTATTTCATCTGAATCGTGCCGATCAATCCGGTCTTCAAACCGTAATCATTCATGATCGTCTCGATCAAATACGTTGTCGTTGTCTTGCCGTTCGTTCCGGTTACGCCAATCATCTTCATGCGGGAGCTCGGCTGATTATAAAAGGCGTTCGCCAAACCCGCCATCGCAAAGCGGCTGTCCCTCACGATGACTTGCGGAAGGTCGACCTCAAGCTTTCGCTCAACAACCAATGCCGCAGCGCCTTGGTCAGCGGCCTGAGCTGCAAACTGGTGTCCATCTACCGTATGGCCCGGCAGACAAATGAACAAATCCCCCGCTTTCACTTGTCTTGAGTCTGTTTCAATCCCCGTGATTTCAACTTCTCCGGATCCTTCGATAACAGCAGCAGCCAATACGGATGATAATTGCTTCAATTTCATTGTTATCCCTCTCTCTATATATCTGCATCATCGTCCCTCGCTCCCGAATCGGATGATGCCTTAATGTTCGTGCTTGGTTCCCTCGGGTTCTTCACCCATATAGATCCGAATGGTAGACCCTCGCTCTACCCGACTTCCCGGCTTCGGAGCCTGGGAAATCACTGTGTTGCCGGTCCCGGACTTGGCCAGCATGAAATTCATATTCAGATCCTCATACAGATCCTGAACCGTAGCTCCGACCAGGTTCGGTACAGTCACGGTTGGTGTCTCACCATACTTGTATTCACGGGCAAGCTGGTCTTTACGCGGCGGAACATTCATATAATGCAGCGCATCCTCCAGGATGTTCTGCACGATCGGAGCAGCTACGACGCCACCGAATTGAATGCCCTTCGGATTATCTACCGCCGTGTACACCACAATCTCAGGATCATCGGCAGGCGCAAATCCGATGAACGATACGATATGCTCGGTCGATGAGTACCGGCCATTAATAACCTTCTGGGCGGTTCCCGTCTTCCCTCCGACTCGATAGCCGTCGATGAAGGCCGGGCGTCCGGTCCCTTTGGCAACGACGCTCTCGAGCGCCTCGCGCACTTGCTTGGATGTTTCTTCCGAGATCACTTGTCTGACAAGCTCCGGCTTGATTTCCTCGACCGTCTCTCCCGTTTCTGGATTGACCCACGCCTTGGCCACATGCGGCTTAAACAATTTGCCGCCGTTAATGGCGGCGGACACTGCAGCAACCTGCTGGATCGGCGTAACCGATACCCCTTGCCCAAATGCCGTTGTCGCCAGCTCAACAGGACCGACGTTGTCGAGTTTGAACAGGATGCCATTCTCTTCCCCATTCAAATCGATCCCCGTCTTTGCCCCGAAGCCAAAATCGCGGATATACTGAAACAGGCTTTCCTTGCCCAGCTTCTGACCTAACGCCACGAAGCCCGGGTTGCAGGAGTTCTGGACAACCTCCATGAAGGTCTGGCTGCCATGGCCGCCTTTTTTCCAGCAGCGCAGTCTCGCTCCACCGACTTCTACCGCTCCACTGTCAAAGAAGTGGTCGTTCTTCAGGTCGACCTTGTCCTCTTCAAGGGCAGCGGCAAGCGTAATAATCTTGAATGTCGAGCCTGGTTCATAGGTCATCCAGATCGGCAGGTTGCGGTTGTACGTCTCGGCTGAAAACTCCTGGTAATTGGCAGGAGAATACCCTGGCCTGCTGGCCATTGCCAAAATCTCGCCAGTCTTGGGGTTCATGGCAATCGACCAAGCCCCATTCGCCTGATACTTCACCATGGCTTGATCAAGCTCTCGCTCCATAATGGACTGAATCGATTTATCGATCGTTAGCTCCAGATTCAGACCATCACGAGGCTCAACATACTTTTCCGAGGAACCCGGCATGATTCTCCCGCCTGCGTCGGACAGATAGGATATTCCGCCTTCAAAGCCTTTCAGTTTGTCGTCATGCATGGCCTCCAAGCCGGTAAGTCCCTGACTGTAGGCCCCCGTGAACCCCAATATATGGGCTGCGAGATCGCCATAAGGATAATACCGTTTGTTATCCTCAGCAACAACGATACCCGGCAGCTTCAAATCACGAATTTCCTGAGCCAGCTCCATCGTAATTTTTCGTCCACCGGGATTTATCCGTTCCAACCTCGAACGTTTCGTAATGATTTTCTTGATATCGGCTTTGTCCATGTTGATAAGCCCGGCCAAGGTTTCGGCCGTATGGTCCGGATCTTTGATTTGTACAGGAATCGCCCAAATGGTCGGTGTTGTTATATTCGTAACCAATGCGGTTCCGTTACGATCCAAAATTTCACCACGCTGGGCCGCAAACGGAATGTCGCGGCGCCAGAGATCCTCCGCCTTCGCCGACAGCTCCGCGCCTTTCCCAATCTGCACATAAGCCAGTCTGATAATCAGTGCTGAGAACAGCAGGAGCAGCAGCAGCAGGCTCCAGAGCAGCCTTCTCCGCTGCGATACCTTGGATACTTTCACCTAAGCTTCCCTCCCTGTTTGAACCCGAAAGCTCATGATATGCGTTCTTCACATGAGTATTCGGGACAAACCCGGGTTAGAACAAGCTATTCCCCTTCTGTCTTGCCTTGTCCTTGGTCGATTGCCTCGACATCGTTATCGGCAGTTCCTTCCGACTCTTTTTCATCGGTTTCTTCCCCGTTCGCATTTTCGCTGCCAACGGAGGAAGTTTCATCGGAACTGCTGCTTCCCGTGATCAACTCTTGAGCCGACTTCAGCGTTAACTGCACGATTCGCTGACCATTCTCCTTGGCTTCCAATTGCGAAACAACGTAGCCTTCACCCTGAACATTAACCTTTACTTTCATCAAAGTGAGCACTTCCATGGCGTCCCTAAGCGATTCACCCTCTAAATTCGGTATTTTCATCGTTGGACTATCCTCGGTAAGAAGATAGATCCGTTGACCTGCACTAATGATCGCATTGGCAGGCGGGTATTGCTCCTTCACCGTGTTTCCGTTGCCCAAGGTCTCAAACGCCACTCCATCCTTCAGCAGCTTGGCTTTTACGTCACTCAGCTTCAACCCCGTAAAATCCGGTGCTTTCAGGGAATCCGTCAGCGATGTTCCTGATTTCGTTTTTTCCTTATCCTGCTTTGCATTCGATTTGGGAACGCCCCAATAATTCAATGTTTTGGAGACGATCTCTTTGAATATAGGCGCTGCCAGCTTACCGCCGCCTTGTTCCTCATTCGGTTCGTCGATAATGACCAGCACGGCAATCTTCGGATTCTCGACGGGAGCGTACCCAATGAATGAAACCACTTGTTTCGAACGGTCTTTATATCCGCCTCCGGATTTTATAGCGGTACCCGTTTTGCCGGCAACACGATAGCCCTCAATATACGCATTCTTACCTGTACCGTTTAATTGGTCAGCAACGACCTGCTCAAGGTAAGTCCCCGTTTCTCTTGCGGCCTCAGGAGATATGACCTGGCGCACGACTTTCGGTTCGATTTTCTCAACCTTGCCCGTGTTGGGGTCCTCGATCTGCTTCACCATGTGAGGCTGCATGAGCTTGCCTCCGTTGGCAACGGCCGAAATGGCCGCAATCTGTTGAATAGGCGTTACGGATACGGCGTAACCGTAGGTCATGGTTGAAATATCGGAGTCATAAGTCATATTCAAGGTACCGAGAATCTCCCCCGGAAGATCAATGTCCGTTTTCTGCGTAAACCCAAAATCCCGAATATAGTTGGTAAATCGCTCCTTGCCGAGCATTTCGTATCCCAATTTTACAAATGCCACGTTACTCGACCTTTTTACGCCTTCCAGGTAGGTAATGGGGCCCCAGCCTACGCTGTTAATGTCCCGGTGGGTTCTTCCACCAGCTCTTATGGATCCGGATTGATAAATAGCACCCGGGTTAAACAGCTTTTCCTGCACTGCGCTGGCCAGCGTAACAATTTTGAAGGTTGATCCCGGCTCATAGATGGACCGCACGGCATGATTGTTAAAATTCTTTTGATTCCATTTCGAATATGTATTGGGATCAAAAGTCGGCATATTGGCCATCCCCAGTATTTCCATCGTGTTCGGATCCGCTGCGATTACCGTCATACTGATTGGTTTATATTGGTTATACGTGTCGCGCATCGCTTCCTCGATATAATACTGGATTGTATCGTCGGTCGTCAGTACTAAATTTTTCCCATTTATTGCAGGCTGGTATAATTCATCCTCGCTGGGCAGCTTGACTCCCTTCTTGTCGCTCTTGTAAGAAGCGAATCCATCGGTACCCTTCAGCATCTCGTCATAATATTGCTCAATACCTCCGATCCCCTTTCCTTGACGATCGGTATAACCCAACATATGTGCAGCCAATGTCTCTTTGGGATAGAAGCGTTTCTGCTCGCGTTGAAAGCCGATGCCCGAATCGGGAACTTTGCCTGCGGCCTTCAATTTATCATTCAAGCTTTCGCTGAACGCTTTAACCTCTTCCATCTTCTCCTTGTCAATCTTCCATCCTTCATTGCGGACTTCCACGCCCTTAAGGTATTCCCCATCCTTGCCTTTGGCTTGAACCATTTCACGAAGCTTGTCCTCATCCTTGCCGAGAGTTTCATGCAGTCCTTTAACGACCTCATTCTCCATGCCATTAGCCTGAATGACCGCAGGATTCACAATAACTGTAAAGGCAGGCGCATCCATGGCTAGAATATCGCCGTCCCGATCCATGATCGTTCCTCGCGTGGCTGGAAGATCCTGTTTACGCGACCATTTCGATAAAGCTTGTTCCTTCCAGAAGTCGTTATCGATCACCTGCAGCCAAAACACCCGACCAATCAATAAAGCAAAAAAGAGGGTTATACATCCCCCTATTAGCACGGTACGCAGTTTGATTTTTTTTATCATCGGTCAAAACCTCACACTTCAATCATTTTGTCCCGAGTCCGAATTCTGTGTCTCGGATGACCCCGAGACCGGTGATAGATGGATCGTATTATTGTCATCAATAGGGACATAGCCCAGCTCTTTCGCCTTGTCCAATATTTGCGTCTCCAGTGTTTGCTTCTCAACCTGAAGCTGATTGATATTTCGTTTAGCTTCGAGTGTCTTATTTTCCGTCGACTGGATCTGCCGGTTCAAGTCATAGGAATGAACATGACTCATGCCAATGACACCCATGACGGCAACCACAAATACCACGGACAGCAAATACAACAGCTTTTCTTTTTGCGGAAGCTGGGAACGACGTTTGACGACTTTTGTCTTCTCGAGATAAGCGGACTGCTGCGTTTCCTTCTGTCTCTCCTGTACGGCTAAATTGCCGCGCGTGTAAGCCATGGCTGATTCTCCTTCTTCAGGGATTTTATGTTTCTACAGTTTCTCCGCAATCCGCAGTTTCGCCGAACGCGCCCTTGGATTACTCTCAATCTCTTCCGCAGAGGGGATAAGCGGTTTGCGGTTCACCAACTTCAGCTCACCTTGGCCGCCTCCGCATACACACATCGGAAAATCTGGAGGGCACGTACACTTGGGAATGTAACTGTTAAAAATTTGTTTGCATATTCGGTCTTCGAGCGAGTGAAACGTGATGACCGACACTCTTCCTCCCGGTGCAAGACATCTCACGGCTTGGTGAAGTGCGTCTTTGAATGCGCCAAGCTCATCATTTACCGCAATCCGAAACGCTTGAAAGCTTCGTTTGGCCGGGTGGCCGCCCGTTCTCCGAGCTGCGGCCGGAATCCCTTCCTTAATCATCTCGACAAGCTCGCCGGTTGTCTGAATAGGGCTCTGTGCCCTTCTTTCAACAATGACCTTGGCAATTCGCCTTGAAAATTTCTCTTCGCCGTATTCATACAATATTCGCGCGATTTCCTGTTCCGGCCATTCGTTTACAATCTTGGCTGCGGTAAGCTCGGCGGATTGATCCATCCGCATATCCAGCGGGGCATCATGATTGTAACTAAACCCTCTCTCCCCTTCATCGAACTGTGGAGAAGATACGCCCAAATCGAACAGTATACCGTCAACTTGCGGCTGCCCGTTCTCGTCAACCTCCACTTCGTTTCGGAGCACCTCCTCCAAATCACGAAAATTGGTTTTGACGAGCGTGATCCGGTCCACATACGGCTTCATGACTTCCCGGGCGTTATTCAATGCCCAGTCATCCTGATCCAATGCGATTAACCGACCTTTCGAACTTAGTTGGGAAGCAATCAGCGAGCTGTGCCCTGCTCCCCCGAGCGTACAGTCAACATATATACCGTCTGGTTTGATGCGCAGCCCTTCTGTCGCTTCTTGCTTAAGCACTGTGATGTGATGGAACAAAGCTGCAGCCCTCCATTGTGTCTCATTCATGATTTTAAGTGTTACTTGTCCATTTCAATACGATGTTCCCAGCTGGTTATAAATCAAAATCAAAATCTACCAGCTTCTCAGCAATGTCATTGAATGCTTCCTCCGACTGCTGATAGTAATTCTGCCACTGCTCCTTGCTCCAGATCTCCACTCGGCTCGATACGCCGATGACGACGCATTCCTTCTCGAGCTTGGCGAACTCGCGCAAATTGCCCGGCAAATTTACCCTTCCCTGTTTATCCCATTCACATTCCGTCGCCCCGGAGAAAAAAAACCGGGTGAATGCGCGTGCATCCGACTTCATGAGCGGCAGGGATTTGAGCTTCTGTTCCATGATGGCCCATTCATCTTTGGGGTATACAAAGAGGCAATTGTCCAATCCGCGGGTTACGATAAACGAGGTGCCCAGGAGGTCACGAAACTTAGCAGGGATAATGATTCTCCCTTTATCGTCGATGCTATGTTGAAACTCCCCCATGAACATCAGGCACTCCACCCCTTAACCCCGATTCCCCACTTTGCACCACTTTCCACCACTTTAGGATAATAGATTCGGCGTCAAGAATCAAATACCTTCTAACGAGCATTTGTTTTTTTGGAACTTTCTCTCAGAACAGTCGCACAAAAAACCTCCTTTCATCCCGCTTGGGGATGGAAAGGAGGTTTGCAAATGATCTAAAGCTGCTGCTGTTTAGTGCTGAGCCCAGCTGTCCAAGTAAGACTTCTGCTCAGCGCTCAGGCTGTCGATTGTAATACCTAGACTTTCCAGTTTATATAAGGCAACCTGTTCATCCAATTCGTAAGGAACATTTACAACGCGGTTACCGATGTTCTTATACTGATCATTCACGTGTTTGAGCGACAGTGCCTGAAGCGCAAACGTCATATCCATAATTTCCGCCGGATGTCCGTCACCTGCCGCCAGATTCACCAAACGGCCTTCAGCAAGCAAATAAATCTTACGGCCATCTTTCAGGTGATATTCTTCGATATTGCGCCGAACCGTCCGAACCGATTGAGACCGTTCTGACAAATCCGGTTTATTGACTTCCACATCGAAGTGACCGGCATTGGATAAAATGGCACCGTCCTTCATGACATCAAAGTCTTCCCCGCTGATGACATCGCGGTTACCCGTGACGGTTACAAAGAAGTCTCCCAATTTGGCCGCTTCGCGCATTGGCATGACGCTGAAGCCGTCCATATAAGCCTCAACGGCCTTAATCGCATCAATCTCGGTCACAATAACGTTGGCACCAAGACCTTTGGCACGCATGGCCACGCCCTTGCCGCACCAGCCATACCCTACAACAACAACCGTCTTGCCTGCAACCACCAGGTTGGTCGTCCGGTTAATTCCGTCCCAGACCGATTGTCCGGTACCGTAACGGTTATCAAACAAGTATTTGCAATATGCATCGTTCACGGCAACCATCGGAAATTTCAGAGCTCCTTCTTTCTCCAAAGATTTCAGTCGCAGGATGCCTGTCGTTGTCTCTTCCGCTCCGCCCCGAATTCCTTCAAGCAGATCGGTACGTTCGGAGTGCAGAATCGTAACGAGATCCCCGCCATCGTCGATGATCAGATCCGGTCTGGTCTCCAGTGTTGAAATGAGATGCTGCTTGTATTCCTTAGGATCCGGGTTATACTTGGCAAACACCGTGATCCCGTCTTCTACCAATGCGGCACATACATCATCTTGAGTTGACAGCGGATTACTTCCCGTAATCGTCACTTCAGCGCCGCCGGCCTGAATGACTTTCGCCAGATAAGCGGTCTTGGCTTCCAGATGCAAGGAGATGGCGACTTTCAACCCTTTGAATGGCTGTTCTTTCTCGAATTGTTCACGCACCCGGTTTAATACCGGCATATGCGCCTGGACCCAATCAATTTTCAAATGACCTTCCGGTGCCAGTTTCAAGTCGGTAATATTGCTGGTTTGTATGGATGATGAGCTCATTTAACGGCCTCCTATGATCTGAAGTTTGAATTCCTGATCGTTATACGTAAACAATCCTGTGAATGCCCGAAGCAGCGTATGGGATTTCCATCAGGCGATCCACCAGATTCAATCCATAACGATTCATGTAATCCAGAATGTTGTATACCCTCTCCTGAGGTTTCCCTTCCGGCAACAACGTCTGTTCAATACGCTTCCACTGTGCCAGCGCGGCCTCATGCTGCTGTTCCAAGGCATTCCGGGATTTACTTAACAGGTAATCCATCTGCTCCAATATTTTATCTTTATTGGTTAGACCTAATTTTAACAGTCCACTTTGCATTTTGCCAAGATCTTCTATTAAAGGCTGATATAATGCTTCAAATTGTCCCCGGGTTTGACTGAATCGCGCTTCCAAATTCAGCTCGTCTTGGCTGGCGAGCCAAGCCTCACGCTTCTCGGACAAGCGAAGCTGGACATCCTCGAAGGACAATCCGTATTTCTCCATCAGCTTATGGACGGTTCCATCTACGATGGAGAATGACATTCTTGGGATGATCAGCGGCATCTGCAAACCCAAGTCGGAGAATGCATAACGCGTAATCGCCCAATAGGAAATCTCGCCTGGACCGAGTATCGTCCCGAGCACGGGCAGCAGCGAATCCTGCATGATTGGACGGGTCAACACATTGTTGCTGAAGCGTTCAGGGTGCTGATGCAAATCCCGAAGCAGTTCATCTTCCGTCAGCGAAACGATGCCTTTCCGGTCTGAGAATACACGTCCTTCTCGGTAAAGCAGCAAGCGTCTGCCTTCATGCAAGTAGAACAAGTTAGCCCCATTCTCGGATACATCAGCCTGGACTTCATAACCCTGACCCGCGATATCCCTCGCAGCCTGCTGGTACGAAAGTCCCATTTGTTCGTTGCGGGTAATCAAGGATTCGAATATGGGTACTTCCAACGCCCGAAGTCCCGGGTCTGCCGAATCCAGGAGTATCAGCCCATATTTGCCGAACAGATAGCTGATCAGTTTAGCGAATGCCTCGCTGAGCCCGGCCGAACCGTTTAGCGATTCCCTCGCCAGTTTCAGCAGATCTGCCTTATATTCGCTGTCTGCCAATTGAGTCTGAAGCTCTGCCAGCATCGCATTCCAATCTTCCTCGGCAACGTCAGTATAACTAACTGACGTCCTGAGTCCGTCCTTGGCATCAAGCTTGATCTTGGAAAGCTGCAGATCCTGATTCAGGAAGTACGTATGATTTACTTCATCCCAATCATGATCCTCCCCGGCGATCCAAAATACAGGCACGACAGGACGTTTCAAGCGCTCTTCCGCCTCGCGGGCCGCTTGAATAACGGTAATTGCTTTATATATGACAAGCAGAGGTCCAGTGAACAAACCGCTTTGTTGTCCACCAACCATCGTAACCGTTCCTGGCTGCTCCAGAAGTTGGAGTGATTTATGTACAGCGGGATGATCATTGTGTTTCTTATTGTACGTCCGAAGACAATCCGCCAGCGCTTTACGCTGAATTCGTTTGTCTTCAGAAAGATCCAGCCATTGTACCCGCTCTGCAAAGCTGTGCTCGCCGCGGTAATCTTCACCGTAGAACCCGCTTACCCGGTCGAAATGATGAATATAATCCTGAGCGAGACGCGAGGCGAGGGATAATGGTTCCGGAACGATATTCATGAGGTATGCCTCCTATTCTACGTCGCAACCAAATCTAGATTGTGCTTAAATTTAATTTCTTCTATATTATTTTGCCTTTCTTGATTGTACCGAATGTTGGCATTCTGCGTCAAAGGAAAAGAATAAGCCGCCGGCACGATGCCAGCGGCTATTCTTGAAGCTGCTTCCTCATACTGAGGCCCGTTTATTCAAGCGTAGGCTTTTGCAACCCAGTGTCCTTTGGACACTTCAACCAATTCCGAATCCTTCACGTCCAGTTGAACCGTTCCGTCTTCGCCTTTGGCAGCTGAAATCGGCCCCTGCATATCGTCTTCCAGCTTGAGCCGCTTTTTGTTTGCCTCAATTTCCGGATCCGGAATCGGAATCGCGGACAGCAAGGTTTTGGTGTAAGGATGGATCGGATTTGCATAGAGCTCTTCACTGTCTGCCAGCTCCACCATTTTACCCAAATACATAACCGCTACCCGGTCACTGATATGCTTAACCATGGACAGGTCATGCGCAATGAAGAGATAGGTCAGGCCAAGTCGGTCCTGCAAATCTTTAAGCAGGTTAACAACCTGCGCCTGAATCGAAACGTCCAGCGCCGAGATCGGCTCGTCACAGATGATAAATTTAGGGTTTACCGCGAGAGCACGGGCAATCCCGATCCGTTGACGCTGACCGCCCGAGAATTCATGTGGGTAGCGCGTCGAGTGGTCACTATTCAAGCCGACCATATCCAGCAGCTCCTCAATCCGCTTCTTGCGTTCGGCGCGGCTGCCTGCCATACCGTGAATATCCAGAGCTTCCCCGATAATATCCGACACCGTGAATCTTGGGTTCAGCGAGGCATACGGATCCTGGAAGATCATCTGCATATCGCGGCGCATGGCCTTCATCTTGCCCGGAGACAGCTTGTAAATATCCGTTCCGTTAAAATTAACGCTGCCTGCCGTAGGTTCATAAAGGCGGAGAATCGTCCGTCCCGCAGTGGATTTACCGCAACCCGACTCTCCCACCATACCAAGCGTTTCGCCTTCACGAATAAAGAAATTCAGATCGTCAACCGCTTTAAGAACCTGGCCTTTGCCCACGTTAAAATACTTCTTCAGGCCTTTTACCTCAATCAAGTGGTTATCCTTCATGAACCTTGCGCCTCCTTCGCCATCGGATGCAGATTCCAGCAGCGCGCCGTGTGCGTGTCGCTGAATTCCGTTGCGCCCGGATCCACCCGTTCACAAATTCGCATAGCTTCGTCACAGCGAGCAGCGAACGGACAGCCTACAGGTGGTTTAATCAGATCCGGCGGTGTTCCGATAATCGGAATGAGCGGTTCGTCTTTCTTCTGATCCAGACGCGGCATGGAACGAAGCAAACCTTTGGTGTAAGGGTGCTGCGGATTTTTGAAAATCTCCCATTTCGTTCCCGTTTCCACCACTTCACCTGCATACATGACGATGACACGGTCACACATGCCGGCAACAACGCCGAGGTCATGCGTGATCAGAATGATCGATGTGCCCAAACGTTCCTGCATTTCCTTCATAACGTCCATAATCTGTGCCTGAATGGTCACGTCGAGTGCCGTTGTCGGTTCGTCCGCAATCAGCAGGGTCGGCTTACACGCAAGCGCAATGGCGATCATCGCACGCTGACGCATGCCGCCGGAGAACTCATGCGGATACTGATTAAAGCGCTCCTCCGCATTTTTGATGCCCACCAGCTTCAGCATTTCTATGGCGTGTTTTTTGGCTTCGGAGAAAGACATTCCCTGGTGCTTGATCAGCACCTCTGTAATTTGTTTGCCTATTCTAATGGTCGGATTCAGCGATGTCATCGGATCCTGAAAGATCATTCCAATATCCTTGCCGCGAATCGCTTCCATCTGTTTATTCGTTTTTTTGAGAAGGTCTTGTCCTTGGAAAATGACCTCACCCTTTTTTATTTCTGAGGGCGGGGACGGAATCAATCGCATAATGGTCTGGGCGGTAACACTTTTACCGCTTCCGGACTCACCGACGATGGCAACCGTCTCCCCCTTGCCGACTTCAAAATTCATGCCGCGGACTGCCTTCACTTCACCGCCGCGAACACGAAACGATACGTTGAGGTCCTTTACCTGCAAGATCGGTTCCATACCTTCCCACCTCCTATTTTTTCAATTTCGGATCAAGCGCATCACGCAATCCATCACCGAAAATGTTAAATGCTAACATCGTCAAGCTGATAAATAGAGCAGGGAACAACATCCGCCATGGATAGTACATCCATCCGGACAGGGCATCATTAATCATGGAGCCCCATGAAGCAACCGGTGCTTGAACTCCAAGACCCAGGAAGCTCAGGAATGCCTCGGCAAAGATCGCGCTTGGAACCGACAGGGTCAAGGTGACGATAATCGGACCCATCGCATTCGGAATCAAATGCCGGAACAACAGGCGCGCGGTTCCCGCTCCCATCGAACGTGAGGCGAGGACATATTCTCTGCTCTTCAGCTGCATAATCTCGCCCCGCACAATCCAAGACATGTTAATCCACCCGGTGATGGTTAAGGCGAGTATGATCGTTCCTAAACTTGGTTCAAATACAACCAGCAGCAAAATCGTAACGAGCAGGTACGGAATGGAATACAAAATTTCTGCAAACTTATTCATGAACTCATCGACACGGCCACCGAAATAACCCATGATGCCGCCATATATTACACCAATCATCAAGTCAATCGCAGCTGCTGCAAGACCAACGGTCAAGGATATCCGAGCTCCCATCCAGGTACGAACAAACACGTCGCGGCCCAGATCGTCGGTTCCAAACCAATGTTCTGATGAAGGCGGCATATTCGTATTCATCAAATCATTCGTTTCATAATCATAGTTAGAGATCATCGGGCCGATAATGGCCATGATGACAATCAGGATCATAATAACCAAGCCCGTCATAGCAAGCTTGTTCTTGCGCAATCTTTCCCAGGAATCTCTCCAGGAGGACAAACTTTCACGCTGTATTACCTCGGATTGTTTCTCATCAGGACCAATTTTCTGAAAATCTTCAGGCTTTAAGTTTAGTGCCGCAGGATGAGGCATACTTTGTTCTTTCTCCATGTCTACCTCTCCTTTCCGCCGGTCAATTTAATGCGTGGATCCACAAATACATATACGATATCTGTAACGAAACGCGCCAGCATCAGCAAGATGCCGTAGAATATGGTAATCCCCATAATGACTGTATAATCGCGGTTTGTGATACTTTCAACAAACTGCTTGCCAATGCCGCCAATGCCGAAGATCTGTTCAATAACGACCGAACCGGTAATGATGTTCGCTGTCATTGGCCCGACGTACGTTACGACCGGCAAGATGCCGTTACGGATGACGTGACGGAACATAATGGCGAACCAGTTGAGACCCTTAGCCTTCGCCGTCTTGATATAATCCGAATGCAGCACTTCCAGCATGCTGGATCGCGTTAATCGTGCGATAAATGCAATCGGTTGAGCTGATAGGGCCATAACAGGGAGTACGTAGTCGAGCGGTCCTTCAAAGCCCATAACATTGAAAATGCCCGCTTTCTCTGCGAGAACGTATTGCAACAATGACGCAAGTACGAAACTCGGTACCGCGATGCCGAGAACCGAGATGATCATGGCGATGTTGTCAATCAGCTTGCGGTGATACAGAGCTGCAAGCATCCCTAGCAAGACACCCACGATAACGGATACTACGATCGCGATAAGACCCAATCGGAGTGAAGGGCCAAATGTGTCAACAATAATATCAGTGACGGACTGTCCCTGTTTCTTCATAGACAAACCAAAGTCACCTTGAACGATATTGCCCAAGTATTTCGTATATTGCTGAAATACCGGTTTATCTAAATCATACTGCTCCATCAGCCTCGCCAAAATTTCAGGCGATGGCTTTTTCTCTCCCATAAACGGATCGCCCGGTATGGCTTTCATAAGAAAAAAAGTGGCTGAGATCAGTATGAACAACGATACAAGCATATAAAAAAACTTACTCGCCACATACCTCAGCATTTCGCTAGCCTCCTGATCAGTTGTTCTAAACCAAGCCGTCTATATAATTGTATTATTCTAGAACGGAACTGGCATCCCTTAACTTTCACCAACGGACACAAGATTTGGAAACCTTGCGCTCATACAAAAAAATCGGGATATATATGAGGTTTAAATGCCCCACATATATATCCCGAACCGTAACCTTTTATAAATGGTTTTACAAAAGACTACTCGATATATGCACGTGTGAAATCGATATCACCCTTATAATCCAGATGCAGATTCTTCACCCATGGTTTAACCAAGGACACGCTGGAGTAATAGTAGATCGGCATTACAACTTGGTTTTCTTCAACGAGAATTTTCTCAGCTTTGGACATCAGCTCCATGCGTTTAGCGTTGTCGCTAGTTGCATAAGCATCCTTCACAAGTTTGTCATATTCTTCGTTCTTGAAGCCAGTATCGTTGTTACCACCGTTGGATGTCCACATATCGATATAAGTCATCGGGTCGTTATAATCTGCTCCCCAACCGGAACGGGCAACTTGATAGTTCAAATCCGTACGGTTCTTCAGGAATACGCCCCACTCTTGGTTTTGTACCTTCACAGTAACACCGAGGTTATTCTTCCACATATCTGCGATAGCAAGCGCAATTTTCTTGTGGTTGTCATCGGAGTTATGGATCAGAGTAACTTCCGGCAATGTGGTATAGCCTTTTTCCTTCATACCTTGCTCGAGCAGTTTCTTAGCTTCTTCAAGATTTTCATCGAAGTAAGTATCCGGCACCTCTTTACGGTACTCGTCGGACTCACCTTTGATACCAGGAGGAACAAAACCGTGTGCAGGAAGTTGTCCACCTTGCGTGATTTTCTCTACGATCGCCTGACGATCAATCGCCATGGCAAATGCTTTACGGATGTTCACGTTGTCAAATGGTTCTTCTGTTGTGTTAAAGATATAGAAATACGTTGATGAAATCCCTTTGATCATCAGTTCATCGCCCAATTCCTTCTTGATCGCATTGAGCTGATCCGTCGGAATATTTCCTGTTGGATGTCCTGCATAATCCAATTCATCGTTACGATAGCTTGAAAGTTCAGTTGCCGAGCTGTTCACGATACTCATTTGAACTTTTTCAAGTTTGATTCCATCCTTGTCCCAATATTGGTCGTTCTTCACAAGCTCGATCTTTTGACCTTTGGTCATTTGTGAAACTTTGAACGGACCATTACCGATCAATGTTTCCGGTTTGGTTGCCCAAGAAGCATTACCTTCAACAGAGCTGTGAACCGGGAAGTACGTTTGGAATGACATCAAGCTGAGGAAGTATGGCGTTGGGTTTGCCAGCGTAACTTCGAGCGTATAATCATCGGTTGCTTTTACGCCGACTTCATTGGCGTCTTTGATCTCTCCAAGATTGTAAGCTTCAGCGTTTTTGATGTAATAGAGCTGATACGCATATGGTGATGCAGGAGTAAAGTTCGGATCAAGTACGCGTTTCCATGCATACTCAAAATCTTTTGCTGTTACTGAATCGCCGTTACTCCATTTGGCATCTTTGCGAAGGGTGAAGACATATTTCAATCCATCTTCAGAAACATCCCATTTTTCGGCTACGCCAGGCTCTTCAGAGCCATCTGCACCCTTGCGAACCAAACCTTCAAATACAGCACTGATTACTGTATTCGATGTGTTATCCTGAGCCAAGCCCGGATCCAATGTAGGAGGGTCGGAAGCAAGGTTCATACGGAAGACTTGCTCTTTAGGCTTGTCCGCCGTTCCGCCGTTATTAGCGCCTTCGTTCTTGTCAGCTCCACACGCTGCCAAAACCGAGCTGAAAGCAAGAATTAGCGTCATGAGAAGCAGTAATTTCTTTTGTTTCTTCATCTTGCGGTATCCCCCTCATAGATTTTAGGTATATGCTTATCGATTATACAACCAGTGGTCAAAAAAATCCAGAAATCAATAAATTGAAAAATCTGCCTGACCCAGAGATCAAACAGATTTATCATATAATACTAGTTATTAGATTGTACTTACATCATCTTAATTATGTAGGAGAGGAGACCAAAAAATGTAAAAACTATATAACCAAAACTCATGCTGACAAAACCCAGACGCCACACGGCGCGAAGAAGCCTCTTACCGTTAACCTTGCCTTTCCAGCGGTTCTGCGCACTGCCGATCAACCCCGCTGCAATGAGCAGCATGAGGAGAATGAGATAAAAACCGAATTTGGACTGGAATGTATTATTAAACAAGGCGGAGACGGAAAACAGCATGAAAAATGTGGTTACATCCATGGCCAGCTCCAGCGCTTGCTTTCGATTTTTATTTCTTTGCAAGACAACGAAATACACCAGTAAAAACGGAATGAACGGAAAAAGACTTAATGTGTGAAACAGCCCCTGCAAGAAACCCATGCTAAAGACCCCCTATGTATTCATCCCCTCGATGAGCTGTGTGATCAGCTCGTGTTTTGGCACAAAAATGCCATATTTTTGACCCAAACGGACAATGCTTCCGTTAATCCAGGCAACTTCCGTCGTTCTGCCTTCCGCTACATCCTTAAGCATGGAAGACGTGTTACCTGAAGTTGATTTGCAGACGGATAGGATCCATTCCCAAAGCCCGCTTCCATAAGAAATTCCAGCCGCTTCATATACGGCGATCCCTTCATTATATAACTGCTTCATAAGCCTGACTCGTTCTGGGGAAGTTAACAGCTCTCCATTAGGAATCCGCCACAATGCTGTCAAAGGATTAATGACCGCGTTTATCAGCAGTTTACGATAAATCATCTCATCCATTTCATTCGACAAAAAAGCTTCAAATCCTGCTCTATTCAGCTGTTTAACAAGCTTATTTTCATGATCTTCCTGAGAGAAAGCCTCTATTGGGCTCCCGGCAGGTTTCATTTTGCCGATTGTCGTCGTTCCGTGACCGGCGTGCAAAACGGAGACGCTGCTTGTACGCTTGGCCCCTTCCGTCGTAATGGCAGCGTAGAGCGTCCACATCGGCAGCAGGCCCTGAAGCCGCTCCAAATGGCCTGTACCGTTCTGAAAACATAGGAGTCTGCGGTGATCTTGCCCAAATAGAGCCAGCATCTCCGTTGCCATCTCTTCGATCCCTTGCTGCTTGAGCATGAGGAAAAGATAATCCGCATCGGCCCCGCCACCCGACTCGGCAAAGGATGACCATGAGCTGACCGAGAAAGCATGGGCGTCAACGACCTGCTGCCGGCCCGGCTCCTCGATGGTTATGCCGGAAGCCCGAAGCTTGTCCGCCTGCTCCTCGCTTCGGCACCATAGCGTGACACGGCAGCCTGAATCCGCAAGTTTTCCCGCATATAACAGCCCCAATGAGCCGGCTCCGATAATATGGATATTCATGATAATCCCCCATTATTGTAATCAACCACAAAGTACTAGTCCTAGTATATATCAGAATAATCTCCTATACGCACAAATAACCCGCCAAGCGCATGAAATGCACTAATGCGGGTTACGGCTGGAGCAAGATAATCTTTACCTATTCAATTCGTTCCAGGTTACCGTTTGCGTCCATTTTAAAGCGTGTCTTAAGTTCCTCGTCTTCTTCATTTAAGAAAGCAAGTCTGCGTGCCCGATCCATAATCTGAATCAGTGCCTTATAATCGTCATTGACTACATGATAGTCCGTTTTCACTTCGCTGACTTCCTTCAATAACCTTTGATTCTCACTGCGGAGTCTTGAAAGCTCTTCCTCTTTTTCACGCAAGTTCTTCTCAAGCAATTTATACTGACGTGAACTTTCCTGAAGCCCGCCCTTCCACTGACGAAGGAAACGGATAACGGCATCGATGGACAGTGTTTCTTCGCTTGCACCATCATTCTTATAGACATCGTGCTCCAGTTCCGGAGCAGCCAAACCGGCAACCTGCGGTCCGCTTACCGAAGGCTGTTTTTTATAATAACTTCTCTTTTGACGCTGAGATTTCGCCAAGCTGATAGCATCCTCATATTTCTTGCGAACGCAGCTGTTCCAACGAAATCCACAAGCCGCCGATGTCCGGCCGATTCTTTCTCCCACTTCCTCAAAGGCAGCCAATTGGGTGCTGCCCTCACGAATATGACGAAGGGTCACCTCCGCCAATATTAGGTCGTCCTCTGCACTCCATGCATCCTGTCTCACTGCTGACATACCATAAAACCCTCCTAACGACATCCTAAAATAACCGTCTTCAATACCGTAAATCGGCTGCTGAATAGGGTATAAAAACTGCTTAATTCATTTCTATGCCTCTCATAGAGTTCATAGAATCTATTTGATACTAAAATGTATTTCCATTTTGATTACAGATCATACTCTTACGAAGGCAAAAGGGAAGATTCGTCTAAATTATTCACGAATTCATTGTCCTGCTTCTGGTTAATAATAAAAAATAAAGGGTTTTCTTGAGTTAGGCGTTTACACGTTTTTCCCATAACGCTATAATGTTCATAGTAGCATTATGTGCGTACATACGAGAGGAGGATATAATCGTGGCACGGATGTTTCGAGTCCTTGGCTTTTTCACCCTGACTATCGGGTTGATGGCCTTTGCCGGAGATCATATTGAAATGGCACTGCTTTTCTTCCTGCAGACTGCATTTTTCGTGATCCTGGGATATTTGAAATTCACGGAGAGAACCTATATTCTTCTCTTCTGGGCTTATATGATCGTGACCTTCACAGGCTTTAGCTATTGGACGGTCTTCATTATGGGCAAACCACTCTAATAGGTAAAACCATGCAAGCGATGTTTGTGATCCGCCGGCGCTCAACCTGGACAAACTGGGGCACGCAGGTGGATTTTCCTTGCAATTAGAGAATGAGAGTACTTAAAAGAGCGATCAGGTGCTTTAGCTGCCGGATCGCTTTTTTAATGCCCAAAGGTTGATATTTGAGTCGTATACGTCATATATTGGTTAAAATGAAGGGACAAACAGCGGTTGGATTCCTTTCGACTAACAACCATTCAAGGAGGACTCCCGTTTGAATGTACGAATAAAACAACCTCTCCTCCCGGTCATGCTGTGTATAACCCTGTTGTTCTGCTTCATAGGGGCTCCCGCTTCCGTATTTTCCGAGCAGGATGCAAGCCCGGTTATGCCTGATTCGGAAGAGGCGCGCAAACTTCTGGAGGACAGCCTCTCCATTGTGGAGATCGATCATGAAATCGAACGGATAACCAAACGTATCGCCAAATTGCAGCAGTTCCAGAGCGAACTGCAAACTAAAATTCAGGAGATGGGCTTGCGAATCGAAGACCGGCGAGATCGGGCGGCTGCCGTCCTTCGGTCATATTACATGGGTGAGCGGGATAACTTATTCCTCATGCTGTTGTCTGCAAAAGACTTAGCCGGTTTTTTCCGGATCATGGACTATTACGATATGATTATTCAAAATGATCGGGATACACTTGCGGAATATAACCTTCAGTACCGCTCCCTTGCCTTCGCCCAGGCTGAAGCCGCACGCAATGCTTCTCAGCTCGTCGAAGTAAAGGACAGCCTTGTCAAGCAGCGTGAACGGGTGCTGGCGCTTGAACAGCAGGTTGAAGGAGCACTGACAGCCAGCGCCAATCCGGATGCCATGAAGAAATTGATTGAGGAGTTCACCCTTTATTGGGAGAACGTGGGCCTGTATGAGGTAAAGCGTCACTTCCAGGCTTTAGCCAGCGCCATGGAGAATTTGCCCCAATTTGTTCAGGGTAGCAAGAATATGTTGAAAACAAACGGCAAGGAGTACACCATCGACATCCATGAGAATGATCTCAATGCATTTTTAAGATCCGAAGATGAAATCTTTAACAGCTTTGCTTTCCATTTTGACGATGGAAAAGTAATAGCCTCGGGTGAGAGCGGAAATCTCTCGCTTCTGATTGAAGGAAAATACACCGTCATTAACGAACCGGAGAATGCCATCATGTTCCAAGTCGACAAACTTGTGTTCAATCGGCTGGAATTGCCTGACACCACGCGCAAAGCGCTGCAGGAAGAATTCGACATGAACTTTTATCCCAAGCAGCTGGTGTCTTTCTTAAAAGCAACGCAGGTATCCAGCCAAGATCAAAGATTAGTGGTCAAAATGGAGCTGGATTTATAGAAAAAGCTGCCCTTCGCTCTGAACTGCACCCCAATTGTTAGACACATCTAACAGTTGGAGGTGCAGTTCACTCGGGCAGCTTTTTCTTTTATGGTTGAGCAGGCGTGTACATTTTCATATATTCTTCGATCGTGATTTCGCCAAGCAGCAATCGATTCGCTGCTTCGCTATACGTTTGGAAACCTTCCGACTCTCCAAAATCCAAAGCAGCCGGCTCATTCCTGGAGAGGAGCACCTGGGCTGGAACGGCCGCCTTTTGCCAAATGCCCCGGTCACTTAGGTTCGTACCCGTGACATACAGCTCCGAAATAACGGGGAGCGTTCCCGCCGCTCCGCTCCATTCACGCTGCATCTCTTTGCCGGTCATATACGTAATCCATTTCATGGCAAGTGCCGATGATTCCGTGTGTGCGGCTACAGCAAAACTTCGGGTTCGGACAACCGGCGTATCCAGACGGGCCTCCCCCATTGCCAATGCATGCGACATTCCGTTGTCATCTTGATCTGATAAGCTCGAATACGGCTTAATGACCACGGCTGCTTCCGTCTTATCGTTGGTGGTCAACTCTACCTCTGCTTCCATGGCACCTTGCGCTGATTCTGCCCATCTTCCCTGATTGCGAATCAGCATATGAAGAACCTCTTGATCCGGCTTGGAGGGATCACCCTCGAGCAAATGAACCGCCGCACCGAACGCGTAAGGATCATTCGAATCAAATAAGAGGACAGGGCTTGCTTTATGCACCTCCGAATATTCCTGCCATGCCTGACGGCTCTGTGGCATTTTAAAAGGTTCGCCGTCCTTCCCCTTGGTCTGCCAGGTCATAATGTAGGGGTCTATATCAAACGGCATTCCCCATTGATACCCGTTCCACTGCAGCGGTGGCAGAAGGCCATTCAAGATGTCTTCGCCCGGCAGCGTGCCCTGAGAAGCATCAACAGGCAGTAGGCATCCACTCATTGCAAGCGCTTTAATATAGTGTGAATCCGTTAATACAATATCAGGTCCTTCACCAAGGGACATCTCGAGCAGAAACGACTCTTTGCTTGTTTCACTCGTTTCCAGGGGCAAGATTTCAACCTCAGCACCGGTCTCTTCCATAAAACGCTCATTAAGAGCTTTTAGTTGTCTCAGTTCATCCGGCTTTACCTGAACACCGACCTTGATCGGACCCAGATCGGTCTCCGGTACCTCCGGCCTTTGCTGCGGAGGATTAGGCTCATCCCCCGGGGGCTCCCGTCTAGTGTGATGAGTGAAGTCAAAGCTGGGAGATAAACTGGATAAAGACAACAGTAAAATGGCAAATAAGAACCAATATTTCTTCCGCTTCATATCCCATCTTCACTCCTTCAATAGTCGCATGCCCTTATTTTACCAAACTTCTAGTACTCTTGTCCTATCTTTTTTGTTAATTATCTAGTCCAGATTTTACTAGTTACGATGGGAAGGAAAAAAGACTGTCCTATGAATCTGGAACAGTCTTAAACCTACAAGTTATTTTAGAAATCATTTCTCGGGAAATATAAGGTTATAACAAGTCGGCAGCCAGCTGAGCCAGCTTGGAGCGTTCCCCTTTAGTCAGTGTAATATGCCCGCTCAGATTTTCTTGCTTGAATCGTTCAACCACATAGGTCAACCCATTACTCACAGCATCCAGGTACGGATGATCAATCTGCTCCGGATCTCCCATAAGGATCACCTTACTTCCTTCTCCCGCCCGGGAAACAATCGTTTTGACTTCATGACGGGATAAGTTTTGGGCTTCATCCACAATGATGAACTGGCCTGGTATCGAGCGGCCCCGGATATAAGTCAGTGCTTCCACCTGGATGCTGCCGAGCCCCATCAATATTTTATCGATATCGCCCGATTTCTTGGTGTCGAACAAATATTCCAGATTGTCATATATCGGCTGCATCCATGGTCTTAGTTTCTCTTCTTTTTCGCCAGGCAAATAACCGATATCCTTCCCCATCGGAACGACCGGACGCGCAATGAGCAGTTTTTTGTATTTATGCTCATCCTCCACCTTGGATAGGCCTGCTGCCAATGCCAACAAGGTTTTTCCCGTTCCGGCTTTCCCGGTAATGGTGACTAGCGGAATATCGTCGTTTAGAAGAAGCTCAATCGCCATTCGCTGTTGGGCGTTGCGGGCGCTGATGCCCCATACAGGTTCGTTGCTTAAATGGAGCGGCTCCAATCTGGTTGCATCCTCATTCACATGAAGGAGAGCTGACTTTCCAGTCCCCATCTCATCCTTCAGAATAACAAATTCATGCGGATAAAGCGGATAAGACAATTGAAGAGGTTTAATCGGCAAATAACGATAGCTGTAGAATTCATCGATCACCGAAGGATGTACCTTTAAGGTAGAGAATCCAGGATACAATTCACTTGGATCGGCTGTACGGTCCGATAAATAATCCTGGGTCGTGAGTCCGAGCACATCCGCTTTAATTCGAACAAGCACATCCTTGCTGACTAGAACGACGGGTCTTCCGTCCTCCTTTGGCTCCTCCTCCAATTTATAATTTAACGCGACAGCCAAAATTCGGTTGTCGTTGGATGCTTCGCTAAATAACTCCTGTACCTTGACGAAGCTGCGATGATTCAGCTCAACCTTCAACGTCCCGCCGTTCTCCAGAAGAACTCCGGCATGAAGATGACCTTGCTCTCTTAGCCCATCGAGCAATCGGGAGACCGTGCGGGCATTTCGGCCGATTTCATCTGCGTTTCGCTTCTTCGAATCAATCTCTTCAAGAACCACCGCAGGAATGATGACTTCATGCTCCTCGAATGCATAGATCGACTGAGGATCATGCAGCAATACGTTCGTATCCAGCACAAATATTTTTTTCATCTTATCCCTCCACTGCTTCTTCATCAGGTACACACATAAACCTTTCCGTCCGGGACATAATAAGCGTAGCGACTGGAGTAATTTAGCGAACTCTACTACGAAAGGACAGATCAATCCATGAGAGCTGCTCTATCCATCATGCTAGCGGTGTTGTTGCTCGCAGGCTGCGGGACCGCCAATAACAATGCATCACCCTCTCCTCGTAATCAAACCAATGGAACCACTGCTAACAATGTTCAGAATATGAATGAAAACAGAGGTTATACCACTAACAATGTAGACGGCTGGACTCCGGATACAAATACGGGACAGGTTGGCAACGCAAATGATAACAACGGACAAGTTGACGCTACAACCGCAAATCACTTAAAATCACTGGCAGAGAGTGTCCCCGGCGTTAAAAATGCAAACTGTGTTGTCATGGGAAATACGGCTGTTGTTGGACTTAATGTAGATGGAAATTTAGATCGGGCAGAAGTCGGAACCATTAAATACACAGTCGCGGAAGCCCTTCAATCCGATCCGGCAGGTGCCAATGCACTTGTTACGGCTGATTTAGACGTTACAAACCGGATTGCCGATCTTGGCCGGCATATTCAGGAGGGAAATCCGGTTTCAGGACTTGCCAGTGAACTCGCTGACATCGTAGGCCGCATCATTCCTCAGCTGCCTAAAGATGTAACACCTCGTGATCGTAATGCACAAGATAACGGTGCACAGACGGTAAATCCGAATAATCGGGGAAATGCACCAGCCAACCCGCACCGTAATAAATAGGCAAGAAGACAAATCCTGTCATAACCCGAGTTTGTCCGTCACCTGTCTCCAAATTTCATACAAAAAAGCCCAGTGAAGCTCACTGGGCTTTTTTTAAGGTCATAACAACGCCATTAGCGAGCATTTCTGCTTCGCCAGAGACGTCGTGACCCGTATCATATTCAGAGTTTTGTTGCCTGTTCGGTGTGGAATTGACACCCATGTCGAATGAACACGCCTGAGAAGACATGGAATCAGAAGGATGACATTTGAAAGGCTCCCATCCCCACATGGAATCTGCTACCACAAATCCATGGGCAGGGTAATCCGTCTGCCGAGTACAGATCAATGGGTGTGTCGTATGCATCATAAGGTAGGACATGCCTTCGGCCTCCTGTACAATGATCTCCATCTGATACATTGTATTATAGCATACAATAAAACTTGCCTTCAATTGTCACGGAGTTGTTGCAGAATCCGCTTCTGTCCCCTGCTCCCCGGCGGCGTTATGCTTGCCGGCAAGCTCGTCTTGCAGCGCTTGTCTGGCTGCATCCAGCTCGCTGCTGCTTATATACACATAAGGGCTCTTCCAATTGCCTGTAACCGGCATGAATTTCACATCATCTTTTCCGATATCATAATATGTCGCAATCAAATTCCGGATCTGCTCCTGCTCGAAATCGGTGGTCATGTTATCGCTGACCGCATCCAGAGCATTGCCCACCTTCGCAACGCCTCCGAGCGATTTCATCTTATCGAGCAGGGAATGCAATACTTCGCTTTGGCGGGCATTACGTTCAAAATCGCTTGACTCCTTCGTTCTCGGCGAACAGCTATTACTCGATTTACGGTAACGAACATAATCCAGCGCCTTCTTGCCATCCAGCTTCTGAGGACCCACAGTGAGGTTAATGTCGGTCCCGTCGGCAGTATCGCGGTAACACATATTGTATTGAACGTTAACATCCACTCCGCCGAAGGTGTCCACCACATCACGGAATCCCTGGAAATCGATAACCGTTACATAGTCGATATTAACGCCGAGATACTTGCTCATCATGACTTTCATTTCTTCTTCAGCCGGAATGCCGCTGCCCGGTTCCTTTTTCTCCGCAGCATTGTAAGCCGCTTTAAACCTTGGGTAATAAGCGTTCAGCTTCGTCGCTTTATATCCCTCGAGTTCAATGAGCGTATCCCGCGGCAGAGAAACCAGCGTCGACGTATTGGTTTCCGGATGCATGGTGGCGACCATGACCACATCCGTCAAGTAAGTCCCCGTTTCCGGGCGATGATCCGTTCCTAAGAGAAGCACCGTAATCGGTTTTTCTTTTGCGGATTGGCCTGGAGCTACAGGTTTGTCGATCCCGCTTTTTTCAATGATCTCATTGCCTTTGAAGAACAAGTAGCCGGCATAACCTGCTGCAGCCAGAACTGCAATTAACAAGACGATAAGAATGAGCTTAAAAAATGATTTCCATGCGCTTTTTTTCTTTTTTGGAACTGGCTGTTTCTTGCCCTTCCCCCCACTTTTGGCTCTCGGAGGGAGATTGGTATGAGTAGGATTCATATCATAACACCTGATTTCATTCAAATTAGATGAATGTCCGATAAACGCTTCAAATTTCGAAGCATTTACCGGACCATGGTTGACTTCTCTCTCTTATAAACGATGGGGATTGACAAAAAGTTGCCGTATTGTTGTTACCTGTGTTGCTAAATTTCTACAAAGCTTAAGACTTTGGTTCGGTCTGTGCCTTCTTCTTCTGACGATCTTCAACAAAATATCGAATACGCACCATCAGCATCAATGCCACTGCTACTAACAAGCACTGGATAATCGGCAGCTTATCAATCTGAAACACAAGCAGGATCGCCGAACCCAAGGCCATCAAGACATACAGGAGAATCTCCTTCAACAGAGGGAGCTTCTGCTTCACCCGGAATACCTTGTTGTAAACGTAGGTGATCAGCACAAAAATCACGATATAAGAGATGAGTGGGTGCGAGGCAAACCATTCTTGCATGATAGGTTCACTCCTTTTGGACAAGTAGATCTCTATCTATTATAGATTTGCTTGCGCCATTTTACGATGTTTTTCTGCACGTTCGCGCTCACTCTTGTTCAAAATCTTCTTGCGAAGACGAACGGACTTCGGCGTAATCTCGCAATACTCGTCGTCGTTCAAGTATTCAAGGGCTTGCTCCAGTGAGAAAATAACCGGTGTTTTCAATTTAACCGTATCGTCCTTCGTTGCCGAACGAACGTTGGTCAATTGCTTCTCTTTACAAATATTAACGACGATATCGTTATCGCGGGTATGCTCCCCGACGATCATACCTTCATAAATCTCAGTCCCCGGTTCCAGGAACAGGGTACCGCGATCTTCGACCGACATCATGCCATAGAACGTTGAAGATCCGTTCTCCGTGGAAACCAGCACGCCTTGGTGACGTCCACCCACTTGACCGCCGATAAGCGGACCGTAGCTGTCGAATGCGTGGTTCATAATGCCATAACCGCGTGTGAGGGTCAGGAAATGGGTACGGTAACCGATAAGTCCGCGAGCAGGAATCAAGAATTCCAGACGCACTTGGCCATTTCCGTTATTCACCATGTTCACCATTTCAGCCTTGCGCGTTCCAAGGCTTTCCATAACGGAACCCATGCTTTCTTCTGGTACATCGATCATCAAACGTTCGATCGGCTCCATTTTGACGCCATCAATTTCTCTAACGATAACTTCAGGCTTGGAAACTTGAAGCTCATAACCTTCACGGCGCATATTCTCAATCAAAATACTGAGGTGAAGCTCACCGCGTCCCGATACGATATAAGCATCAGGGCTGTCCGTCTCATCCACTCGCAAACTTACGTCCGTTTCCAGTTCTTTAAAGAGACGGTCACGCAGCTTACGGGATGTTACCCATTTGCCTTCGCGTCCGGCAAAAGGACTGTTGTTAACAAGGAACGTCATTTGCAGGGTTGGTTCATCAATTTTAAGGACAGGCAGTGCCTCCGGATGCTGTGGATCTGCAATGGTCTCTCCAATGTTGATGTCTTTGATCCCTGCAATCGCCACGATGTCGCCTGCGCCTGCTTCGGCAACCTCGATCCGCTTCAATCCCTGGAAGCCGAACAGCTTCTCGATACGAGCATTCTTGGTCGAGCCGTCACGAAGCATAACCGTAACCGGTTGGCCTTGCTTAATAACACCGCGGTTCACGCGTCCGACGGCGATACGTCCAAGATATTCATTGTAATCCATCAAGGTAACGAGGAACTGGAGAGGCTCGTCCACTTTCTCTGTAGGGGAAGGGATATGGTCAATAATGGTCTCGTAAAGGGCAAGCATGTTATCATCTTGCTTCTCGGGATCCATACTGGAAGTACCGTTTAAGGCAGATGCATATACAACGGGGAAGTCCAATTGGTCGTCATTCGCACCAAGCTCAATGAACAGATCCAGCACTTCATCGATCACTTCAGCTGGGCGGGCGGCCGGACGGTCAATCTTGTTCACAACGACGATTGGAGTCAAGTTATGTGCAAGAGCTTTACCTAACACAAACTTGGTCTGAGGCATACATCCTTCATAAGCGTCAACAACGAGCAGAACGCCGTCAACCATTTTCATAATACGCTCAACTTCACCACCGAAATCGGCGTGTCCAGGTGTATCCACGATGTTAATCAAGAAATCTTTATACGTAATAGCCGTATTCTTGGCTAGGATGGTAATTCCGCGTTCGCGCTCCAAATCATTGGAATCCATCGCGCGTTCCTGCAGCGTCTCATGCTCCCGGAAAATACCGGACTGCTGCAGCAGTTGGTCTACAAGTGTTGTTTTGCCATGGTCAACGTGAGCAATAATGGCAATGTTGCGAATCTGATCTCTTGATTGCATAAATATATCTCAAATCCCTTCTGTTCGAATGAGCCACAAAGAAAGCGCCGGACGACATGCCGACGCTTCAACATACATCCTATAATATAGGTAAACGAGCGGGAAAATCAAGTCTTTTCAGAAAACTTCCAGCAACTTTTACCTCTTACCAATTACCAGCCTCTGCTCCATTTATTATTGCGCCCGGAACGATTCCGCCCGAAGATCATCCAAACGCCCGCTGCAATCAGGATCAGGGCAATGATGTAGAACGCTCCAGTCTCAAGCCAGGTGAAGAAGAAAATCAAAACAGAAAGCACCGTCAGTCCAAGCGCAACCGGCAGCGCAGCGCCTGGTCGCGGGCTCTCGTACAGATAATATTCATACAAGCCGACAGCCACGCCGAGAATTAACACAGGCCATAATGAAGCCATCAGTCCCCATCCCCCAATAATACATATGAAGAACAGAAGGCCATATACCGTCAGAATACCGCCCGGAATCAGAACCGCGGCAGTGGCACGGCGACCAAAAAACATGATATGCAAAAAAATACCCGGCAGCAGCAGGACGAGCGGCCATAACGTTCTTCCCAAAAATCCAAATACACCAAGCTTGCCGAGCAAAATAACGACTCCAGCAACAACGATGAAAATACCCAGCGCCAAATCTTTTCTGGAGGACATTTGATCACCCTCTCTTCAATATATGTATCACCAAAAATAGCGGTTTCTAAAAGAAGCAGTTACGTTAATTTTAGCCCAAACCGACAAAAAAAACCATATCCCGAGCTTGTTCCACTTGAAATATCCTTTCCCCGTCCCATATACCTGTATGGACCCAACAAAAAATGGACGACTGCACGAGACAGTCATCCATTTTTCAAAACTTTCCTCTTATGCCGCCAAAGGGTTGTTAAAATAAACTCCCGTTACAAGGGCCGTCTCACCGTCTGTAATCCGCCAATGAGAACGACGGCACCTGCAATGACAATCGGCAGCAGATTGTGGGCATAAGGCATCCAGTAAGCCAGAAGCAGCCCTACGCGGGAATCCTGTATGAGCATTTCGCCTGCTGTAAAAGCTAGAATACCGGCACCTATGTAAAGCAGCACGGGAAACTTGTGAAGCAGGCTTGAGATCATCCCGCTTCCCCATACAACGATGGGAATGCTTAATAATATTCCGATGACAATCAAGGCGAGATCGCCTTTTGCCAGCCCCGCGATGGCCAAGACATTATCCAGGCTCATCACGAAATCGGCAATCAATATCGTATTGACTGCGGCCCATATCGTTGAAGCTTTGGCCAGGTTTGCATGGTCATGTTCCTTTTGCATCATGAGTTTGACTGCGATCCAGATCAACAGTAAGGCGCCGCCAGCCTGCAGGAATGGGATTTTCAGCAGCAAAACAGCCAAAAAAGTCAGAATACACCGTAAGAGAACAGCCCCAGCAGTCCCGATCCAGACCGCCCGTCTGCGGTGTATTTCGGGAAGGTCTTTGCTGGCCATCGCGATGACCAAGGCATTGTCGCCACTGAGTACAAGATTGATCATCAAGATCTGTCCCAACAAAAAAATCGTCTCCACCAGAACAACACCTCCACTTTACACATATGTGGCAATTGTCCAGGCTATGCTTGCACATCGGGAAAAATAGGCCTATAATAAATCCACTTTTGTTTAATGGTGGAACCGTATTCTAAGAGGAGTGACATTCATGGAAACCACAGCCGCTGAATTTTTTCTTGCATTAATCAACATTGTATTTTTGGATCTGATCTTGGCCGGGGACAATGCCATCGTGATCGGTCTTGCAGCACGCAATCTTCCGAAGGAAACCCAGAAAAAAGCAATTATCTACGGCACGGCCGGAGCTGTTATTCTTCGTATCATTGCCACCATCCTCGTGGTCTGGCTGCTTAACATCCCTTGGTTACTGCTTGTGGGAGGCGTACTCCTGATTGGCATTGCCTACAAGCTGATGACCGACGACAATAATGACCATGGCAATATCAAAGCCGGAAAAAGCCTTGGCGCTGCTATTCGTACGATCATTGTAGCGGATGCCGCTATGGGCCTGGACAATGTCATTGCCGTTGCCGGCGCAGCCAAACACAATATGATCCTTGTAACACTGGGCCTGCTCATCAGCGTACCTATCGTGGTATGGGGCAGCACGCTGTTTATCAAACTGATCAACCGTTTCCCATGGATTATCTATGTAGGTTCTGCGGTACTTGCGTACACGGCGTCCTCCATGATTACCGAAGAGAAGCATTTTATGGGATATTTCGAAGCGCACCAGATCATTAAATATCTCTTCATTGCTGCCATCATTGTCGGTGTGCTGACTGCAGGACATCTGAAAAAAAGATCTGCCGGACGCCGTCAGTCATCCAGCCAGTCATAATTAAAGGTCCATACGCATACAAAAAAACAACACCCCAAGGCTTTCTAAGAAGCTTTGGGGTGTTGTTTATGTTTGAAGCGGCGCACACTCGTACGGTTTACTCAACCCGTTGTTACCTTCGCCTGATACTCAATTAAAACCAGTCTTCGTTTACCACGGGCTCCGCATGCTTTTCTTCAAGCTCGCCGATGTTACTGTCCGGGGTAATAACCACCGTATCCGTACCTTCAATGGCTGCTTGGATCCGTGCAGGCAGCTCGGGAATGGAAGCCTCCACCTTCTCGATGATCTTCAAATTCGGATTGGTGGTGGGCGATTTAGGCACAAACAACGTACAGCAATCCTCATACGGCAATATCGATGTCTCGAATGTACCAATGTCCATTGCGATATTGATGATATCGTTCTTATCCATCATAACGAGCGGTCGCAGCAGCGGCAGCTCGGTGGCTCTGCCGATCACATTCATGCTAGGCAGCGTCTGACTGGCAACTTGTCCGAGACTGTCACCCGTCACGATCGCCAATGCCCCTTCCCGCTCAGCAAGCGAGGAAGCAATCCGCAGCATCGCTCTGCGCATAAACGTAATGATCAGATTATCCTGCCCGATGCCGACAAATGAAGTCTGAACATCGGTGAACGGAACGAGGTGCAGCTTGATTTTCCCGGTGTAGCCCGATAACAGCCTTGTTAACTCCATTACCTTTTCCTTCGCAAGTTGGCTGGTGTAGGGAAAACTGTAGAAGTGTACGCACTCAATTTCAAGTCCTCTGCGCATGGCTGACCAGCCCGCTACAGGACTGTCGATTCCCCCCGAGAGAAGCAGCATGGCCTTCCCATTCGTACCAATCGGATATCCGCCGGCACCGGGAATCACTTCATAATACAGATACGTCTCGTTCTCCCGAATTTCCACACGAAGCTCCATATCGGGCTGCTTTACCTTTACTTTAAGCTGTGGATAGGTTCGCAGCAAGGGCGATCCGACTAAATGATTCATCTCTTGCGAGGAATGAGGGAATTGTTTCCACACCCTTCTCGCATTGACTTTGAAGGTCGACGGGTCAGCCAGTTCCTTCTGTCCCACAAAATCAACCGCGGTTTCGATAATACGGTCTAGCTCGGAAGGACATACACGAACTGGACTGATGGATACAAGGCCAAATACTTTTTTAAGGACATGGATCAAGGCCTCGGGAGATTCTCCGTTAAGCTCGACGTACAAACGGCCGTATTCCTTAACGATTTTCGCTCCCGGAAACGGTTTGAGCACGCTTCGAATATGATTCAAGACCGATCTCTCGAATCGGTTGCGGTTTTTGCCTTTTAGAGTAAATTCGCCAAAGCGAAGCAGCAGTTTATCGTAAGTCATCTCCGGTTACCCTCTCTTTCTATAACGGGACGCAGGTTCCCGCAAACTTTTGCCAAGACTTCGACAAGCCGCGCTGCATCGCCGAGCTGATGCTCTTTGCCGAGACTGATACGAATTCCGGAGGAAGCAACGTCCATGTCCTTCCCCATCGCTAACAGGACCCGGCTGGGCTCGCTTAATTTAGAGGAGCAAGCGGATTTGGTCGAGACGAGCATGCCCATCTCTTCCAGAGCATGGACCATCACCTCCGGTTTTAGTCCCGGATACGAAAAATGAATGATATGAGGCGCATTTTGCTCGTTGCTGTTTAACACCAATCCCGGGATTTTGCGGATGCCCTGAACCAGAAGCTCCCTGATTTCCGTCATCCTTGCATAAAACTCGGGCTGGCGTTCTCTGGATAATCGCATGGCCTTCGACATCGCTACCGCTCCGGCAACATTCTCCGTTCCTGCCCGGTGTCCATTCTCCTGCGATCCTCCCGATACCAACGGGAACAATTGCACGCCTTGCTTAATATACAATACGCCCATTCCTCTCGGACCGTTGAATTTATGGGCAGACAGGCTGTATAAGTCGGCCTGCCACTGGGAAAGTGTCACCGGCAATTTGCCAAATCCCTGTACCCCATCGATATGCAGCAGCGTTCGTGAATTTCGCTCCTTAACGATACGCCCCACTTCAGTCAGCGGCTGGACGGCCCCGGTCTCATTATTTACATGCATGATGCTGACGAGTACGGTATCTTTGCGCACAGCTTCCGTCAAGGCAGCCAGATCCACCACGCCGGCGGCATCTACCGGCAGATAAGTCACTTCCCATCCAAGCGTTTCCAGCTGCTTGCAGCTTTCATATACGGAAGGATGCTCTGTTCCCGTCGTGATGATATGCCGGCCACGGCTGCTGTACTGCATCGCAGCCCCTTTAATCGCCATGTTATTGCCTTCGGTTGCCCCGGAAGTGAATACGATCTCCGTCGGCTGAACGTCCAGCGCGGCTGCACATACCTCTCTTGCCTTTTTCAACAGTTTAGCGGCAGCCTCGCCTGAACGATGAAGTGCTGACGGATTCGCATAATGCATTTTCATGACTTCTGCCAACGTGTCCACTACTTCATCATAGGGAGGGGTCGTAGCAGCGTGATCCCAATATATCAAGGTAATTTCCCCTTTCCATCATACGCATCGTACGCTGTAAAACGTATATTCCAGACCTTTATATTTACACAAAAAGACCAAACGGTAAAGCCGCACTCCATCTTTAGATCGGAAAGCGGCGTGTATCGTTTGATCTTCTATCATCTTCCTATTTAACCCTATGCGGGTTTATAACGTGTATTTTGATCGTGCGTTCATGACTTTACCGATGTATGCTTGGGTTTCCTGGGGTAATTCATGAGCAACGGACATCAGCTCTTCATCACTGGATACTCCCAAATTCGCGATACGGGTTGGACCTGCATTATACGCTGCAAGCACCATAGCCATTTCTCCGCCAAACCGCTGAATCAGATTGGACAGGTATTTAGTACCGCCTTCGATATTCTGAGCCGGATCAAAAGGGTTGCTTACCCCAAGTCCCCTTGCTGTGCCATCCATCAGCTGCATCAGTCCCTTGGCGCCTGCAGAGGACACCGCGTTCGGATTAAAGGAAGATTCCGCATCGATGACCGCTTTGATCAGCGATACCGGCACGCCATAGCGTTCCCCGGCTGCCGTTATTAAATCCTCAAAGGTCGTTGGCTTTGTTGCTCCTTTGTCATGCACGACCCCCTCCATTGGGAAAGACGAAGCAGATTCATCTACAGCTCCTAGCTGCTGCCATAACAGCCCATCCTTAAAGGTTACGCCAGGCGCAAGCTGTGTAATCGAACGTTCAACCGGCTTGGAGGTGGAATCTTCGGTAAGCAGGCTGCTTAGCACATTGACAAATCCGGTTGCCGACTCGGTGGAATTCGTATTCATCTGTGGTATATCCGCCATTTGCTTCCATGATATCGGATCTATTTGCATCGTTTAACTCACTTTCTGCAGCGAAATTTCAAACTTGTCCTTTATTTTATCATGGAACTGGAACAATCTGCTATACCTATTCGGCAAAAAATAAGCGAATCAACCGTTCTGGTTGACCCGCCCTGTGTTCACCATCATAAAATGAATTATCTACTGAAAGGAATCAAGATAAAATAACTGAGTGTTGCCAATATGCCGAGTCCGATCGACCAGGCGCCTGTCGTTTTGCTGCCTTTGCTGTAGGCGTAATATCCAACAACCGCCGCGATGGGTCCCAGGATTACCGACCACATGAACAAGGAGGCGATGCCTAATACCAAGCCCACATATCCGACGGTACGACCGGTAGAGACGTCTGCCTTATCCTCGTCTACTCTTCGTGCCGAAACATCCACAGGGGGAGCCACCTCGGCCGCATATTCTTCACGGTGATCCTTGCGCGGGAAGTCTACCCTGTTTCGCTTGCCTTCAACAACCTTCATTTTATGCTTGCGATGTTTTTTATCCATAAACTAGCTTCCTCCATTTCCATCATCCTAAAGTGCCCAGCACCCGGACTTTATCCGGCTTATTTCCCGTCAGCCCTTCGGCTTGAAGGTTAAACAGCAGGTCTCCGAAGACTTGTCAGCAACATCCTGATGGTCGTCTACATAAGGCTCTGCTCCATACTCTTCATTGAGTTTTACATTCGCATGACGGTCAATTTCAATCATGATCATCTCGGCATGACATAGGTTTTGTTCTCCCCAGTAATGGCAATTGCTGACACTGCACTTTACTAATGGTTTGGCTTCGTTGGCCATTTTAGCATCACCTCGTCAACATTTTTTCCTTAGTTTACTGCCGGTATGCACAAGAACGATTGTCAGTTGGTGCCTCAGGCCCGAAACGCAAAAAGAGATGCCAATGGTTGGCATCTCTTGAATGTTCCTTATTATGGCTATGCGTGTCTTTTCTCTGATTGCATACGGCGTTCCGTCAAATAGTCGCTTTCGTAGTAAGCAAGATCATCGCGGAGCTCTTCATAAATCTTGGTAATGTTCATAATGACATCACGGGCAGGACGTACCGGCTTCTTCCGGAAACGAATCGCATCCTGTCCGGTGTAGGCGTAACGACCATCTTCGGAATAACTTTCATTTTTGGGATAGAAGAAGCTGTTGACACATCGGTGATACAAATTATACAAAGCCTTCTCGGCAAAATCGATATCAAAATTAGGGCGACGCTGTACAACACCCAGCTTCTCATAGGAAACTTCAGAAAACACAAGCAAATGGCGAACATCCGACAGAAATCCTTTGTAAAAATGAACGGTTTCCTCGTCCTGTTCCGTTACCAATTGAGATAAAGCATGTTCATTCAAAAACGTTTCCATAATCGAAATAGCAGATTTCAACTTTTCTCTGGACTCCGAGCATAAATTCTGAAGATTGTCTGCTGGCATTACGATAGATCCCCCTTAAATGGTCGTGACCCTACAGGTCATATAGCCTGGCGGTCGTTATAATATGTACTATCCTAACACAAATTTTGGGATAACGAAATCCCTTTCATGAATACACTTACAAGGTTATTTTTAGTACATTTCATTTTGCGCGTTCCCATCTGTTTTACTCATGATATGGAACGCATAAAAAGGATTCACTCTCCCCACGCTAAGACTACTTCAATCATGATTGCGGCGAGGAGGAAAACTTGTGAAATCCCGTACCCTGTGGAGCATCCTAGGTGCAGCGTCAGTTATTGGCGCGCTTCTGATCTTACTGTTCATCCCCGGTTCGAAACAGCCGGCTCCCACGGCTGAACCAACACAGCCTTTAAGGCCCCAGCAGGAGAACAAGGCTAAGCACTTTACGATGCTAAGCGATATCCATGCGACGGATCAACTCAACCGTCTTGATGCAAAAGGCCACCTGCGCAAAATGCTGAACAATAACGCTTTGCGCAGTCCGGGTCAAATAAAAGCCTATACGCAAAAAGAACAAAAGCTGCACAAGCATTTTCAGCAAGTACGGTGGTATAACCTTAAGCAAAACAAAATGACGGATGTTCAGGGTCTGCTTCCCAAACTGAACAAAAAAGATAAAAATCTGATCACTCATCATTTCCAAATGGCACAGCAAAAGCTGAAACGGGGAGAAACTTATGATTCACCCAAGTTCAATGTCGCGGGACAGCCTTATTTTGTTGTTGCGGAGCCGTCCAAGGATGGCAAGTATGGCGCCGCCGCTTTGGTTAATCAAGGCGTACTGCATGAAGTAAGCAATCACCAGAAGCGGAATCTTCGCTTAATTCCGTACCCGAAGGAAGGTAAATTCAAGGTCGAATCCATTCATGCGGATACCCTCTCCGATATTACCGTCAAAACGGGACATGATAATGAAAAGGCCAGTCACTTTTACGAAAATGAAATTGTGGTGTCCTTTCAAAATGAGCCGTCTAAGCAGCAGCTCCTGAACATCTCTAAGGAGATATCATGTGAAACTCCGAGGAAACTTGGTTATGCCTATGTTTTTCGTTCCAAGGATATGGACTACCATAAACTCCGCTCCTATTTCGAGCAGAAGTGGAAAACGAAGTATACCGAGCCTCACTACATCTATTTAACCAATGACCGACACCCTCAATCCAGAATAAACTCGGATTTCATGCCGGATGGAGCGAACGAGCAGGTCAATATCCCGAATGATCTGCTGTTTTCTCAATATCAGTGGAATCTGCCCGTCATTGAGACGAACCGGGGCTGGGATCTGTCCAAAGGCAGTGAAGATGTCATCATCGCCGTAATTGACACTGGTGTGGATCTTCAGCATTCCGATTTGGATGGACAGTTGGTGGAAGGATACAACATCGTCGAGAAGGACAAGCAGCCGCTGGATGATGTGGGACACGGGACGCATGTAGCCGGGATCATCGGTGCCCTGGTCAACAACGGTGAAGGTGTTGCCGGGGTAAGCTGGTACAACAAAATCATGCCGGTCAAAGCGCTTGACGGATCCGGCTCAGGCACAACCTATGCCGTCGCAGAAGGCATAATTTGGGCCACGGATCACGGAGCCAAGGTGATCAATATGAGTCTTGGCAACTATGCGGACTCCCAGTTCCTGCACGATGCCGTGAAATATGCTTATGATCGTGACGTTGTTCTTGTTGCTGCCTCAGGCAATGACAACACGGAGCGCCCTGGTTATCCTGCCGCCTATCCGGAAGTGCTGGCTGTCGCCGCAACGGATTCCAATCAGAAGCGGGCGGAATACTCCAACTACGGCGATTATATCGATGTGGCTGCTCCCGGGACCAATATTGCAAGCACGTTTCCTGGGAATCAATATGCGGCTTTATCCGGAACCTCCATGGCCAGCCCTCATGCAGCCGCCATGGCAGGTCTCATTCGATCCCTTAACCCTGACCTGACCAATCAGGAAGTCATGGACGTCATGATAAACCAAACGGTCGATCTTGGCGATAAAGGAAAAGATAAATATTACGGTCATGGTCAGATTGATATTTTCCAATCCTTGAAAGCGGTTGGCGCACCTGAAGTCCCTCTTCAAATGTGGCCGGGTCAAACGCTTCAGAATCTGGAGCAGGAGCTTCGTAAATTAAACGGCTCCAACGAATAAAATACACGAAATAAAGCAGCTAACGCGATCGAGGCGGAAGCTGCTTTATTTATTCATATCGGAGGCAAGGAGCACTTACATTTATTTCTTCCGGCGGGAACGGCTAGTACGTACTGCAGCTTTCTTCGAACGCTTACCGGAGACCGTAACTCCACCATAGCCTACATTGTCGCTCACAACTTCTTCTTCGCTGTACGTGTATATATGTTTTTCTACAGGTACGCAGTGAATCTTATCCACCACTTTAATCGGATGAATAACAGGTACGATTTGCGGTACATAGTGGTCTCTAACGACAACGATCGGCTCGCACACAATCGGTGACACAGGAGGACATGGATTTTCTTTATGACAAGACATGTTTTTGCATCTCCTTTCCGTTGATGATTATAGCTTATTATCCCGAGGGCTATTTGGTATGGACGATTATCCGTACAGGGCACATGATCTGCCAATATTTTCACGAGGCCATAAAAAAAACGTCTATCGACGTACTTTCTCAGCAGACAGACCGCGGTTAGAGGATGTTTTTCTTGCGATATCAGGAAGACCCATGCTTCGTAGTTTATTCTTTCTGATATCTAAAAGAAAAAACGCGCATTTCCTCAACACCCCTCAAGAGGAGTCCTAAGAAAATACGCGTTTGTACCATAGCGGTATTAGTAAAGCAATATGTTGTTCAGTTGGGAAAGCTTTCCGTAAGCCGGGTTCTGTGCTCTTCGTGGTCATAACGGGAACTACCCTGCCACCATGAGCGACAATCATCTATCTAGGCCGATCATTACTAATCGACTCAAGCGACCAACCCGGACGCGCCTCGGGCTAAGGCTGTCTCCTCGAAAGAGACTGCGTCCCATTAGGTCTTGCTCCAGGTGGGGTTTACCAGGAACGAAGTCACCAGCGTTCCTCGGGGTCTCTTACACCTCGGTTCCATCCTTGCCTGTGCCACCTTAAGGCGGCCATCGGCGGTCCATTTCTGTGGCACTATCCTTCAACTCGCGCTGACTGGACGTTATCCAGCACCCTGCCCTATGGAGCCCGGACTTTCCTCTCGCGGCTTTGACACCGCCAGCGATTGTCTGTCAAACTTTCCGGACAACATTCATATTATACAGTGATTTGAAGCGGTACACAACCCATTAAACATTAACAATAGCTGATTAATTTCCCAGCTTGGCCGAAGTACTCTATAGGCCAGGCGGTGTCAGAATGAGGCCTCTTTTCCTTGCCTTACATTTCTGTTCACTACACGAACTGGAATGGCTCTGTATTGATGCGGGAAGCAACAACTCGGGTTTCATACTTATGTTCCTGCAGTTTCTGTTCCATCCACTCGGCGACCTTGACCTTCATAATCTTCTCGGCATTATGACCCGGATCAATGATGGTAAGTCCTGCTGCGAGCGCATCCTGTGCCGTATGATAATCGACATCTCCCGTTACCAGCACATCCGCTCCACGGAACAGCGCCTTCATCATGTAGCGTCCTCCGGATCCCCCGATGACGGCCGCCTTGCGGATGGTGCGGTCGAGCTCTCCTACGACACGAACATGAGGGACCTCCAGCTTCTCTTTTACCACGTCTACCAGCTCAGCCAACGTCATAGGCTCTTTTAACTTGCCGACCCGGCCAAGACCAAGGGATCTCCCCTTAAGGTCCATGGCATACAGATCATAGGCAACCTCTTCATAAGGATGCGCCTTCAGCATCGCCTGGATCACTTTGTTGCGGATGGCATGAGGAACAATCGTCTCGATCCGAACCTCATTAGCACGTTCCATCTTGCCTTCCTGACCTAGAAATGGGTTGCTGCCTTCTCGCGGGACGTAGGTGCCGAAGCCCTCAATGTTGAAACTGCAGTGGCTGTAATTTCCGATCCAGCCTGCACCGGCGCCGAGCACGGCATCCAGCACCTCTTGATGATGACTCTTCGGCACAAATACCACCAGCTTGGATAACTGTTCATTATGCATGTCATGGATAGGCGACGTATTCTCGATTCCCAAGGCCTCCGCCATCCAATCGTTCATTCCGCCTTCGGTTACATCGAGATTGGTATGACTTATATATACCGCGATATCGTGTTTGATCAGCTTTTCATACACCTTGCCCATCGGTGTATCCGTCTGCAGCTGCTTCAGCGGACGGTAAATAATCGCATGATGCGCGATAATCAGATCAGCCCCAAGCTCAATGGCTTCATCCACCACATCATCATTGACATCCAGTGCAATCAGCACGGTGCGAATGTCCTTTTGCAATGTTCCAAGCTGGAGTCCGATCCGGTCATCGGGTTCGGCCACGTGCTTCGGGGCCAATTGCTCCATATATTGAATTACGGTTTGTCCTTTGGCAAGCATGCCAGCACCTCCTGAATAAACTCGATATCCGAACGAATCTCACTCGCCTTGTCGGCTGCCGTGGTGAGATCTGAACGCGAAAGCGATTGAAGAATATACTCCATCTTCTCTATCTCCGATTTCCATTTATCATAGAATACCGGATTCGGGGACTGCGTGAGCCAAGGTCCCATACGGAAAAGCCAATCCGTAGATAATCGGAGACCGCCCCCAATCGCCCTATCCTTGTAAACCTGCTCATTCGTCAGGTCTGTTGTATGCGAAGGCTCGGCGACCAGCACTTCGTAAATTTTGCCGTCTTCCTCCAGGATCCATTCCTCAATCAGCACCCAGCCATGGGAGTACAGCCATTTGCGCAAAATATCTTCTCCTACATTCGGCTGCAGGACCAGCCTGCGGACGCCTGTCAGCTTATCGATGCCCCGGTCCAAAATCGCTGCAATCAAGCTGCCTCCCATACCGGCAACCGTAATAACGTCGGCCTCACCGACTGAGAGTACGTTCAAACCGTCTCCTCTTCGCACGCTGATGACCTCAGTCATCCCTGATTCGATGACCTGCTTGACGGCAGCATCATAAGGGCCGGGATTGACTTCACCGGCGATTGCTTGAATGGCTGCTCCGCTTTCTACGGCAGCCACAGGCAGCAGTGCATGGTCGGATCCGATATCAGCAAGTCGGCTGCCGCGTGGAATCTTCTCCAGTATTTGCGTTAATCTTCTTGATAATTTCACGGTTGATACACCTTACCATTCCATATTTTCGTCCAAATCACGATCTATACCTTACCCTAACAGAGACGATACCAAACTGCAAACCGGTAAATCCGGTTGAAAAACGTCGTGCCTGTTCATTTGCAATGGGTCTGGAAAAGAGCTAAAATAAAGACCAATAAAACAAATGCAGGAAGAAATTCCATAACTAAGAAACTCATACATGCCATGCATAATTTCGAAAAAAAGGACCTGCTGCCGTTACTGCAGAAGGTCCTTGGATTAAGCTATTCGAGGAAATCCTTTAACCGTTTGCTGCGGCTCGGGTGACGAAGCTTACGGAGCGCTTTTGCTTCAATCTGTCGAATCCGTTCGCGGGTAACACCGAACACTTTGCCGACCTCTTCCAGTGTTCTGGTGCGGCCATCATCGAGTCCGAAACGAAGACGAAGCACATTCTCCTCGCGCTCTGTCAGCGTATCCAGCACATCTTCGAGCTGTTCCTTCAGAAGCTCGTAAGCTGCCGCGTCAGCAGGAGCAAGTGCTTCCTGATCCTCGATGAAATCTCCGAGATGGGAATCATCTTCTTCACCGATCGGCGTTTCCAGCGAAACCGGCTCCTGGGCAATCTTCATAATCTCCCGGACTTTCTCAACACTGAGTTCCATCTCGGCAGCAATTTCCTCCGGCGAAGGCTCACGTCCGAGCTCCTGCAGAAGCTGTCTGGATACACGAATCAGTTTGTTGATGGTCTCGACCATATGCACGGGAATTCGGATGGTACGGGCCTGGTCAGCAATAGCGCGCGTGATCGCTTGGCGAATCCACCAAGTCGCATACGTACTGAATTTGAAACCCTTTTTGTAATCGAACTTCTCCACGGCTTTGATCAAGCCCATGTTGCCCTCCTGAATCAAATCCAGGAACAGCATTCCTCGTCCGACGTAACGCTTCGCGATACTTACAACGAGACGCAGGTTGGCTTCAGCCAGACGGCGCTTGGCTTCCTCATCTCCCTGTTCAATCCGGTTGGCAAGTTCAATCTCATCATCAGCTGACAACAGCGGAACCCGGCCAATTTCCTTCAGGTACATCCGTACCGGGTCGTTAATTTTGATCCCAGGAGGCAGCGAAAGATCGTCGTCAAACCCAAAATCCTCATTATCATGGGATTCGGAATCTCCCGCTTGCCGGTGAGTACCCTCTTCATCATTCTCATTAACTACATCGATACCCAGGTCGGCCAGCTGTTCATAGAACTCTTCCATCTGCTCCGTGTCCTGATCAAATGGCGATAATTTCTCCATAATATCTTTATAGCTCAATACGGATCTCTTTTTACCCTGTTCAATCAACTGATCCTTGACTTGATCCAGCGTAAATTCCGTTTCTAGTTCAGTATGCTGATCATTCGCCATCATTCGACTCCCTCCTCCCTAGAAACAGCAATGCGCGGGGCCTCATTGTCTTTCTAGGGCGATAATCTCACTTGCAATTTGTGCGGCTCGCAAAAAATCACCTGAGCGCTCCGCTTTAATCATCTCTTCTTTTTTCTGGTCGATCTCTCTCTGCTGCGGAAATTTCAGCACCTCACGTATGCAATCATCGAGCACTTGAACATTCCACTCGGCTGGTGCTTCCATCATCATGATCGAGCTGACCGTCATTTCCAAACGATCGTCGTGGAGCGATGACATGAAACGGCTGATATCCGGAGATTTACCCTGTGCGTAAAAAGCATATAGATAAGCAGCAATTGCCGCATGATCCTCAATATTAAACGCTTCTCCCAGGCGATCGCCAACGTATCGCGCGGCCTCCGCATCCTGCAGCATCAGCGACAGCAGCCGCCGCTCTGCAGCATGGTAAGCAGGCAGAAGTACCGGGGCGGGCTGGCGCCCTTTTTTATGCCTACCATTATTCCACCTTTTTTCCTTATTATCCCCATCGCCCATCTTTTTTTGCATCGATTGCCGAAGCAGATTGCAATCCTGCTTAAGACTCTCGTAGGAAAGATGAAGCTCGGAGGACAATTCCCTCAAGTAAACTTCTCGTTCAGTCGAGGAATTCAGTACGGCGATAATGGGCAATGCCTCTTTGGCGTACGCAATCTTACCATCTTCTTCTAGCAGTATATGGTTTTTCTTCAGATATATAAGTTTAAATTTTGTTGTTGAAACAGCTGTTTCTACTACATGCCTGAAACGCTCGGCACCGAATTTGCGGATGTAATCATCCGGGTCCATTCCTTCGTTCACCAAAGCGATTCGTACTCTGAGTCCAACGCCTTCCAGCATTGGAATGACTTTTAACGCAGCAGCCATACCGGCTTTATCGCCGTCATAGACAACAACAACTTCTTCAGCCACCGATTTCATGATTGCCACTTGGTTTTCCGTTAGAGAGGTTCCCATGGTTGCCACACCATTCTGTAGTCCTGCTTCCCATGACGAAATCACATCGCCGTAACCTTCGAATAACAGAACTTGACGCAATTTGCGTATGGATGTTTTGGCCTGGTGCAGGTTGTACAATGTGCGGCTCTTATTAAATAGAAGTGTCTCCGGGGAATTCAGGTACTTCGGTTGACCGTCCCCCAGTATTCTGCCAGCAAACGCAATGACCTTGCCGCTGCGGTCATGTATCGGAAACATGATGCGTCCGCGAAAACGGTCGAGATAGCCTTCCTGTTCATTTCTTGCGGATAATAAACCGCCCTTTTCCATCTCTTTCAAGTCAAAAGATCGCTTCGTCAGGAACTGTACAAGCGTGTCCCAACGATCTGGAGCGTAACCGATTTGGAACTGGTCAATCATTTTGTCGCTCATTCCGCGGGATCGTAAATACTTCATGGCTTCCGTACCATGCTCCGTATTCTTAAGCAGGAAATGGTACAGCTTGGCGCTAAGCTCATAGGCTTCAATCAAACGTTCTTTTTCCGGATTACGAGGAATTACGGGAACTCCTTGACCTTCCGGCAACGAGATATCATTCTCTTCTGCCATTGTCTTTACGGCTTCGGGAAAAGAAAATCCTTCGATTTCCATTCTAAATTTAATGGCGTTTCCGCCCTTACCGCAGCCATAGCAGTAAAAGATTTGGCGTTCCGGTGTAACCGTAAAGGAAGGAGTCTTCTCTGAGTGAAACGGGCACAAGCCCTTCAGGTATTTCCCCTGTTTGGTAAGATGCACGTATTTGCTGACCGTGTCCACAATATCGCTCTTGGCCAGTACTTCCTCAATGACATCATCCGGAATATTACCTTGTCCGGTACTCATCCAAACCACCTTCATCTCTTTTGGCACGTAAATAGTATTCGCTACGGGTGGACATTCTCCTGCAATTCATGCAAAAGTTTTGTCAGTTTATGTTGAAAAAAACTCCGGTCTTCGTCAAGCAGCTTTTTGGGCCCTTTGCCATACTTTCCTTGCTTCCTCGCCTTAGCCTGATGGTGACGGGAATCCAGCATGAAATCGATATCCCCATTATGGAAAATACGACCACGAAAGGAAATCACATGGCATGATTTGGCAAGCGCAAGTGCAGCCAGTCCATAGTCCTGCGTTACCACGATATCCCCCCTGGATATGTGGTTAGCGATGTATAGATCCGCACTTTGATCACTCCGATCCACCTGGACCGTCGTAACCCCTTCTTCTGCCTGCTGCAGATGATCATAGGAAGAAACAAGCAGTACCGGCACACGAAATGTACGAGCTGTCTCTGCGATTTCCTTCTTGACTGGACATGCATCACCGTCAACCACAATCGAAATGGAGTTGCTTTCGTTCATTCGCATCACCGGCTCTTATCGTTAATCTTGGATTCATCTTTACGCTGTATATTATTATATACGTCTTTGGCAGATTAAAATCCTTCTTCTAAGAAAAACGTCTATCGACGTACTTTCACAGAAGACAGACCGCGTATAGCGGAAGTTTATCTTGCGAGATAAGGATGGTAAGCCTCTGAAGCTTATACTTTCATATCTCTTCAAATAACAATGACCCAGCACTTGCTTGATTCAGGCCGTTCATAGCGAAAGCGCCATCCCGTGCATAACCGCGGGCTGTCGCTTTCACTGAACAATGCATTATAACATTAGTAAAATCATGCTGTCACTACTACCACACCAATTTCGTGAAATCGGCGTATCGCTTCAAATCTCCATCGATACCGGAGAGCAGTGCGAGACGATTGGCCCGAACCGCTTCGTCCTCTGCCATGACCATAACGGAGTCGAAGAATCCGGTAATCGGTTCTTTGAGTCCACCCAGCAAGGACAATGAACGTTCGCCGTCAGCAGCTTGCAGCGCGGCATGATAATCTTCGCGAATCGCGTTCCAAGCTTCGTACAGCTTGCCTTCTTCCGTTTCCGTAAACAATTCTGGATTGACAGCAGCCTTGCCTGCCTTGGCAGCCAAATTGCTGACCCGGTTGAAGGATTCTACCGTCGTTTTGAAGTCTTCGACATGATCGACAGCATTCATCAGCGCATGACCGCGGGATACAACCGACACCACGTGATCAAATCCTGCGGTAATTACGGCATCCACCACATCATAACGCTGATCTTCGGACAGAAGCTTCTTCACGCGAAGTCCGAAGAACTCTTTAAGGTCCTTGCGGATTTCGTCCGTCGAGCGTTTCAATACGCGAATGTTCTCGTGAACCTCCAGGGCCACACCGAAGACATCCGATAACGTCACCGGGAGTTTGTGCTCCAGGATGATCTGAACGATGCCCGCCGCCTGACGGCGCAGCGCGTAAGGGTCCTGGGAGCCTGTCGGAATGATGCCGATGGAGAAGCAGCCCACGATCGTGTCGATTTTATCCGCAATGCTCACGATGGATCCGACCGAGGTGGAAGGCACCGCGTCACCGGCGAACCGAGGCTGGTAATGCTCAAACACCGCTTTGGCCACCTGCTCCTTTTCACCGGCTTTTCTTGCGTAATCCTCACCCATTACACCCTGCAGTTCAGGGAATTCGTAAACCATCTGGGTCACCAGATCGAATTTGCAAATATCGGCCGCACGGCTCACGGAATCTGCATCGTCAGCCGAAATGCTAAGCTTCGCGGACAACTGATCGGAAATCCGGCGGATTCTGCGGACTTTATCGCCGATAGTCCCCAGTTCCTCATGGAACACGATGCTCTCCAGCTTCGATAAGGCGTCTTTGATCTGAAGCTTCTGATCTTCCTCATAGAAGAATTTCGCGTCCGACAAACGGGCTCGCAGCACCTTCTCATTCCCTCTAGCGATAACGTCCAGGGAACGGCTGTCCCCGCTGCGCACCGTGACAAAGAACGGAAGCAATTGTCCCTGCTTATCCAGCACAGGGAAGTACCGCTGATGCTCACGCATGGAAGTAATCAATACTTCCTGCGGAATATGAAGGAATGAGGAGTCGAATGATCCGTACAGTACGGTTGGCGTCTCTACCAGGAATAATACCTCTTCAAGCAAATCATCCTTGATGGCGATATTCCAATCTTTCTCTTGGGCCAATGCCTGGATCTGCGACACAATCATCTCCTGGCGTTCATTCACGTCCACGATGACATGCTGTTCGCGTAATACGTCGCGATAAGCCGATGCCTCAGGAATAACGGCTTCTCCGCCAAGGAAACGATGTCCACGGGTCACGTTCCCAGCTTTCACGCCCGTAATTTCCAGTTCTATGGTCTCACTGCCGAGCAGAGCGACCATCCACTTAATCGGACGAACGAATTTAAATTCGTGCGCGCCCCAGCGCATATTTTTCGGGAAGGTCATCGAAGTCAAAATGCCAAGAAGTCCTTCAGGCAGGATCGACTTCGTATCCACGCCGACGCTGTTTTTCGTCACATAGATATACTCTACCCCGCCGAGCTCCTTAAACGTAAAACTCTCGGGATCAACGCCCTGGCTTTTTGCAAAACCAAGCGCTGCCTTGCTCCACTGTCCGCTATCATCCAACGCGATCTTGCGGGAAGGCCCCTTCACTTCCTCGCTGACGTCTTCTTGTTTATCCGCAACGTTCTGTACCCATACCGCCAAGCGGCGCGGCGTAGCATATGCCGTTACTTCTCCATGCCCGATTCTGGAAGCATCCAGCCATTTGACCAATTTGTCCTGAAGCTGTTCCATCGCGGCGCGCAGAAATCTCGCCGGGACTTCTTCCAGACCGATTTCAAACAATAAATCCTTAGACATGGTCTGCGCCCCCTTTCTTAATCAGCGGGAAGCCCAGCTTCTCGCGCTCTTCCAAATACGTGGCTGCAACCTGACGAGCCAGGTTTCGCACGCGCATAATGTATCCCGTTCTCTCCGTTACGCTGATCGCGCCTCTGGCATCCAGCAGGTTAAACGTGTGGGAGCATTTTAGTACATAGTCGTACGCCGGGAATACTAAATTTTGGTTCATCGCTTTATTCGCTTCTTCTTCATACATGTTAAACAGCGTAAACAGCATTTTAACGTCGGACACTTCAAAAGTGTATTTTGAATGCTCGAATTCCGGCTGATGGAATACGTCTCCATAGGTGATGCCGTCTACCCATTCCAGATCAAACACATTCTCTTTATCCTGGATATAGGATGCAAGCCGCTCCATTCCGTAGGTAATCTCTACAGCGACTGGACTTGCATCGATGCCGCCAACCTGCTGGAAGTACGTAAACTGCGTAATTTCCATACCATCCAGCCAAACTTCCCAGCCAAGGCCCCATGCACCAAGCGTCGGCGCTTCCCAATTGTCCTCAACAAAACGGATGTCATGATCGAGCGGATTGATGCCAAGACGCTTCAAGCTCTCCAAATAAAGCTCTTGAATATTGTCCGGTGAAGGTTTCAAAATGACCTGAAATTGGTGATGCTGATACAGACGGTTCGGGTTCTCTCCATAACGGCCGTCAGCCGGGCGACGGGAAGGCTCCACATAAGCCACATTCCAGGGCTCGGGTCCGATCGAACGCAAATACGTCATCGGGTTCATTGTACCTGCACCCTTTTCCGTGTCGTACGGCTGCACAATGATACAATTCTGTTCCGCCCAAAATTGCTGCAGCGTCAAAATCATCTGCTGGAAATTCATGATTTTTAGCTCCTTTACATTCTTTTTCAAATTCATTCCAACATACATATCGATTCTCTGTACAACAAAAAGCTCTCGCCCTACGCCTGTTGTACAGACATAGGGACGAGAGCTGTAGCTTCCCGCGGTTCCACCCTACTTGGCCCTGCTGCGTCGCAGACATAATCTTGGTCTTCAGCGATCAGCAAAACCCACTTTATCGTTTCATCATGCTCCCGGGTGCCCTGTTCATGAATATCTCCTACCAGGCTTCCACCACCCCCGGCTCGCTTTCACGGATCGATTATTCACTACTTTCCCGTTCAATGCATGTCAGTATTCAAAAAACTAATAAACTGATAAATATAATACCTCATTCTATACCTTACGTCAAATATCGTACTTGTCCATTTGATCCAAAAAATTTTGCGATTTCAAACGCAGCCCAAGCTGCATATCCATCAAAGCTCGCATGACCTTTTTGAGCTCGGCCTTCGTTTCGTCCTTCACATCCACATTGCCCAGCCGTCTTAAATCCAGCCGTCCAAATAGGCGCAGCAGCTTCAGCGTTCTGGGCGAGATCGCCGTTGCCGGCGGATCCAGATGTTTGCAGTAACGGCACAGGACGCCGCCAAGGCGGGGGCTCACCAGCATATCCTCGTCTTTTCTGGATTGATTGCATGAAATGCAAACATCCAACTCCGGCCCGTACCCTGCCGCCTGCAAAATTTTCATCTCATACAGATTGATGATAATTTGGGGATCCTTATCCTCCTGAAGGGCTTCCAGGCAGGCCTTAAGCTGATGAAACCAAAAAGCGCCCGTCTCCTCATCCTGCAGCACCCGATCCAAGAGCTCGCAGGCATAAGAAGCATAGGCGGCTTTGATAAGATCCTCCCTGAGCCCGTGGTGAGATTCCATAATCTCACCGGCGTTCAAGTTGCCGAGCCCGGTACCATTCCGGAAGAACACATATTCTCCATAAGTAAACAGCTGCGTCAGAGCAGCATGACGGCTTTTCACCTTCTTGGCTCCTCTGACCAGCACGCCTACCTTGCCCGATTCTTTGGTGCAAAGTGTAATGATTTTGTTCCCTTCACCGTAGTCCATGCTGCGGATGACGATCCCTTCCGCCCGATATAGCATGCGCTTTCCCCCAACCATTCCTGGAACAACCAATGATTACTCGTCTTCTTCATGCGGGGCCGCCTCATCTTCAACGGATGCAGCTGTAAGAACCGACTCACCCTCGGTTTCCTTATACAGCAAATACGCATCGACATCTCCAGTCATCGCAAAATACTTCCACGAAAAATCTCGCATTCGTATTCATCCTCTCTTCGGAAATGGCGTTTCGCATCTACGAAAATTAGGATGTGCGCCTAGAGCAGATTTATGAAATGCAATTGTTGGCAGGCGGCTGCCGTGTATGATTTCCCTCTGATTTGCACAGCGGCTCTATTATTCCCCGCGGTGAAATCCGAGATCGCGAAGTACGCGTTCTTGGTTACGCCAATCTTTTTTAACTTTAACCCAGAGCTCCAAGAAAATCTTGGACCCGAGCAGTCTTTGAATGTCCTGACGGGCTTGTCTGCCAACCTCTTTTAACAGAGCACCCTGCTTGCCGATAATGATACCTTTTTGGGAGTCGCGTTCCACAAAAATCACGGCTGAAATATATACGGTTCCGTTCTCTTCCACCCGCATATCCTCAATCGTAACCGCAATGGAGTGAGGAACTTCCTCTCTTGTCATGTGCAAAATTTTCTCGCGAATCAGCTCTGCGCACACGAACTGCTCCGGATGATCCGTCACTTGGTCTTCAGGATAATACTGCGGGCCTGGAGGCAAGTATTTCTGAATTTGTTCAAGGAGCGTGTCGACATTGTTGCCCAGCTTGGCGGAAATCGGGACGATCTCTGCAAAATCATGCAGCTTCCGATACTGCTCAATCAGAGGGAGCAGAGCGGGCGGCTCAATCTTATCGATTTTGTTCATGACCAGGATGATCGGAGTCTTGATTTTCTGCAATTGCTCGGCGATGTAACGGTCTCCCCCGCCGATGCCCTCGGATGCGTCTACCAGAAACAACGCGGCTTCAACCTCGCCCAGCGTGCTTAAAGCGGTCTGGTTCATGTAATCCCCAAGCTTGGATTGACGTTTATGAATGCCCGGTGTATCCAGAAAAACCACTTGGGATTCGTTGGTCGTATAGACGCCATGTATTTTATTTCTTGTTGTTTGCGGTTTGTCCGACATGATGGCAATCTTTTGACCGATCACCTGGTTCATCAGTGTTGATTTCCCTACATTCGGTCTTCCGATAATAGCCACAAACCCGGATTTAAATTGTTTTTTTTGCATACCATTCCTCCGCTACTGTTCCTGTATCTACATGTTGTTGTTTTTAAACCTTAGTTCGATCCTGTTCAATTGCAAACTTACTGTTTGTTTAAATCCCAAGGACCAAACGCGCCCGGCAGCAGTTCACTGACGGTCGTTTCCTTGATGTCACCCTTCATATTCCCCATGATCACCTTCATATCGGGTTTGCACAGCTCCACCAGCACTTGCCGGCATACCCCACACGGCGTACACGGGCCATCTGTATCGGCAACGATGGCAATCGCCTGGAAGCTCCCTGCTTCATGGCCATCGGCAATCGCACGGAACAATGCCGTGCGTTCAGCGCAATTGGTAGGACCGTATGCGGCATTCTCTACATTACATCCAAGATGTACCTCTCCGCGCGAATCGAGCAGAGCTGCCCCTACACCAAATGTTGAATAGGGTATGTAAGCTCGCGTACGTGCTTTAATCGCTTCCTGCATTAACAATCCTGCATCCATATCCAGTTCCTCCTAATGTTCAACTTGTCATTGATTGTATCCATTCCCATACCGGTTCATAGAAGACCAGAATGCCGATTACGACGGCAAACACCGCTGCAACTAACGCTGCACCGGCTGCTGTGTCCTTAGCCACCCGAGCTAAAACATGTTCTTCTGGCGAGATCAGATCGATAATGGCCTCTACCGCAGTATTTACCAGCTCCGCGATAAATACGAGGGCAATCGCCAATACCAAAAACAACCAGCTCATTCGGTCCAATTGCAGCAAAGCTGCTGCGATGAATACAATCAAGGCAGCAGCAATGTGGATTTTCATATTGCGTTCCGTTTGTACAGCCGTCAAGATGCCGCGGATCGCGCACCCAAATGCCCTGTATAACGATTGTCTGTGCGGCTTCACTATCTTGTCAATCCTACTTCTGCAAGTACAGCCTCCTGCTTGCCCATCATTTCCGCTTCGCTCGCCTCATCCTGATGATCATATCCGAGCAAATGCAGAAATCCGTGAACAAACAGAAAACCGAGTTCCCGTTCCAAGGAATGACCGTATTCTTCGCTTTGCAGCTTTGCCCGAGGGACCGAGATAATGATATCACCCAGAACATCCGGCACGCTCTCCAGTTCTTCTCCTTCATCAAGCTCATAAATGATCTCGAGCTCATCGTTCGTAATCTCATTCATCGCAAAGGAGAGGACGTCGGTCGGACGATCGATTCCCCGGTACTCCCGGTTCAATTCATGGATCTGTTTATCATCGACAAAGGTCAGATCAACCTCGCCGTCGGAAACGCCTTCAGCCTCTCCGGCCTTCTGAAGAATCACTTCAAGCAAGGCGATCAAATCCTCGCTAATCTGAAAATCCTCTTGTTCATTATTCCATGCCAGCTGCAGGCTCATTCTTATACGCTCCTTCTCTGTTCCTCACTCGTTGCCGATGTCTCGGAAGCGGTCGGGTTATCTCCATTTGGCGCTGTCGGCTTGGGACGCTTCACATCTTCAGGATACTCGATCCGGGAATGGAAAATCCCCATCACCGTCTCCTTTAACGTCTTGGCGATAATATCCAGTTCCTTCATCGTTAAATCGCAATCATTAAACTGGTGGTCATCCAGACGGCCTTTGATGATCTTCTCGATCATCGATTCAACCTGTTCCACCGTCGGTTTACGCAATGAACGAACAGCCGCTTCCACGCTGTCGGCTATGCCGACAATCGCGGATTCCTTGGATTGAGCCTTCGGCCCTGGATAACGGAAATCATCTTCGGTGAAATCCAGTTCTATGCCCTGCTCCTCCGCCTGGCGAACCGCTTTATGATAAAAATAGTGTAAAAACGTTGTGCCATGATGCTGCTCTGCGATATCTCGTATCGGTTTAGGCAGCTTGTACTCCTTGAGCATTTCCACGCCATCCCTTGCGTGTGCAACGATAATGGATTTGCTCAGCTTCGGTTCAATGGAGTCATGCGGGTTCTCCATATTGTTCTGATTCTCGATAAAATAGATCGGACGCTTGGTTTTTCCAATATCATGATAGTAGGATCCGACGCGGCACAGCAGTCCGTTGGCGCCAATCGCTTCTGCCGCCGCTTCGGACAAGTTTCCGACCATGACACTGTGATGATAAGTGCCCGGCGTCTCCGTCAACAGTTTGCGGAGCAGCGGATGGTTCGGGTTCGATAATTCCACCAGCTTCAGTGCCGACAAAATACCGAAGGTGACTTCGAAGAACGGCATTAACCCGATGACCAGGATGGCCGTTAACAATCCGCCCGCGATCGCAAAACCGATCGAATACAGCGTTTCACTCGTGGTCCACGTATCGTTATTGAGCAGCAGCATGATGAACACGATCAGCGCGCCGAAGAGAGATGCCATAATGCCGCCCTTCAGCATGGTTGACCGCTGACTCGCCCGATGGATAGAGAAGATCGCCACGCATGAAGTCACGGCCGCGAATAAACCAAATTGGAAATCAAACAGCTCCCCTTGGACATTCAATATGACACTCGCCATGATGCTGAAAATAATGACGCTGAAATAGGCAAGCGAGATTTCCAGCAGCAGGGTTACCAAAATTGCGCCAATCGCGACGGGTGCAAGATAACCCACATATATCTGGGAATCACTCTGCAGAAATGCTGTCAAATGCATGGTGATCAATGTGATCACATACACCAGTACCAGCATTAACAGCTGCGAGTTGTTGTATTTAAATTTACCGGGATCCGATTGCCGGATGAACATTAGTATGCCGAGGGACAGCAAGATCGATAACAACAAGACCCCTAACTCAGGCCAATAGTTGATATCATCTTTCAGCAATCCGTTTTTACCAAGCAGCTCATACATCTCGGGTGTAATGAGTTGACCCTTAGCCACAAGGATATCCCCTTGTTTAATAAAGACAGGTGCGGTATTCTCGCGTTTTTCAACCCTTGCTTCCTTGGTCGCTACTTCGTCAAGAAATTTGTTTGGGGTGATCGCAAGTCGAGACAGCTCTTGAACAACTTCTCTTGAGGTACGATCGTTCAATCGACTTGTGCTTACCATCTCTGCAACCCGTGCCCGGGCTGTTTGCGCATCAAAGATCTCGTTGAGCATCAGCCTGGATACGATATCCCGGGCGACCGTTTTCATCTCGATAATCTCTTCGGAAGTCAGTCTCGGCAGCTTAATAAAAGTCTCTTCAGGAATCCGATAGGTCTGTTCATCAATGACACGCTGCATTTCTTCAAGCAGCTCTTTGGAGTAAGCTTCATTCGTGCTGTTGGCCGACACGAAGTTTTGCACGAATTCTCGAGCCATCCTCGGAATTTCATTACGATAAATTTCGACCTTTTCGCCAGAGCTGATATCGACGTCCTGATTCAAACGTTCAATGCGGTCAAGGATTTGCGTGACCAGAACGTCATTCCGCAGAGGAACGAGAGGGTAAATCGGCTGGACGTTCTCCGCCGCCGCCTCCTGTGCCTTTAGCGTTGCCTTGCTATCCTCAATTTGCACGGGCGCCACGATATTCTTTTCGCTTTTCGTATTGACCTGTATGTCATAGCGTTCCGGCAAAAGCTTGGATGCTAGACTGATATAAAAGAGTAAAGCAAGCAGCAAAAACAGAATATAGCGTGTTGCCACGCTATATTTCCATCCGCTGTTTTTACCCCATATGGACTTGTCCGTCGATGGTTCTTTGGAGGCCATTGCGACAATCCCCTTTAATCTTGGTTTTCTGCTGCTTTATCATAAGCGACGATGATTTTTTGCACTAAAGAGTGACGTACAACATCCTGTTCGGCAAAATAGACGAATCCGACTTCCTCAATTCCGCTTAATATCGATTTAGCTTCGATAAGTCCTGATTTCTTGCCCCGCGGCAGGTCAATCTGGGTCACGTCCCCTGTGATGACCATCTTCGAGCCGAATCCAAGCCGTGTCAGAAACATCTTCATCTGTTCCGGCGTGGTGTTCTGTGCTTCATCCAAAATAATAAATGAATCATCCAGCGTCCGCCCGCGCATGTAAGCAAGCGGCGCAATTTCAATCAATCCACGCTCCAGCGCCTTGGCCGTTTGATCCGGGCCCATAACATCGTATAAGGCATCGTACAGTGGTCTAAGATAAGGATCAACCTTCTCCTGCAGATCACCCGGCAGGAAGCCCAGGCTCTCTCCAGCCTCTACTGCCGGCCTTGTCAGAATGATCCTTTTGACGGAACCTTCCTTCAGGGCGGCAACAGCCAGAACGACAGCCAAGTAGGTTTTCCCTGTTCCGGCAGGACCGATTCCGAATACAACATCCCGCTTTTTGATGGTGGTCACATAGTGCTTCTGACCGATGGTTTTTACACGAATAGGCTTGCCCTTGAAGGTTGTCGTGATTTCGCCCTTGTACAGATCCAGCAATTGATCAGCTCTCAGATCCTTGGCGAGTTCTACAGCATAAAGGATATCACGCTCGGTCAAAATGTAGCCGTTGCGCACAAGCTGGAGCAGCACTTCAAACAGCTGCTGAAGACTCTCCACATTTCGATGTTGTCCACGAATCGTGATGACCGCTTCCCGTGAATCTATCGTCGCAGGAATTTCTTTTTCGATTAATTTAAGAAATGTATCTTGTGGTCCGAATAACGACAGACCTTCTGACGCGCTTTGAAGTAAAATTTGAATGCTGGTCGTTTGCTGTGACAAATAGCCTCATTCTCCTTGATCGTATACTATGGGAAGTTCTTTCGCGATGGTCTCTTCCACCTCAAAAAGCACTTTCATATAAACTTTACCATTCTCTTTCTTATCATGCAAAATTTTTTGGCTTACAAATCTTGAATCGGTCCCATATTTCGCCAAAATATCCCGGCGTGCCCCCTCGATTCCCTCTTTTTTCGCTTCATCCTCGCTTATGGTCCGCTGCACCTCGGTAACCTCCATGATTTTTTCCGTCATCCAGCCCAGCGGAAGCACGCGCGTCCTCCACGTAAGCGGATCATAGAAGGTCAAGGTCTCCTGCTGCGAAAACGGAATATCCCCGTAGCCCCACAACTGGACGGCCCGATCGCCAAATACGATATACGAACGCTTCTTTCCTTCCCCCGTATACACCTTATGGGTCTTCACCAATGGGATTTCGATATCGTATTCATGCCATACAAGGCCCTTCACTTCCCCTTTGGCTACAATTCGTTCCGAATTTTCCTCGTCCCCAAGGACACCGGAAATCAGAATGTCGCCTTTCTTCACCCGGCTGTTAATCCCTACTTTCGGGACCCCCTTCTCGGCGTAAATATGGGTGATCACAGCGTCCTGCGTACTGATTAGATGCCTCGGGCTCTGGAGCGGCGGTTTCTCCGGTACGGCCGCCTCTACGATCTGGATGCGAATGCGCGTCCCTTTGCGTTCCACCCCTACCCATGAAGTCCCCGGGAGGCGGGCGGTCATATTTCCGGACAGCTTGTCCATCGATTGCAGCTTGAATATCCACTGAAACGGATAAATGCCTTCCAACTTGGCCGCATCAAGCACATCTTCCGAAGCGATCGTTTCATTCCCCTCGACTTCCACGTTCCACACCATCGAGGAAAGCGTGAGCAGGATCATAAAAAACGCAACAATGCCGATAACAAACGCTTTGCGTATCAACAGACGGCGAGCTTTGAAGGGGTATCCGTAACGCCCCTTGATCCGCGTACGGCAGCCTGTCCGTTTTAACAGCGGCCGGAGCTCTTTGAAATCCTTCAGCAGCAGCTTAAGCTCTGCTGAGTGGGCCCCTGTCGGTGTTACATCCCAAACCGGAATCCCCGCCTCCGCCAATGAATTGATGAATGCTTCCACATGCTCACCGCGAACAGCGAGCTTCAAATATCCTCGAAGATGGATCATCGTCGGAATTTTCACGGTTTCTCCCCCGTTCCTATGTATTGAATATGATGAATGGTGCCAATGATGGTCACTTCATGGCTTTGAATAGCCTGAATCGCAAGTCCGGTCCCCGAAATCTCCAAAGAACCCTGCGTTAAAGACAACACAAGTCGTTCCTCGGAAAAATGCCGGACTCCGCGATGATTTTCGATATGCAGCTCTTTATTGCCAATCAGGGTCAACCGCGGCAAATCAAATAACAGGTCCTGTGGCAAATCAAGCATCTCTTGGGTCCATTTCTGCAGCTTGCGGCTGATGCGGGACATATGGAGACTTTCCCCCTTCCTGTACTGTACACCTTATGCCCCAGGAAGCCGTTTTATGAGATCAAAAGTAAAAAGACCGCCCCGTCAAAAAAATCTGACAAGGCGGTCTCCTGCTTCTATGAATCTATGAATTGTATCTTTACGCATATCTTATTCAAGTAATCGGGTCGAATGTCCCTTATGAATCCGCCAAGTTAACGACGAGGATTCATGGGGCGCTTGGCACGCGGAGTTCCCAGAATTTCGGCCCAAACAATGCCGTTTCGAGCTTGTTCTGCAAGAAACGATCCACTGCCCCTGGACTGTTCATGATCTTCATCCCGGCTTTCGACAACCGTTTCAGGTAATGCGATGGTCATCCGGTTCAAATTCGAGTGAATTCGGTTCAAATCCCGCTCCATCATCTCGAGTCTATGATCTATGCTGTCAGGTCGAGACCTCATCTCTTCCTCACGTCTGGCTCGGTCAATCTCTTGATGTTCAAGAGAGTATCCGTTGCCGGTATCCATTTCTTCTTCATCCATCCGCTCGATCCGGGTGCTTTCCTGAACAGGTGCTGGACGGGAGACTTGCGGAGTCGTCTGTACCCGTCTTGCTTCATGCCGCTGCTGCCCCGGTCTTGCAGGACGATCCCCTTCGCCGCCGAAGGACGGCATACGAGGGTTTTTCCCCTCCTCAGGGTTCTTGCCGCGTCTTCCGAGGGCGGAGATAATGAAGAAGCCTATAACAGCTACAACGTAAAAGTTTTCGATTAACCAGCTCACTATAGGCTCACCTCATCGTTACTTGGTTTTGTTGTCCCCGGAATTGTCATTATTCTCACCCATCTTACCGAAGGAACCCCTCATCTGCGTGTCGGCTTCGATATTCTTCAGGTTCATATAATCCATCACGCCCAATTGGCCGCTGCGAAGCGCTTCAGCCATAGCCAGCGGAACTTGGGATTCCGATTCCACAACGCGTGCTCTCATCTCTACGACGCGAGCCTTCATCTCTTGCTCTTGGGCTACCGCCATCGCGCGGCGTTCTTCCGCCTTCGCTTGGGCAATACGCTTATCGGCTTCCGCCTGTTCGGTCTGCAAGTAGGCGCCGATGTTTTTGCCTACATCCACGTCCGCGATATCGATGGACAGAATTTCAAATGCTGTTCCCGCGTCGAGTCCCTTGGACAGAACCGTTCTCGAAATCAGATCCGGATTTTCAAGAACATCTTTATGCGAATTACTGGAACCTACCGTCGTTACGATCCCTTCGCCGACACGAGCAATAATCGTCTCTTCGCCAGCACCCCCGACCAAACGGTCAATGTTGGCACGAACGGTAACACGAGCCTTAACCTTCACTTCAATACCGTCTCTAGCAACAGCTGCTACAACCGGTGTCTCGATAACACGCGGGTTAACGCTCATCTGAACAGCCTGCAGAACATCGCGTCCTGCCAGGTCAATCGCAGCAGCTCTTTCGAATTCGAGCGGAATATTCGCACGCTGGGCTGCAATCAATGCATTAACCACCCGGTCAACGTTACCGCCTGCGAGATAGTGACTCTCAAGTTGGTTAATATTCAGGCCTAGACCTGCTTTTGTCGCCTTGATGAGCGGATTCACGATCCGGCTCGGCGTTACGCGCCGCAGTCGCATGGCCACCAATGTAATAATCCCGATGCGCACGCCGGAAGCGATCGCCGAGATCCAGAGCATTAACGGGAAGAAACTGAAAAACACGCTTAGCACAATGATCGCGACAACCCCGATTAGTAGTACTGGTATCAAAGAACCATCCATATTTACTTTACCCTCCATTTTTAAAATATTTACGTTTCTCACTTGAACGCTTAAACATTAGCCCATTTAATACTACACAATTCCGTGACGAGGTTCACCCTTTTTCTTCCTCTACGACAATTCTGGTGCCGTCCGTCTTGATGACGCGGACCGGCCGACCGGAATCGATAAATCCTCCAAGGGTAACTACATCAAGGCGTCGCCCCTCAAGCTCCATCGTTCCAGCTGGTCGCAGCGGCGTTATCGATGTGCCGACCAGACCGATAAGTACATCCCGGTCTTCATTCGGAATATACCCTTGCTCTTTGGATAAGCTGTCGCTGAGAATAAACTTCCGCCATATTCCCCGTTCCTTAAATACGAGAGCGACCACGATGATAGCCACCAGAGCACAAGCCGCCCCAATACCCAGGGACAGAGCCACATGAGACGTGCTGTAGGCAGCCATAACAACGCCGGCAATCAAGCTGGCTGATCCTATGATGCCCAGTATCCCGAAGCTTGGCACAAACAGCTCCATCGCCAGCATCACGATACCGATCACAAACAGCAGCCAGTTCTCCCAACCGGCAAATCCTGCGACCTGGTTACCGAAGAAATACAGTACAAATGCGGTCACCCCTAGAATGCCCGGCACACCAAAGCCCGGAACTATCACTTCGATAATGACACCTGCAATACCGATGAAGAGCAGGAGCGCCATGACACCGGGATGCGTTAGGAAGGTAGCCAGCTTCTCTGAAAAGGTCTGCTCCATCCGAAATATGTCCTGCGTGGAGTAGTCCATCCACGTGATAACTTCTTCTGTGCTGTTCGCAATCGTATCCGCATAACCCGTCTTCAGCGCTTCATCATGCGTCAACGATATGATCTCCCCGGGTTGCTTCGTCAAACCGACTTCAGGTAGGTCCATCTTCATCTTGAGATCAGCCATCCCCTTGGCAATCTCCGGATTTCGACCTGAAGCTTCAGCGGCACTCGCCATGCTTGTTTTCCACCAGGAAACCATCTTGGCATCCTCGATCGGATTCCCCCTGGCATCCACCATATAAGCCGCGCCAATCATGCTGCCTTCCGCCATGGCAATCTTGTCTGCGTTCAGCGCAATGTAACTTCCAGCCGATGCGGCATCACCCGTGATGTGAGCCACAATCGGAATATCGCTGGCCTTCATCAAGGATGCAATTTTACCCGCTTGGTCGACCAGGCCTCCCGGCGTATCAATTTCCAGGATGATCAGTCCAGCCCCCATCTTCTCGGCTTCCTTAAATCCACGCTCCATGAAGCTGGTTAAGCCGCGCTCGATCTGCTGCTTGACCGGAATGACATACACCGATCCGATGTTAGCAGCCACCGCGGATTTCATCGGACCTACATACATTCCGATTGAGATCAGCATCATAACGACGGCTGCCGTGAATGTCAGGATTTTGCGGATCCAAAACGGTCTGCTCATCTGTTCCCCTCCTTTTCGACGTATTAAGCCATCTGTACCCTATACTTCGACAAAACGGGTTCAGCGACCTGCCTTTTGCATAAGCATATGTATCTACTTGCCCTCATATGGTAGTTACTACGAATCAGAAACGATTTCGTTTCAAAAAGTATGCCCATCCTTAGAAAAAACCATCGCCAAGAGGCGGTTCATGAATACATCCCCCGGATAAAAAGAAAAAACACCCCTTGAGAAAACAAGGGGTGTTTCACTTATGTTGTTACAGAAATTGTTGAACAACTTGATTGACAAGCTTTCCATCTGCACGCCCTTTAACTTTCGGCATGAGAGCGCTCATTACTTTACCCATCTCGGCTTTTGAAGAAGCACCGGTTTCCTGGATGGTCTGCTGTACAATGACTTTAATTTCTTCTTCAGTAAGCTGTTCCGGGAGGTAGGCGCTTAGGAGCTCAATTTCTGCTTTTGCATCGGCGGCAAGATCGTCGCGTCCCGCTTTTTCAAATTCTTGGAGGGCATCTTTGCGCTGTTTGATTTCACGACTAAAAATATCAAGCACTTCGTTGTCATCCAAACTTCGTTTCAAATCTATTTCAAGATTTTTTATCGTCGAACGAACCATTCGAATCGTTGAGAGTTTGAACTTGTCCTTACTCTTCATCGCTTGCTTCATATCTTCGTTCAATCGTTCGCTAAGATTCATGCTAGTTCAGATCCTCCTAAAACTTTCTCTTACGAGCAGCCTCGGACTTTTTCTTGCGCTTTACGCTTGGCTTTTCATAATGCTTGCGTTTCTTCACTTCAGCCAATACGCCATCTTTAGCAATGGAACGCTTGAAGCGACGAAGTGCAGCATCAATTGTCTCGTTTTTGCGAACTTTAGTTTCAGACACCAGTTTTCCCTCCCTCCGACCAGACCGTCCAAGAGCATTAACACGGTTCATCAAACTTCATTATAGGGCAAACGGAAATAAGGTGTCAACCTTAGGCGTCTATTTTACAATAGTCGCAGGAATTGGAACAACCCCGCCACGACGTTCCGCTGCGAGGCTGATCTATTTCTTCATTGGCCTAATGTTATGTATGCGCGGGCGAAATGCCTGTTAAAGCGCCTAAACGGCGACCGCCCATCAGATGATAGTGCACATGAAACACCGATTGTTCCCCGTCAGGTCCGCAGTTGTTAATTAATCGATAACCGCTCTCCGCAATGCCCAGCTTGGCAGCGGCTTCTTTCGCCGCTTTGTGCATCTCGCCAATCAACAGCAAATCTTCATCCTGAATATCGTTCATGGATGCGATATGCTTCTTGGGAATAATCAGAACATGAACCGGCGCCTCCGGGTTAATGTTTTGAAATACAAGCACCTTATCATTCTCGAGCACTTTCGTGGAAGGAAGCTCCCCCTCTACGATTTTACAAAAAAGACAATCCATCACGGTTACCCCTTTCATACGTTTACATGCTTTTATCATATAAGAAATTAGGCAGTGCGTCCAATAGATGACAATGAGACATACGCAAAAAAAAGAGAAGCACCACTGGAACGCAGCTGTCCAGTAAGGAGGCGCTTCATCACGAGAGCAAGGGAAAAGATTGGAGTCTCTCATGATCAAGCGCCTGCCCGGTGCTTCTTATATATGTCGGCTTATCTGTACTATAACAGCGCCATGTAGCTGTTTCCGTGATTTAGATCACATCAACCGTGCTACATCGATTCGATCGCAAGCTGTGATCCGGCTCCCGCTTGCTCCGCCGGCCGTACGACCAGCTTCCGCGGCAGACGCGCACGAAGCTCTGGCACATGACTGATGATGCCAACGGTCAGCTTATCGGTATGGAGTCGCTCAAGCGCGGTGATGACCGTTTCCAGCAGCTCCGGATCCAGCGTACCGAACCCTTCGTCGAGGAAAAAGAACTGCAGCGGATATTGCCCGCGCAGCTGAATCTGTGCCGAGAGTGCCAAAGCCAAGGCCAATGAGGTCAGAAATGTCTCGCCGCCCGATAACGTGGATACCGGACGCCGGACGCCGCCGTTGGCATCGTCCCGAATGACGAAGCCTCCACCGGAATCCACCTCAAGCGAATAGCGCTGCTTGGTTAAATAACGAAGACGCTGGGAAGCCGACTGACTCACCTGCATCAGTTGTTCTTCCGCAATATATTCAACAAATGCGTTTCCGCGCAAGCAGGACTGCAGTTTGGACAAGCGCTCGCTCTCTCGTTGAAGGTTAAGACGCTGCTCTTCCAATTCCATAAACCGGATGTGACGTTTGTTCAGGTCCTCCAAGTCACGCTCGGCTCGGGCTCTCGCCTGAAGGGCCTCCTCATCGGCTGTACGGGCCGCCTGAAGCTCGGCTGTGCACCGTTCCCACTCTTCTTCATGAAAAGGGCTCGCACCAAGCTTCTGCTCGACGTCGCGAAGCCTCAGCGTCCATTCCCGCTGTCCTTCCCGATGGGCTTTCACTAACTGTGCGCATCGTTCACTTTCTTCCGCGCTTAAACAGGCTTCCAGGACGGCAAGCTCCGTAGCGAACGGTGAGGCTGCCAGCTGGTTCACCCAGTCAAGCTTGGCAGCCTGATGCTGCTCCTGCGCAGATCTCTCAGCCTGTTCTGCAAGAGCCGCTTCCTTGGCTGCATGCTGAGCCTTCTCTTCTGCCTTCCTGCACTCGCTTCTGGCTTGTTCAGCAGCTTCCTTCAGCAGGGTCGCTCTGGTCCGGCATTCACCGAGCAGCTCTTCAGCCGACCGGTCGCCGATCCATGCCCGGAGACGCTCTACCTTATCCTTCAGTCCATCCGCCTTTCCCTCTCGCTGAGCATCCCATTGAATCAGCTGCTTCTCCAGCTCACGAAGCTGCTGCTCCAAGCGAAGGACGGCCTGCTTCTTCTCCTCAATAAATGGAACGCTGCGCTCCAGCCCTTCCTTTATGGACTCGGCTTCCGCATCCTTCTCTTGCATGAGCTGAAAACGGCCGGCTGCCTCCTCCAGAGAGAAGTCCGGCTTAACTTCCTGCCAGGAGGTTAAAATGCCTTCAGCTTCAGCTTCCAGTCCTTCCAGCTGATCCCGAAGCTGGTTCCAAGTCATTTGACCATTCTCAAGCGCGGCGCTCTGTTTCATAAGCTCCTGCCGGCATGTGGAGAGGCTCTGCTGTACCTTGGACGCTTCCTTGCGGCATTGCCCGATGGCTGCAGCCTGGGTTTCGGCTGCTTTTATGAGCCATGCCGTGTCTGAAGCCAGCTTTTCTACATCGTACGTTTTATCAGCGGCTGGTATCGTTGACACCGCTGCCTCCATCCATCCTTGTTGCTCCTGCCCGGCTAGTTTGACGGCAAGCAGCTCGTCATCTGCATACGGCTCAATCTGCGAACGCGTTTGGCTTGCCAGCGCTTCCGCTTCATTCAGTTGCCCCCGCAGGGTTAATCTGGCCTCCTGGATCTGATGAATGATCTGTACCAGCTGATTCAAGGTCTCATCGAGATGATCTTCAGGGTGCCCTGATGAGGCAGCAGGCTGAGGATGATGTTCACTTCCGCAAACCGGACAAGGATCTCCTTCCCGAAGTTCGGCGGCGAGCGAAAGGGACAGCGCATGAAGCTGCTTGTTGCGAAGCGAGTCGCTCATCGCCTGGTTTACCTGAGCTGCCGCAGCCGCCATCCGATCGGCAAACGACGAGGCTTCGGCTGCATCACGCTGCAAGCTGTCAGCTTGCACGGAGAGCTGTATGTAGTTCCGCTGCAATTCTTGCTCCTGCTTCTGCAGGGCAATAAGGCTTGCTTCTTGCTCCTTCAGCTTGCTCTCCTGCGATTTTAACTCGAGCTCAGCCTTTTGCTTCCGTCTGCCGGCTGACTCAAGAGCTTGGACCTTCTGCATCGCCATATGAAGCGCCTGGCGCTCACCAGAGCGGATCTCAAGCCCTTTCAGCTTGGTCTGCAGCTCCTCCTGCCGCTTTTGCCCCCGTTCGAGCAGCTCCTGTTCCTTCTGCAGTTGGGCAGTTACTCCATCAAGCTCTTTGCGTGCGTCCACTCGCTGAGCATCCAGCCTAATCAGTTCTTCACGTAATCCGTCACGTTCCCGCTGCAATAAAACAGCTTGCTCCAGCTGCTGCTCCCGAAGCACCAGCTTCGGCTCCTCGGCCCGAAGGGCTGCCTGGGCAGCTTCATCCGCCTTGACGGCTTGCTCCGCCGCGTTCTGAGCGGATGCGGCTTGCGCGGTGAGTCCTTCGGCAATTTGCCTCCGATATTCCCAGGCCTTGCCGGATTCGCGCCAAACTTCAAGCGCAGGAAGAACAGCGGCTGCCGCCCCTGTCAGCTCAAGCCGTCGTTCCAGCTGCTTCATCTCTTCCTCATGAAGGGCAAGTTCATCCAGCTTCCCTTGGAGTCGACGTTTTTCCATATCCAACTCACGGATTTTCCCCATAGCTTCATGGGCTTCAATGGCGGCCTGGAGAAGATTCCGTGATGACGCCGCGTGTTTCTTGGCATCCTCCAGCACCGTAGTCGCTTCCGCCAGAGCTTCTTTGCCTGCACTGCCCAGCCCTTGCTGCTCGGCTTCGACGGATTTCAGCGAACCCTCTGTATCCTTCACGCGGCGGCTGAGCTTGATCGCAAGCTGGTCTCCGTACCGTTCCAAATGAAACAGCCGCTGAAGCATCTGCCGACGCTCACTCCCCTTCAGGGAGAGGAATTCAGCAAACTTGCCTTGAGGAAGAACGACCGCACGGGTGAAATCATCCATTTTAAGTCCGATTTTCTCTTCTACGCAGCGGGTGACTTCGGCCAGTTTATCCGCCATCACCTGATCCCCATCGGGGGTAACTTGGATAAATCGACTCACCGTATTGCTGATGGAGAGCTCATTGACCCGTTTGAATCGGCGCTCTACCCGGTATCGCTCCAGTCCGGCAGCGGATGACAACTCAAACGTAAAAGAGACGGACAAGCTGTCCTCCGAATGGTTCATGATGCCCTGGGTTCCGTTAACCGCACGCTCCACCTTTCCGTACATGGCTAAAGTGATAGCATCCAGCAGTGTGGATTTCCCGCTTCCCGTCGGTCCGAAAATACCGAAGAGTCCGGTTTCGCACAACGTCTCAAAATCAATCTCCTGCGGTTCTCGATAACTCTGCAGTCCGGATAATTTCAACAAGATCGGTTTCATCTACGACTTCACCTCCGTCCCGTCAGGCTCCTCTTCCTCTACAAGCTCCAGAAACAAATCGACCAGATGATCCTCGGGCTCCGCCCCGCCGGTTTGCCGCTGGTAGAACTTTCGGAACAGGTCCGGCAGCGGCAGCCGGGAGCGCTCGCTCTCCAGCTCCAGCGCCTCCATCTCCGGGTAAACCGGACGAATGTGAACAATGCCGTCCCTGCTCTTTCGTAGTCGCTGAATGTCGGCAAGCCCCATGGCCTCTGTTAGGGATACCTCTAAATCGATGAATGCTTCAGGATCACGCCCCTCATCCAGCCACCGATACACTTCTTCCAGGCCGCCTTTGGCCTTCCAGCGAACAAGCGGGCGGCCGCTGCTAAGAAACAGCTCCTCGATCACGGGGGCTCCTCCTGGCGATACGTCAACCAGGGTCACCGATTTGGCCTGTCCCGCTTCCGAGAAGCTATAGGCCAGCGGTGAACCGCTGTAGCGGATGATCTCCTCCCCTTTTACTGCCTGAGAACGATGCAGGTGGCCAAGGGCCGTGTAGGATGCACCTACAGAAAGTGCCAACGGGTCAACCGTGTACGCTCCACCGACCTGAATCGGTCGCTCGGAATCGCTCTCGACGCCGCCAAGCACATAGATATGGCTCATGGCCAGATTGACCGTCTGCGGAGAAAAATCCTTCGCCATCTTCCTCATCAGTTGTCCGACTCTCTCGCTATAGGCACGGCGGAGCTGATCCTCATCTCCATCGATCGAAAGCAGCTCATTGAGCCTGGCCTCCGACGGATATGGGAGTGCCGCAATCTTGGCCGTTTCTCCGGTACGTGCCGCTGCAACAGTGACCGCATCGGCAATAGGTGTCCCGATCAGCGTTATGCCTCTGGTTGCAACAAGCGGCGTGACCGACGCAACCCGTTCTGGCTGATCGTGGTTCCCTGCAATGACCACCATAGGGCGCCCCCCTTCCGTAAGCCTGGCGGCCGCGTCGTAAAACAACTGCTCTGCCGCCGCAGGCGGATTTACGGAATCATAGACGTCCCCCGCCATAAGGATCAGATCGGCCTGCTCTTCGTCTGCCAGCTTAACCAGCTCATCCAGAAAGCGCTCCTGCTCGGCAAGCCTGCTCCGCCCTTCGAGCGTGCGCCCCAGATGCCAGTCTCCGGTATGCAAAATACGCATTGCTAATCTCCTCTCCCGCTTCAAACTTGCACATAAAATCAATAGAAATGCTAGAGTTGAACGGCATGTCCCCCATCAAAAAAGTACAGCCATTTTTCATGAATGGTCTCGCTTAAAATATCCTCCAAGGCCTTCGCATATAGATCCAGCTGAAAGCGGTACTGCTCAGCCAAGGCCGTAACGCCCCCGCGATGTTCCAGCACCCGGTCTGTTTTATAATCCAGCAGCACAAGTCTTCCGTTATGCCTGAACAGGCAGTCCACAACCCCTTGGATCAGGACGGTTTCGTCCTGAAGAAGCTGCACATCCGGGGCTGCTTGGGCCGCTTGGTCCGAGATTTGGTCCATGAAAGCGAGCCCTTGATAAGCTTCAGCTGCCGGGAGTGCATATGAAAACGGCATCTCGCGCCAGACATCCTCTGCAGTCAGCAGCTGCTTCCCTACCTCGCAATCAAAAAGGCCGCTGATCTCCTGAGCTTCTACCGCGGCTGCCTGCTCACCGGTTATGATTTCTTTTTCTACAAGATAGCGGATCGTGTCTTCGATCTCCGGCGTCGGTTCCGCAGCTCCCTCCAGTCGTTGAAGAGGCACATGCTGCATGATCGTATGATACACGGTTCCCCGTTCCGCGGGTGTCAGCTTCGTTGACTCCATAAATTTCGGCCGCCGCAAGCTCAGTGTGAAGGAAGCGTCTCCCCCGATATTTTCCTTGCTCTGACGTTGTACAGCCTGCTCCTGAAGCAGATCCAGGGAGGGGCTGTCCTGTAAGGCAAGCAGCTTCTTCATCTCCGTTACGGACGTTTTGGCGGAAATTTGACTAACCGTTTCATATCGATAACTCCAAGACAAACGCTCATAGATGCCTGCACGTTGATCGTCCCCACCCTTATCTTCCGCTTCGGCTATACCAGCCACCGGAACAATCGGCTCGAGCTTGCGCAGGGCACTCAGCTTATTCATCCGATCGTCGCTATCCGCCCGCGTGTCTTCCTCAATGCCGGTCATGCCCTGCGCCAAGGATTCCGGCGTCTCGATCGAAAATATCCATTGCGATCGATCTTCCCCCAACACGCGTGAGCTCGTCTCCCCGGATAATCCCGCCTTTTCGCGGAGCACACCCGCGGATGGATGGCGTATCACGGCCGGACCGATCCAATCCAAGTAACTCCGGCCCCGGGCAAGAACGTAATCCGGCAGAAGAAGCTCCGGGTTAAAATCGGCTTGTGCCCACGCAGTTACCTTCTTCGGCAAATCCTTCACCGTGCCGACCAGGATCATTTTCTCTTTAGGCCGGGTAAGAGCAACGTAAAGCACACGCATCTCCTCAGCCAACAGCTCCAGCTGTGACCTGCGCCGGATCGCCAGATTAGGCAGCGTCGGATAGCTAACGCGCATGCCTTCATCCACAAACTTCGGTCCAAAGCCTAGCTCCTTATGCATCAGGAAAGGGGAATTCAAATCCTGCTGGTTGAAATTTTTGGATAATCCCGCAACAAAAACAACCGGGAATTCCAGCCCCTTACTCTTGTGGATGGTCATCAAGCGCACCGCGTTGCCCTGACTTTCCGTACCGCCGGCCGTGCCGAGATCCCCGCCTCGCTCCCGGAGCCGGGAGATAAAGGTCAGGAAGCGGAAGAGACCTCTGGAGGCTGTATCCTGTTCATACTGCACGGCTCTGTCATACAAAGCAGTCAGATTGCCCTGACGCTGCTTGCCGCCGGGCAGACCGCCAACCCAATCCAAATAGCCGGTTTCACTGTAAATTCGCCAGATCAGATCGCTCAAACTTCCTTGGCGGGCTTCCTGCCGCCAGCGCTGAAGCCGATCCATAAACAATCCGAGTTTTGAGCCAAGCTCCGGGGATATTTCGATATTCTGACCTTCGGCTGATGGCGGAGCATCCGAAAGAAAGCTGCCAACCACAAGCTCATGACCTGCTGCTGCTTCAGCCAAGCCTTCCAGTTCTACGCCTGGGGTCCATTTGCCATCCACAAAGCCCACAGGGCGCGTCGAATCCATGACCGACGGGACGCTGCTTAACGCGACTGCCGCTTGAAGCGCATCGTAATAAGTCCCTTTGGCACACAGGCGTACCTGTGCCATCTCTTCCTCGGATAATCCGAGGATGGGCGAGCGCAATACGGAAGCCAGGGGAATATCCTGCCGGGGATTATCAATCACCTGCAGCAGCGATAAGATGATCTCCACTTCCGTCGCCTGAAAATATCCTTTGTTCTGCTCGCCAAACGCCGGAATTCCTTCCTGACGCAGCTCCTCTATAATTAACGGTGCCCATACCATGGCTGAGCGCAGCAAAATAACCATGTCCCCGTACCCCGCGGGCCGCATCGATTTCAGTCCCTTATCGTACACCATGAGCGGCTTCCCGCTTTCGCCTGTCATCTCACGGATTCTGCGGGCAATGGCGCGAGCCTCCAGCTGGGCGGTTTCCATTTCAAGCGCCTCAACCTCAAGAGGAGCCCCGTCTTCCTCGGAAGCCGAGTCTTCGGACTGCTCCTCCGCACCTTTTCCGGCACGATCGATCAGGAGCAATTCAGGGATGTAAGGATTCGTGCCATCCTGAATCTCCTGCTCCGGAAAGGAAGCCCCGCATACAAGCTCAGCCCTGGCATCATAGGCAATCTCGGCTACGGATTCATTCATGATCTGCCGGAACAGCAAATTGACGGCATCCACCACTTCCATCCGGCTGCGGAAATTACGGGCCAAATCAATCCGGATGCCGGCTTGAGCCGTGCTCGCGTCGGAAGAGAACGTCTTATATTTATCGAGAAACAGTCCCGGCTCCGCCAGGCGGAACCGATAAATACTCTGCTTCACGTCTCCGACCATAAACCGGTTACCCGGCATTTCCCGGGAGATCAATCGCACAATGTCTTCCTGTACGCTATTCGTATCCTGATATTCGTCGAGCAGCACTTCATCAAACTGCTCGCGATATTCCATCGCCGCATCGGAAGGCATCATATGGCCCGGTACGGAATCGGGGTGGCGAAGAATATGGAGGCAATAATGCTCAAGGTCGTTAAAGTCGACCATGCCTTTGGCTGCCTTGGCCTCCCGGTATCGCTCGCCAAAAGCGATAACCGTCTCGGCCAGCTCCATCATCAGCGGCGCTGCCGTGTGAAGTTCCTGTAAAAACTCCGATGCCGGACGGCCAAACAATGCACTTTTCAACTCGTTAACAATTTTCTTCACGTTATCGCGCAGTTCCTTAACCTGTTCCTGAAGCTCCGGCAGCACCTCATCCTTCCGAACGGATTTGAGCTTGCCGAAAGACGCCTCGCGGAAAATGCCGTACAACGATTCCCACGGCGAAATATCGATGGCCTCGAGCAGGGAGGCGACCAGGCGCAAGTCGTCATCCAGATTGTCGACATACGGCGCAGGACCTCCCGGCTGCATGGCGATCGCCCTGGCTTGCTGCAGCAACCCGGCTGCTCCATTCAAGGCCAACCGCGCATCCGCCAATATGCTTTGAACCCATGGCGTTTGCCCAAGAGCCTCCGTATCTTGCACCTGGAAGCCGGCAGCCGTTTCCCTAAGCCAATGTGCCGGCCAAGAATGGCTGCGGGAGAAATCGTAGAGACGCTGCACGAGTCGGTACAGCGCGTCATCTGTTCGCTCGCCGCTAAACCAGTCCGCCAATCTTACAAAACGGCTCTCCGAATCGTCCTCGGCCTCGCCGTATTTCTCTTCGAACAGCTCCTCCAGCAAATCCTGCCGCATTAAATCCGCCTCATGTTCATTCAGAATGCGGAATCCCGGATCCAGAGGTATTAACTGATAATATCGCCGAATGACTTCCATGCAAAAGGAATGCAGCGTTGTAATCGACGCCCTGCCAAGCAAAGCGAGCTGTCGCCGGATATGCTCATTGTCCGGATCCCGGTCCAGCTCACGGTCAAGCGCTTCCCGGATCCGTCCCCGCATTTCGGCAGCCGCTGCCTTGGTAAACGTAGCCACAAGAAGCCGGTCAACACTGAACCCCGCGGAATCGTCGAGAATTTTGCGAATGATCCGTTCAACCAGCACGGCGGTCTTCCCTGAACCAGCCGCAGCGGCAACCAGCATGTCATCGCCCGAGAGCGCGATGGCTTTCCACTGGTCGTCACTCCACATGCTGCCCTCGGGTTTTGCTATCATCTCTCTCACCGGCTCTCTCCTCCCTTCGGATGTCCAAGCATATCCCAAACCTGATCTTTACCCGGTTTACCCAGCAGCTGATATTCGCTGCCCTCTATTGCGTCGTCAAACTGGCATACAGGCCGGAAGGAACAGTACGTACAGGCTGTCTCCTGCTGAATCCGGTATGGCACAATCGCGACATCGCCTCCCGTAATTCTGGAACCGATATTCAGCATGTTCTCCCGCACGGCTGACAACAAGGTCTTCCACTGGTCAGGCGTTGCCACGGCCGCGCTGCTGTAGAAGCTGCCGTCCGTTTTGACGGCGACGGGCAGAATGGCCGAGTGCCCTTTTTCAAGGAACGAATCCATGAGGGAAACCGCTTCGCGGTCTGCCAGCAGCAGGCCCTTCATTTTGTATCGTTTAAGCAGCTCCTCTGCCGCCTGCTCCGGCGTCATGCCGTTTGCGGATTGCAGGATTGGATCATGAACGTGGAAATACAAGGTTCCCGCAGGCAAGGCCTGCTCGCCGAGCCAGTCCTCCGCAAACGTCAGCAGCACGTCCAGATAGGTCAGCATCTGCAAGGATAACCCGTAATAGACCTCATGCAATCGCAGATCCTTCTGGCTGGATTTATAATCAATGACCCGGAGCATGATCCCATGCTCTCCGCGTGCCATGTCGACCCGGTCAATCCGCCCGACAATCTCCATCTTGACCCCGTTCGGCAATTCAAACGTCAGCGGCGGCAGCGGCTTCCCGGGACCGAAATCGAGCTCGAGACCGATCGGCTCAAATTTGCCGCGCCTTGCTTGTTCGCCCAAAATTACGGACGCTCTGCCCACGATGTTTTTCAGCTTGCGCGAAATATATCCGTATCGCTTGGAGCTCAATAGAATTTCACCCTGCAGCATGGGAGCAAGCCGATCGACCGTTGCTTCCGCCTCGCGCAGGCATTCCTCCGCGCTCAAGTCTCCCCAGCTTCGATGCTGTGATTGAAACTTCACGGCCATGCTGCTTAAGGCAGCATGAAACAGCTGCCCGATGTCAGGAGCCTGAAGACGGTACAACTGCCGTTCTCTCAGCTTCAAACCATGGGAGGCAAAATGGGAAAACGGACACGCAACAAAGCGCTCCATCCGGGACACGCTCGTCCGCAGCTTCGTTCCGTACAACTGCCTGCTGGTTTCCTGCTTAAGCGGCCGGGCTTCATTTCGGTAAGACAAGGACGAGAGCATCGAAGAAAGACGCGGCCTTAATTCCGGCTGTTCCGCATACCAATTGTACACATGCCACCAAAAGTCCGGAATCTCCTCGCCATTCCTCCAGTCACGAAGGCGACCCGTTAAATAAGCAAGCGTCTTATCCGGACGGGCTGCATAATGCTCCTGCTCGCTGGCCGATTGCCCGGCATGCGGTCTTGGAAACAAAGGGACCTCTTCCATCTGAAACATCAGCTTCAAATGGCGGATGACCTCGGATGGCAGCAACGTCTTGCCTTCATCGTCCGCCGCAGGATAGCTGACCCACAGCTGATTACTGGCCGAAGTCAGAGCATTATAAATCAGGAACCGTTCATCCAGCAGTCTGCGGGATATGCTTGGAGCAAGCTCCAAGCCGCGGTCTTCGAGCTGAACACGCTCCGGTTCTGTCAGGATCCCATCGTCCTGGAACTGGGCTGGGAGAACTCCATCGTTAATGCCGAGCAGAAAAGCATATTTCACCCCGCCCGTCCGTGTCCGATCCATGCTGCCGATCAGCACTTGATCCAGAGAAGGAGGCACCAGAGCCATTTTCATCTCCGTAAGTCCCGTACCCAGCACGCCCGTGAACAATTCGGTGCTGAGCTTCTCCGCACCCATCATCTCCACAATCTGATCGAGCAGGTCAAGCACGGCCCCCCATACCTGGCGATGCTCCCTTGCTTCCTCAGGACGCCCGGCATCCAGAGCAGCGCGGCTTAACAGCTCGAGCTTCTCAGGAACAGCGGTTTCCTCCAAAAGCCGGTAGACTGCCGTGCTCTGATCCATTGCATTCGCTGCCTTCTTCATCCGCTTCTCAAACGCATACAGCGGCTCCGTAATCACCTTTCTGGCATACTCAATCGCCTGCATCCCATGCGGATTTCGCACCTCACTCTCTCCATCTTCTAATGAGAGACTTGGAATCCCCTTCCAGGGGCGTCCATCCGTCCAGCGTGTGCCCTGGATTCCGGAAGCCAGCACATGGTTCTCCAGACGGTCCATGTCCTCACGGGTAAGCGATCCGTCCAGCGGCAGCAGCAGATCCGTCTTCACGCAGCGGAATACGTCCTCATAACGCCAGCGGCGTCCGATGATATCCAGCGCAGAGCGAATAAATTCGACCAGCGGATGATGGAGCTCGCTTCGCTTCTGATCCAGAAAATAAGGAACGCCGTGTTCCCTGAACAAAGGACCTATCAGATGCTCATATTCTCCCATATTCCGGACAAACACGGCCATTTCCCGGTATCTTGCTCCTTCTTCCCGGGCGAGACGCACCATTTCGCGTACAGCCCCTTCAATTTCAGCCCGGCGGTGACTCGCAGCATGCAGAAGAAGACCTGCCCTGCTGCCGTCCGGATGGCTCACTGTAACTCCGTCCCGGGCAGCTTCCGTCCAACGTTTCTTCCGATCATAACCGCGCTCGAGATGGGCAAGCAGAGGGGATTCTTGAAACCGCGGAAGAACATCGGGTTGTAGAACACGATACTCCATATCCAACCCCATCTCATCGGCAATGCCTTCAAGCTTTATGTACGTCACCGCGGTAGGATGAAAGAGATCCAGCTCATGCGGAACATTCCCGTTCGTATAAGGCTTGTCCAGTGTCAACGCAATCGTTACGCGGTTGGCATGCGTCATAATTTCCCGGAGCACCCGGTACTCCTGCGGCGTAAAGCCATGGAAGCCATCGATCCAAATGTCCGCGCGCTTGATATACTCCGATTGGGTCACGCCCTCTGCCAATGAGGCCAGCGTATCTTCCTCATCCATGTAGAACCTTGAAATCTCAAGCTCAAAATCGCGGAAAACCGTAACGATGTCCTCCAGCTTGCGCCGAAGCATCGGAGAATTCCCAGAGCCTGACAGCATCTGTCCCAGCTGCTCCTCCATGCAGGCAGCGTCAATGCAATAGCGCTTCATTTCCGTATACAGCTCGCTCAGCTTACCGACAAAACCATGCTGCTCTCCCGAAGCACCGAACAATTGGAGCTCTTCTTTGCGCCTCCGCAAAATTTTGTACAGCAGCATGCGTTTTCCTTCTTCGCTGATCGCTACCTTCGCGGCCCCGCCGGTTTCCTGCATGACACGGTAAGCCAGTCGACGGAAACTGAGCACTTGCGCGCGCATCATCCCGCGAATGCCTCCCGCATTAACGAGTGCGTGCTCCGCTTCATAGGAACCTTGCTCGGGAACGATCAGTATCATCGGATTCCCCTTGGGATCCTGCTCCAATCGCTCGATCATCTCTTGGCGGATCGACGTGCTCTTACCGCTGCCCGACCTGCCGATAATAAATTGAACGCTCATGCTATGCCTCCTTTACATCGTCTGGCGAAAAGGACTCCTTCACCCTCCAAAACAACTGCCTGTCCGGTGAAATCATACCCTTGAATCTATTGGTCAAATCTATCAAAATTCATGTGAAATCCACGTCTTGGTTCGTTCTCTATCAAAAAAGATGCTGATTACTAGTATAGCATAAGTAACGTTTGATGGAACATACGTTTGGATTTCATTCCCATTCCAAATTATTGCGGGCATACAAAAAAGGACCCTGCCACGTGGTTCACCCACCATGGCAAGATCCTTCGCTTCTACCGTGCTGCTGCACTTTAAAGTTTCGATTTGCTGCGCACTTCAAACACGGCAAATTTTAAATAATGCCCCTCGTCGACCCCGAGAATTTGCGGATGATCCTTGCCAGCCGCACGCCATTCCACGAGTCTCAGAATTTTTCCGGCGTCTTTTGCCGCATCCTGAATGGTCTCCAGGAACAAATCCGGCCGCATATGGTACGAGCAGCTTGCCGTAACCAAATAACCGCCCTCATTCACCAGTTTCATGCCATGAAGATTGATGTCTTTATATCCGCGGCAAGCCCCTTTGACGGCAGACCTGGTTTTGGCAAAAGCAGGCGGGTCCAGAATAATCACATCCCAGGAACGTCCGCCTCCTGCGGTCAGCGGTTTGGAGGTATCCACTTTTTGATCCCCTTGCGCACGCAACTCGCGTTCCTCCAGCCCTTTTACCTGATTGCGCAAATATTGGAAGGCATCGTCCACTACAAACTCCACGCGATCCTGGAATCCGTTCAATTCCACATTCTCTTTGGCGCTTTCAATGGCATGCTCCGATATGTCAAGGCAGGTCACTTTCTTGGCGCCATAAAGGCAGGCATGCAGCGTGAAACTGCCCGTATGCGAAAAGCATTCCAGCACCGTGGCTCCATCCCAATAAGGAAAAGTAACTTCCTTTCCGCTTTTGTTCACCGGTAAGGTCTTCTTCTCACCGTCTCGTTCCACAGTCTGGAGCGAGATCCCGCTGCGGCTTCCCCAACCGTTCATTAACGGTTTAATGGATGCCCGGTTCTCGCGCTGATCAAAGAAATATCCGGTCTTCTGGCCTTCTTCGATATCGACCTTGATCTTTAGGCCGTTCTCCATCACCGTGACGTGGCGAGGACATTCCCCGTATAGAATACCCGTGCGCTGCTCCAGCCCTTCCAGTTCCCGGATGGATACGTCGCTTCGTTCATAGATTCCTTTCGGCTGGACTACCTCGATAAGCGCGTTGACGATGTCCTCACGGCAGCGATCCATACCCAGCGTCAGCAGCTGCATGACCAGTACGTCATCAAACCGGTCCACAATCAGCCCCGGCAGAAAATCCGCCTCGCCATATACCAACCGGTAGGCGTTCTCATCTCCGATAAACCGTTCCCGGTGTTTCAGGCATTCCTGAAACCTGGCGGCGAAAAAAGCCTTGTCCATCGTCTCAACGGGCTCGTACGAAACGGTCCGTACGGTGATTTGCGATTGCGGGTTGTAATAACCGGAGGCGAGAAAACGGCCTTGATGGTTTAGTACCGATACGATATCCCCCGGCTTGGGTTCACCTTCAACAGAGGCAATCTCGCTTTTATAAACCCAGGGATGCCCCTGCTCCAGTCTCTTTTTTCGACTGCGCTCCAAAATTACCGATGGCACTGTATTTCACTCCTTAAGTTATCCCTGGCCATTCCATAGGCATGCATGTCCGCCAAGGGTCATATACGTAATTAAGAAAATAAGTTTTTCGCCGGACTTTCACAGCAGCGGATGCTTCATATCCCCATTTTATTTCACAAAAAGGAGAACATCATGCTATCCTCACTCTGGTTTCCCATCTGTTATGATCTTGTCCTGTTCCTGTTCGGCATGAAGGTCATGGAGGTTGCCCTCCAACGCTGGGCCGGTCCGCTGCTGCATAAGTGGCTTCACAAAGCGACATCCACGCCCCTTAAAGGCATGATCGCCAGCACGGCGGTCACGGCTCTGCTGCAAAGCAGTACCGCCGTCACCGTGCTGGCAATCGGTTTCGCCAATGCCGGATTGTTAAGCCTCGCCGGTACCCTGGGCGTTATTCTCGGCACCAACATCGGCACAACGGTAACTACCGAGCTCATCAGCCTCCAGATCGGACAAGCCGCCATGCCGCTGCTTGTCCTCTCGCTAATGCTATGGGTCGGGGCCGTACTCGTCAGCGAACGCGTGCCTCCGAGCTACGACAAGTTAAAAAACAATTTGATCCGCAGCCAGTTTTTATGCCTTGCCGTCGCCGGATTCTCGCTGGTGCTGCTTGCTATACAATTCATGCAATCCATCGGCCCGACCCTTCAAAGCTTCGGTGTGTTCCAATGGTTCCTGGACCACGCTTCGCGGAGCGTCCTCTGGGGCATTGCAGCCGGAACGATATTGACTGCTATGATGCACAGCAGCGCCGCTGTCATCGCTATGGCTATGGGGCTTGCAGCCAGTGGCGCCCTGCCTCCGGAGATCGGCGTTGCCATCGTTCTGGGCTCGAATGTCGGCACCTGCGCCACAGCGCTTATAGCAGCCATCGGCAGTACCCGAGCAGGGCGATTCGTGGCATGGTCCCATATGGGGCTGAATATCGGCGGTGTCCTGCTCTTTACTCCGTTCATATCGGGCTTAACTACCGTATCCGGATGGTTAGCGGCGGATCCGGCCGGGCAAATCGCCCATGCGCAAACCTTGTTTAATATCATATGCTCACTTATCGCGCTCCCGCTATGCTATCTGCCCTTCTGGAACAAGCGGGCACAGACCTAAGATTTCATATCTTCATCCGCAGGAATGCTAACCTCAAGCAGCGTTAGCGCTTTACGCAGGATGATATCATTGTTATTATATCCGTTGCTGCGCTGCTTCCTCCATGCGGCCAAAGGCTCGAACCAGTCCACCCCGTTGATTTCCTCGACTTGGGGTTTTAAGCTGCCTTTTTCTGCCTTAACCAGATAGTAATGAACTTCCTTGTCCACCTGGCCGAACTCGGGATGATGGTATTTATATGCAATAATGTCCACTGGAGAGGTGATGGATCCGACTATACCTGTCTCCTCGCAAATCTCTCGAAGTGCCGTTTGCTCGACGGTTTCACCGGCTTCCATCTTGCCTTTGGGAAGCGAGGTTTTTCCATAACGGTCCAAAATAAGCTGGATCTGAAGCGCCCCTTCATGATGACGGTATACCACGCCGCCTGCGGAAATCTGTGTATATGTCATGTCCTATTCCTCCTTCATGTACAACAAGGATTCCACTTCCGGTAGCCAGGAAATGAAATCCTTGTCTGGTATGGCCGCTATTGGAATTACTGGGCAGCTGCCTTTAGTCCATGATCCATGACGCTGAGGAGTTCACCCTCGCATTCATTCACACCGGCTTTGGTTACTTTTACGCGGCACAGTTTGCCTTCGAGATCAGGCGATCCGTTGAATACAAGCTGCAGGTAATTATCGCTGTACCCCTGCATCTTTCCGCCGTTAGGAGCTCCCTTGTATTCACGCTCCGGTATCACTTCCAGAATCTGACCCACAAAACGTTCAGCATATGCAAGCTGCAGCTGCTCTGACAAGTCAATCAAATCATGCACACGTGCATTCTTCACTTCCTCGTCCACCTGATCCTCCATCCGTGCCGCCGGCGTGCCGGTACGCTTCGAATACGGGAATACATGCATCTCGGAGAACTGAATTGACTTCATCAGATCATAACCGTTACGGAACATCTCGTCGGTTTCGCCAGGGAAGCCAACGATAACGTCCGTCGTAATGCCCACATCGGGCATCGCTTGACGAATCAAGCCCATCTTGTTATAGAACTTTTCGGTTGTATATTTACGGCGCATCCGTTTCAGTACCGTATCATCCCCCGCTTGCAGCGGAATATGAAGGTGGCGGCACATTTTACTGGAGCGGTTCAGCACATCCAGCATCTTCTCATCGATCTGGCTTGCTTCGATGGAGCTGATGCGGATCCGTTCCAAACCGTCTACCCGGTCAAGATCCCACAGCAAATCGGACAATCTGTAATCTTCAAGATCATCTCCGTATCCGCCTGTGTGAATACCGGTCAGCACGATTTCCTTATAACCCGCTCCAACCAGCTGATGCGCCTGTTTAATGATGCTCTTCGGATCACGGCTGCGTGACAAACCGCGGGACCAAGGGATAATGCAGAACGTACAGAAGTTGTTGCAGCCGTCCTGGATTTTCAGAAATGCACGAGTGCGTTCCGCGAAATCCGGAACGTCCATTTCCTCAAATACCCGGGTCTTCATAATATTGCGGACAGCATTAATCGGCTGACGCGTCTTTTCAATATCATGGATGAAATCCATGATTTTATCGCGATCCTGGTTCCCGATCACAAGATCCACACCCGGTATATCCAGAATTTCTGCAGGCGAGGTCTGGGCGTAGCAGCCCGTTACAGCCACGATGGCCTCGGGATTGCGGCGAACCGCGCGTCTGATCATCTGACGGCTCTTCTTATCCCCTGTATTGGTAACGTGGCAGGTGTTAATCAAATAAACATCTGCGGTTTGTTCGAAGTCCACCTGGTCGTAGCCTTCATTTTTGAAGTATTGCCAGATGGCCTCGGTATCGTAAAAATTGACTTTGCAACCCAACGTATAAAACGCTACGGATGGCATGTTCAAACGCCCCCCATTTCTCCAGATTCATATAGTGCGCAGGCAAGCGCCGTCATGCCGGCAGTCTCGCAGCGAAGGATCCGTCTTCCAAGTCCAACGGATACGGCTCCTGCATCTTCGGCGGCTCGGCATTCCTCTTCCGTAAAGCCGCCCTCGGGTCCAACGACCAGCAGCAGGCTGGCCTCCTCGGCCGAATTCGACAGCGCCTGCTCTACAAAAGGCTTCAGCACGTCCCTCAGCTGGGAGCCATGCTCTTTTTCATAACAAAAATATACGGCATCATAGCCGGAAAACGCTGCAAGCAGATTTTTCCACGACAAAGGCTGTTCAACAGACGGTATCCGGTTACGATGCGCCTGTTCAGCCGCCTCTTTCGCAATCTTGCGCCAGCGCTCCAGCCGCTTCCCTTCCTTCTTGGCATCGTACTGAACAATCGTTCTGTCCGATAGAAAGGGCACAAAGGACACCGCGCCGATCTCGGTGCACTTTTGGATGACGGTCTCCATCTTATCGCCTTTCGGCAAGCTTTGAGCGATGCTCACTTGCAGACGCGGTTCCTGGGTCATCTCCATGGGTTCAATTACAACGGCAAAGACGCTGGCCGCTTCGATGCTTTCAATCTCCACCATGGCTTCGCGTGATGCCCCATCGCTTACAATCAATTTATCACCAAGTCTGCCTCGCATGACCTTGGTAATATGACGGGCGTCATCGCCCGTAATCTCAACACGGTCTCCCTCGAATTGTTCGGGAGTCACAAAATATCGCTGCATCTTTAACCTCACCTAACTCCAAAATCGCCAAACCCCATCATACAACTTTTCGTGCTAACTGACCAGAGTAAATCAGAGCCGGTAACCGCCGGTCATCATAATGAACATGTCCAAAAATTTGGATGACAGCGCATGTGCCGCATCATACAGGGGCTTGATCGTATAATCCTGGAACACGGGCAACAATATGATCAACAGGAAGAACAGGATCGACCATTGCTCAAACTTCTGAATTCTCGCACTGAGACGCGGAGGCAGCGCATTCTCAAGAACCCTGTAGCCGTCCAGCGGAGGCAATGGAACAAGATTGAACAGGCATAGAAAGAAGTTGAGCAATATAAATATATTAAAGAACAAATGCACCGCTTGATCCGACTTGGTTAATCCGACTGGAGGAATCATTCCTGTTTGATACAGAACAGCATAAATGAGCGCCCCCAGTATTCCCAGCAGAAGGTTGCTCAGTGGACCCACAGCCGCCACAATGATGCTCATTCGGCGCGGGTTGCTGAAGTTCCCACGATTGATCGGTACCGGCCGCGCCCAGCCGAAACCTGCAATCAGCAAGAGAATAATCCCCAGAAAATCAAAATGCACCGCCGGATTCAGCGTGACCCTTCCCAGCAGCTTGGCCGTCGGGTCTCCGAATTTATTCGCAAAATAGGCATGCGAGAATTCATGCACGGTAAAGGCAATAATCAAAGCAATCAGATAAAAAGGAAGTTGCTCCAGCGGATAAAATAACAGTTGGTCCAAAAACTCCATAATCAGTTTTTCCTCGCCACGAACGCAACCCAATCATCCTCGCGGCAGATGTCGGCAATTTCGAAACCGGAGGCAATCAGCGCCTTCTCTACGATCTCTTCTTTGTTCTTGTAAATGCCCGAGGCGATATAAGCGCCTCCCGGCTGAAGAGCCTGGTATACATCGTCGACAAACAACAGGATGACCTCAGCCAAAATGTTAGCCACTACAACTTGCACCGGCAGCGTCACGCCCAGATCCGATGGACCGGATTGATTGGTGATTACAGAGAGCAGATCGCTTTCCTTGACCGTAATCCGATCTTCCAAGCCGTTAAGGCGGGTATTCTCCATTGCGCTGGATACAGCAACCGGGTCCAGATCGAGAGCCAGTATCCGTGAAGCTCCCAAATGCGCGGCGCCGATGGAGAGAATGCCAGAGCCTGTCCCAACATCTATGACTTCCTCTCCGCCCTTGATCACCATCTCGAGTGTGCGCAAGCATAACGAAGTGGTCGGATGCGTTCCCGTGCCGAATGCCATGCCCGGGTCCAGCTCAATAATCGATTCTTGATCGGATTCCGGCGTGTACTCTTCCCATGTCGGTTTGATTGTCAATCGCTCGGATACGCGGATCGGTTTGAAATACTGCTTCCAGGCCGTTGCCCATTCATTCTCATCGACGGTCTTCATCTCATATCTGACTTCACCTGTATCAATCCCGAATTCCTTCAGTTCATTCACGCGCGGCGTTATCTCATCACGGATCGCTTCCAGGGTCACCGTCTCATCAAAGTACCCTTTGATAACGGCTTGCCCCTCAGGAATATCGTTAAACGGAACGATCTCATCAAACCACTGTCCAAGGGATGTGTCCCGCTTCTTGTTTGTCGTACCGGATTCTTCGATCGAAACGCCTCCGGCTCCCGCCTCATGCAGGAAATTCGTAATCATCTCCACGGCTTCCTCCGTGGTATGTATCGTTAATTCATGCCATAACATGTGCTACTGTTCCTCCTCATTCATACATAGATATTATTGTACTATATTGAGGACCCCGGATACAAAGTTTGTACTAAAATACCATGAGGACTTTACCTACAAATCGGTCAAATGCGGTATAAGTCTATCAGCGTACTTTCTCAGAAGACAGACCTTATATGGCGGAAGTTTTACTTGCTGCATAAGGATGGATATCCTCCGAAGTTTATACTTTCTTATCTCTTCAACAAAAAAGCCCTGCTTACCACCTCCGTAACAAGAAAGGTAAGAGGGCTCTTCCAAACGCTGCAGCCAACAATTAATCTACATTTTTACTGGTTTCATCGAGAATTTTCTTCAATTGGCGTTCATCCGCCGCCTCGCTTCTGCGCAGAGCTTCCACATCATCGTGATCGGCTTCCATGGCCGAAAATTCAACATCCTCCGCCTTAGCGGATTGAAGCGCAATCATTTTCTCGGTTTTGCTTGATATCTTCCCTTTTTTTACGCGTCTCATCATGAATGCCGTTCTCCTTTCCAAAATAAAAGATCAGAGCCGTGCTTACCTTAAATCATGCCGCCGGATTCTTCGATTAACCGCATGGCTTGCGGGAATACGCCTTCGTCCAACACAACCGTCAGCAAAATATCCCGGCCTTCGGTTCCGTCCTCCCCGCCGCTGCTCATCCCGCTGGCGGACGGATCCGCCGCCCCGAGAATTCCGGCTCTCGGCCCCGAAATATCCGCATTTAAGGTCAGCGTCGTTAAGCTTGCAATGTTGCCTGTCAACGGATTCATCGGATCGTTGAGCTCTCCGCCGGGATCGGCGCTAAACCGGTCGATGGACATATCGGCAACGCGCAGCGACTGCAATTTGCGGGCTGCATGCTGGGCTTCTTCCGGGCTTTTAAAATACGCCAAAATATTTTTCTCTGCCACTTCATTTCACCTGCATTTCCTATTCAAGATTGCAACTTCCTAGCTGGAACTTCCCTAGGTTGCTTCATCGTCAAGTGTTTTATTCTTGAGGAATCGGCTGTTTAAGCTGGCAGACCACCTAAAGCTCCCTTCCGTCCCCAGAAAGAAAAAACAGCAGGCCGAAGGTTGATCACCTTAAGCCTGCTGCTGTTCTTCTAAGTTATGAGGGGGGTTAACCCCATCAGTTTGTATTAGTCACCGCGGAATGCTTTTTTTACACGGTCAAAGAAAGACTGTTCCTGCTCATGGGTCTGTTCGCCATCAAGGGAAGCAAACTGACGAAGCAGCTCTTTCTGATCATCACTCAGCTTGCTTGGCGTAACGACCACAACCTTGACGTGCTGGTCACCCTGTCCCATGCCGCGAAGCCGAGGCACCCCTTTGCCTTTCAAGCGGAAGAAGGTTCCCGTCTGCGTACCGGCCGGGATCTTCAGCTTCACTCTCTCCGTCAGCGTCGGGATCTCAATCTCGTCGCCAAGCGCAGCCTGAGCGAAGGTAAGCGGCACTTCGCAATAAATGTCGTCCCCTTCGCGTTCGAAGAAGTCATGCGGCTTCACGCGGATGACAATATACAAGTCACCGGCCGGGCCGCCGCGGAAACCGCCTTCGCCTTCACCTGTCATGCGAAGCTGAGCTCCGTCGTCCACACCGGCAGGCACGCGAACATGAATCTTGCGCTGCTTCTTCACTTTGCCGTTGCCGTTACAAGTCGAGCAGCGGTCTTTGATGATTTTCCCTGTTCCGTTACAGTTCGAGCAAGCGCGACGGTTTACCATACGTCCAAACGGCGTATTTTGCACGACTTCTTGCTGCCCGCTGCCGTTACACACCGAACATGTATGCGGCTGCGTGCCCGGCTTCGCACCGGAGCCGTGACATGTATCGCATGTCTCTGTTCTCGGAATGGTAATATCCGTTTCCTTACCGAATACCGCTTCCTTGAATTCAACCGTCATCGTATATTGCAGATCGTTCCCCCGCTGAGGCGCATTCGGATCACGGCGACCATTACCGCCAAAGAACATATCGAATATATCTCCAAAACCGCCGAAATCACCGGAGAAACCGCCTCCGCCCATACCTTGGTTCGGATCGATATGACCATACTGGTCATATTGCGCACGCTTCTGACCATCGCTCAATACATCGTAAGCCTCTTTCACTTCCTTAAATTTGGCTTCCGCGTCAGCCGCTTTGTTCACGTCCGGATGATATTGGCGAGCCATTTTGCGGTACGCCTTCTTGATTTCATCGTCCGATGCATCCTTGCCGACACCGAGCACCTCATAATAATCACGCTTATCAGCCACGGTTTCACCCCAATCTCTTTATTACTCTTTTACATAAGGAAAGCCAAAGTGCGAAGATGCGCAGCTTTGACCTTCCCATACAATCTATTCAGATTAACCTTTGTTTTTATCTTCGTCAACAACCTCGTAATCTGCATCTACGACATTGTCTTTCTTAGGAGCGCCGGCGTCAGCACCTTCAGCACCTTGCTGTTCCTGTTGTGCTGCTTGCTCATACAGCTTTACGGACAGCTGCTGAACGATTTGAGTCAACTCCTCTACCGAAGCGTTAATTTCTTCGAGGTTATCGGATTCAAGGGCCTTCTTCACTTTGTCTTTCGCTTCGTTCGCTTTTTCCACTTCGGAAGCATCGACTTTGTCGCCCAGATCCTTGAGTGTTTTCTCGGTCGTGTATACGAGTTGGTCCGCATTGTTGCGAGCTTCTACCAACTCTTTGCGTTTACGGTCTTCTTCGGCATGAAGCTCAGCGTCCTTCATCATTTGCTCAACTTCAGCATCGCTCAAGCCGCTGGAGGACGTGATCGTGATCTTCTGGCTCTTGCCAGTACCTTTATCCGTCGCCGATACGTTTACGATACCGTTCGCATCGATGTCAAAGGTAACTTCGATTTGCGGCACGCCGCGCGGTGCTGGAGGAATGTCTCCAAGCATGAAGCGTCCCAGCGTTTTGTTGCCGGCAGCCATTTCGCGTTCACCTTGCAGCACGTGAATTTCAACGCTCGGCTGATTATCGGCATACGTGGAGAATACTTGGGATTTGCTTGTTGGAATCGTTGTGTTGCGGTCGATCATTTTGGTGAATACGCCGCCTGCGGTTTCGATACCGAGGGACAACGGAGTTACGTCGAGCAACACGACGTCTTTAACGTCACCTGTCAATACGCCGGCTTGAACGGCTGCTCCAAGCGCAACCACTTCGTCAGGGTTTACGCCTTTGTGAGGCTCTTTGCCTGTCAATTTCTTAATCGCTTCCTGTACGGCAGGAATACGAGTGGAACCGCCGACAAGGACGATTTTGTGAATATCGTTAGCGGTCAAACCTGCGTCGCTAAGCGCTTGACGAGTCGGGCCAAGCGTACGCTCTACCAGGGTAGCCGACAATTCTTCGAATTTAGCACGAGTCAGGTTGATCTCTAGATGCTGAGGCACGCCGTCAGCAACGGTGATGAACGGCAGCGAAATCGTGGTTGTCAGTACGCCGGACAATTCTTTTTTCGCTTTTTCCGCAGCGTCTTTCAGACGTTGAACAGCAGCTTTGTCTTTGCTGAGATCGATGCCTTGCTCTTTCTTGAATTCGGCTACCAGGTAGTCAATGATCACTTGGTCAAAGTCGTCGCCGCCAAGCTGGTTGTCCCCGCTGGTTGCTTTTACTTCGAAGAAGCCATCGCCCAGTTCAAGAATGGAAACGTCGAATGTACCGCCGCCAAGGTCATATACCAGGATGGTTTGATCTTCGGATTTCTCCATGCCGTAAGCCAATGCAGCAGCTGTCGGCTCGTTGACGATACGCAGCACTTCAAGACCCGCGATTTTACCGGCATCCTTGGTCGCTTGACGCTGGCTGTCATTAAAGTATGCAGGAACCGTAATAACCGCCTGGGTTACTGGTTGGCCCAGATAGGCTTCCGCATCGGATTTCAGCTTCTGCAGAATGATAGCAGAGATTTCTTGCGGCGTGTAGTCTTTGCCGTCGATGGATTCTTTGTGATTTGTACCCATATGACGCTTAATAGAGATAATGGTGCGATCCGGGTTGGTGATCGCTTGACGTTTCGCTGTATCCCCAACGATACGCTCGCCGTCTTTCTTAAATCCGACAACGGATGGAGTCGTACGAGCACCCTCCGGATTCGGAATAACTACTGCTTCTCCACCCTCCATTACGGCTACGCAGGAGTTGGTTGTTCCTAAGTCGATACCAATAACTTTGCTCATGTAAAAATTTCCTCCTTATTCATTCACACGAATCCTCGCATGATCTTCATCAATTTTTTATATGATAAACGACTATCGAAAGTCGCTTACATGCTCACTTTAACCATTGCAGGTCTTAACACTTTATCTTTAAGCATATATCCTTTCTGCACTTCCTCAACCACGATGCCTTCCTCGTATTCCTCGCTATCCACCTGCATGATCGCTTGGTGATACTCCGGATTGAACGGCTCGCCTACACTCTTCATCGCGGTCAAGCCTTCGGTGGCAAGGACCGATTCCAACTGGCGGAAGATCATGCTGACTCCCTTAGAGAAGGATTCAAACTCCGGGTTCTCCTCGGATGCCTGAAGGGCACGCTCAAAATTGTCGATGACGGGCAGAAGCTCCGTAATCAGTTTGGAAGATGCATATTTGCCCAGATCCTCTTTCTCCTTCTGGGTGCGACGACGGAAGTTGTCAAAATCCGCTTGAACTCGCAGGGTACGCTGCTGGTGCTCCAGCACCTCAGCCTGAAGCTTCTCAATCTCTGCTGAACCTGCTTCATCCGCCGATTCCGTTACAGGAATCTCGGGATTAACGGCTTCCTCTGCAGACCCGCTCTCACCCGTGTTTGGCGTGTTCTCCAAAGTTTCTTCCATCATTTCTTCTGTAACTGTATCTTGAACGGCATCCTTATGCTCTTTATTCAAGACGCCTTCACCTCCTTCATAGTCTAAAACAGTCTATCCGTGATTTGTTCTATACCTTAAGCGTTATTCGCCTATTTCTTTCATCTTGATGACGTGATGAATCCGCAGCACGGCTGCTGCCACTTCACCGGCTGCCCGCAGGCCGTGAATTTTAACCGGTGCCGGATCCAGCACGCCAAGCTCCTCATAATCAACAACCCGACCGCTGTCGCAATCAATACCCATGCAATCAGAGTCTGCACGAATTTGCGCAGCGCGCACTTCTTCCATCTTCTCGAGCGGGTTGTAACCGGCATTGAGAAGTATCTGCGACATCGGCTTGCGCAGAGCCGCCGAGACGGCTTCCATGCCGAAGGCTTCCATACCTTTCTGAGCCTCCCGGATCCGTTCCAACTCGTAGGACACCGCGAGTTCGCTTGTCCCGCCGCCCGGAAGCACCCCTCCGGAAACCGCAGCCTGAAGTGCCGAGGCCGCATCTCCCGCGATTCTGGCCGCCTCGCCTACGACCTCGGAAGTGCTTGCCCCAACAATGACCGTCACGATACGGTCCTTGTCTTGGCTGCCGCAGGACAGCCGGATTTTCTCGATGCCTTCATCATAAGCGACACGCGGGGTATCACCCAGAAGGACCGCAAGCTCCTTCGAGTCTTTATGTAACGCCTTGCGGCGTATGGGAGTAGCTCCCGTCATATCGCTTACCCGGCGAAGATCCGCACGGGACACGCGCGGCACAACCATCATGCCGTGATCCAGGCAAAACTGCTCCGCATCCGGGTGGATGCCTTTTTCAAGCAGGATGAGTTTTACGGACAGCTCGGACAATCTCTCCAAATCTGAAGCGAACACTTTTCGGAGATCCATATATTGCGCAAATCCGGCTTCGGTTGTGAGCGCCTCTTCATCGATCTCATCCGGCTCCAGAGAATCAAACAGCACCAACACCTTTGCATCGTCATAAGACCTGGACTCGCGGGCGAAGATCGGTCGCTGTCGGAGCAGGACCCCCTCAAACACTTCATTCTCGGCATTCTCCAGGGCAATTATACTGTCTGCGAGCGAGTAGGAAGGATCCTGAAGACGGGTGATTCCGGCTTTCCGTGCAGCTTGCATAATCAGCTCCACGATGTCCTTCCGTTCACGCCCCGCAACGTACACCGTCCGTTCCAGCAGCGGATCATCCAATCCGTCGATCAGCCGAACCCGCTTGGTTAAGAGCTCCATCGACTTCTCGATTCCTTGACGCAGCCCCTCCACCACCTTGGATGCAGGCACCCCGCGGGTGATGCGGGAAACCCCTTCCTGCACAAGTGCGCCTGCAAGCACGGTAGCCGTTGTGGTTCCGTCGCCGATTTTCTCCTGCTGCGCTCTTGCCACCTGAATGAGAAGGCGGGCAGCCGGGTGGGTGACATCCATTTTATCCAGAATCGTTACCCCGTCATTGGTAATGACCACTTCGCCGCGGGGACCTACCAGCATCACGTCGAGCCCCTTCGGACCAAGCGTGCCTTCTACAGCGGACGTGACGGCCCGGACGGCATTACTGTTGTTTAATAGCGTAGAATAACGTTCATCTCCGTCCACTTGGCTATGTTGTCCTTGGCTCATCTGTCTCACTCCTTTATTTGTACCAGTGTGACAGCAGCTTCGTCAGATCATGGGATAACACATTCAAGATGCCGATCACCCGTGCATATTCCATTCTAGTAGGACCGAGAATACCAATCGAACCGAGCGCTTTTCCATCTATTGAATAAGTCGCAGTAATCAAACTGCAATTGGAAATCGCTTCATGCGTATTTTCCGTACCGATCTTCACTTGGACACCATGCTCACCGGGAGCAGGAGCCATGAGTTTCAACAGTGCGGGTGTCTGTTCCAGAAGCTCGAAAATCTCCCTTACCTTATCCACATCCTTGAACTCCGGCTGATTCAGCATGTGGGTCGTTCCGCTGAGATATACGCCGCGATGGTCCGGTTCATTGTTAAGGGCGATATCCAGCATACTCATGAGGTCTTCATAATGTGAAATATGCCGCTGCATTTCCTCGCCAATCTCCGTATACAAACGGGTCTTGAGTTTATATAGAGGCACGTTGACCAGCTTCTTGTTCAGAAGATTGACCACTTGCTCCAGATCGGAAACGGACACACCCTGCGGAATCGAAACAATCTTGTTCTCGACTTGCCCTGTGCTGGTTACGATGATGGCTACCGCTTGATCCTCATGGAGAGGAAGAAGCTGGAAATGACGCAAAGACGTATGAAAAACTTCCGGTCCAAGCAGGATGGAAGTGTAATTAGTCATCTGAGACAGAATGCCAGCTGTATGCTGTATCATCTGCTCCATCACGTTCAGCTTTTCTGCAAAAAAGGATTTCATCATATGCAGTTCCGCAGGGTTCAAGGAAAACGACGACGTGAGATGATCAACATAATAACGATATCCTTTATGTGACGGAATTCGTCCAGCTGATGTATGAGGCTGCTCCAGAAAACCGAGTTCCTCCAGATCAGCCATCTCGTTACGAATGGTTGCCGGACTGTATCCGACATCCCCACGTTTGGAAATGCTTCTTGAACCAACCGGCTCGGCAGAACGGATATAGTCATCCACAATGGCATTCAAAATCATGCGTTGACGATCTGTTAACATGTCGCTCCCCTCCTTGCTGACTGCTTAATTTCACTTTCGTTAGCACTCATCGCCATCGAGTGCTAACCGATATAACAAAAATACCAAACCGACCTGAGGATTGTCAAGTCAGTTCAGTACTTTAAGAACAGCTATTTCGTCACAAGCGTGCTGCTTCTTGCAGTGAATGCAGTCGGTCCACACTTTCTCCGGGAAAATCTCCTTCTCCACGACGGCAAAGCCGTTTTTGATGAAAAAGGATACCTCGTACGTCAAGGCCATCACTTTCGGAAGCTCGCGCCGTTTCGCTTCTTCCAGAAGGGAATCCACCAGCATGGAGCCGATTCCTTGCCCTTTATAACCATCGGAGATGCCGAGTGAACGAATCTCTACAAGGTCATTTCCCAGCTGGCATAAGGAACCGCAGCCGATCACGTTTCCTTCGGATTCGGCCACCACGAATTCCTCGATTTGTTTCTCCAACACTTTTTTGGACCGGGGCAGCATAATGCCCTTTTCCGCATAACCCTGAATCATCTGATAAAGCGGCTCAACATCTTCTAACTTCGCCTTTCTGCATACCGCCGACATTGTTGTCCGTCTCCCCTTTACACGCTCCGTCATGTTATGAATAAATATACAACAGAGCGCATATAAGTTCAATAGATTAATTTGCTGACAAGCTGCCTATAAATTCGGCAAACACATCGTTGCCGAACAGAATGCCTTTACTGCTCAGTTTATATCCGTCATCCGTGGAATCTAGAAGTCCCGCACCTATCATTTTATTCAGCGGGCCGGCGAATACCTCTTCCATAGAAATCCCGAATTGCTGCCGGAACCGGCTGCGCGAAACGCCATCCAGGACTCGGAGCCCGACCATGAGGAAATCCTCCATCGCTTCTTCTCTTGATACCTCAAAGCTCTCCAATCGGGGAAGTCCTTGATTCGCTGCTTCATTATATGGGTTGACGCCTTTAATGTTCACATGGCGCTGACGACCGATGTATCCGTGCGCTCCCGCGCCCAAGCCATAATAATCCTCGTTGCGCCAATACGTCATATTATGCCGGCTCTCAAAGCCGGGTTTGGCAAAATTACTGATCTCATACTGTTTATATCCGGCAGCCTGCATCCGCTCCATTAATAGAAGATACATATTCAGCTCGTCCTCCTCATCCGGAAGCGGCAGCTGGTTTCGCTGGTACATCGTATGGAACAGCGTGTTTTCTTCAACCTTCAGGCTGTAGATTGAATAATGCGGGAGTCCAAGCTCCAGCGCCTTATCCACGCTTTCCGCAAGCATGTCCAAGGTTTGGTTCGGGAGCCCGAACATCAAATCGATGGACATATTATCAAAGCCTGCTCTTCTGGCATTCTCGAGACTGCGATACACATCATCCGTATCATGTATCCGGCCGATGCCGGTCAGCAAGCTGTTCTGGAAGGCCTGCACCCCGAAGCTGATGCGGTTCACGCCGCCTTCGCGCATGACGGACAGCTTCTCCAAATCCGTGGTGCCGGGATTGGCTTCCATCGAAAATTCAATGTCATCGGACCATTCCGGAAAATGGCGCTTCACGCTCTGCAAGAAGTATTCCATTTCATCCGGCTTCAGCACCGTTGGAGTCCCGCCGCCTACAAATATGCTTTTGATTCGTCCAGGCGGGTTGGCCTGAACAGTCAGCTCCATTTCCTTATCCAGCGCGCGCAGATAATCCATTACCGGCTGGTCCTTCAACACGTAGGAATTGAAGTCGCAGTAAAAACATTTATTGGTACAAAACGGAATGTGGATGTACACCGCTTCCGTCCGTTGATCGTTTGCCGTCATTCTTTTCTTGCCCCCTCATGTACACCTCTGTCAAGACTTACTTTAAGTAACTTCTCGAAAGTTCCTTCTCTACTATAACGCTATGCCTCTTGGAATGAAAGAAAGGAAAGCCGAGAATCGGCTTTCCCATCATTTACTTCATAAAAGACTATATACGTAGGACAGCCTAGTCCGTTAACGCTTGGGCTCGACTTCCTATGCAACATTACTTGTCGTCGATTTTCAGTACCGCCATGAAGGCTTCCTGCGGCACTTCAACGCTGCCGACTTGCTTCATCCGTTTCTTACCTTCCTTCTGCTTCTCAAGGAGTTTCCGTTTACGGGAGATGTCACCGCCGTAACACTTGGCAAGAACGTTTTTACGCATCGCTTTAACCGTTTCACGGGCAACAACCTTGGTACCGACAGAAGCTTGAATCGGCACTTCGAACATTTGACGAGGAATCAGCTCGCGCAGCTTCTCGCAAATCGCCCGTCCGCGGTGATAAGCACGGTCCTTGTGCACGATAAAGGACAAGGCATCCACCTGCTCGGCATTGAGCAAAATGTCCATTTTGACCAGATTGGATCGACGGTACCCGGACAGCTCGTAATCGAATGAAGCATATCCTTTGGTGCTCGATTTCAACTGGTCGAAGAAATCATACACGATTTCCGACAGCGGTATTTCATAGGTAATGGTAACGCGCGTTGTGTCCAGGTATTCCATGTTTACGAATTCGCCGCGTTTATTCTGGCAGAGTTCCATGATCGCTCCGACATAATCGTTCGGAACGATAATGCCTGCTTTAACATAAGGCTCTTCGACATAATCGACCTTGCCCACCTCAGGATAATGAGACGGGTTATCGATCTGGATTTGCTCTCCGTTCGTCAGCGTAATGCGGTAAATAACGCTCGGCGCAGTCGTAATCAGCGGTATGTTAAACTCTCGTTCAATCCGCTCCTGGATGACATCCATGTGCAGCAGGCCAAGGAATCCGCAACGGAAACCGAATCCGAGTGCGCTGGATGTCTCCGGCTCAAAGCTGAGTGATGCATCATTAAGCTGCAGCTTCTCGAGCGCCTCGCGCAGATCATTGTAGTCTGACGTTTCGATTGGATACAGTCCGCAGAATACCATCGGGTTGATTTTGCGGTAACCCGGAAGCGGCTTGGCCGTCGGACGCTTGGCATCCGTTACCGTATCACCGACCTGCGTATCGCCAACGCTCTTAATACCAGCCACGATGAAACCGACATCGCCGACGTTAAGCTCGTCCACGATGGACATGCGCGGCTTAAACGCCCCCACCTCAATGACCTCGAAGGTTTTGCCGGTAGCCATCATTTTGATCTTGGAGCCGGCTTTAATGCTTCCGTCAATTACGCGCACATATACGATAACGCCTTTGTAAGGATCATAATGGGAGTCGAAAATCAGCGCTTTCAGCGGTTCTTCCGAATCGCCGGTTGGCGCAGGAACTTTCTGAACCACCTGCTCCAGAATTTCCTTGATTCCGATGCCGGCCTTGGCAGAAGCTAATACGGCATCGCTGGCATCCAGACCGATGACATCCTCAACTTCCTGCTTCACCCGCTCAGGATCGGCGCTTGGCAAGTCAATCTTGTTAATGACAGGCAGAATTTCAAGATTGTTATCCAGTGCCAGATATACGTTGGCCAATGTCTGCGCTTCAATTCCCTGTGCAGCATCAACTACGAGCAGCGCGCCTTCACAAGCAGCCAGGCTTCGGGATACCTCATACGTAAAGTCGACGTGCCCTGGAGTATCAATCAGGTTCAATATATACTCCTCGCCGTCATCGGATTTGTAATTCAGGCGAACCGCTTGCAGCTTGATGGTAATCCCGCGTTCTCTCTCCAGATCCATCTGATCCAGTACTTGCTCTTGCATTTCACGCGAAGTTAATGCGCCCGTAAATTCCAATATACGGTCAGCAAGCGTCGATTTCCCATGGTCTATATGTGCAATGATACAGAAATTACGAATTTTTTGTTGTCTTGCTTGTACGTCTGTCATGCCTAACCCCCAACAACCACCAGATGTTTGAATCAACTTATTATACCAGTTGAGGGGATGCACAGCAATGCTGAGAATAAAGGTGAATTTATTCCGTGATCGATCCGAACATCGATACGACCCAGCGTATGCTTTTGTCAGACAGCTGCTGGAGCAGTCCTGCCGTCTTATCGGCCAGCACATCGGCAGGCGGTTGCGAACGCTCGGGAAGCAGGATGTCGCTGGGCGTCGGCTCATATTCGGGCAGGGTCTTACGAGCATCTTCTTCTAGAACAGCGGACTCTGATACGGGAGGGTTCTTGCGCGTCCCTCCCCATCCATTCCCTTGAGCAGCCCCGCCTTGCGGATCCTGCGCATGGTTTTGCTGCACAGTTTGCACGGCTCCGGTACCGTCTGCCGGTACTGGCGCTTTTGCCCCGCCAAGCTGCATGCCGACCAATATGCCGATGCCTGTCCATATGATAAGAGCCACCAACCGTTTTCCCATTCTTGCCATCACTGAGTCCCTCCCCGATTTACCCGTTCACACTTGTCGACTTACCGCCGAGCCGTTAGCCTGCTTTGGCTGCTTGATCCTCTGTTCCTTTGTTGCTTCCGCCCTTGGTTCCCGCGGAAACGGACTGCTTCTTCGTTTGATCGTTGTCTTTTTTCACGCTGGCTTTCTCCGCCTCTTGCTCCTGCCAGTACACATCTGCAATGATGTCCGCCAACGCTTCAGCCGTCCGCTGCAATTCTTCCTTCGTATTATCGATGCCGCCGATTTCGATCAGGATACTGTTTGGCGACAGGGATTGATTATATTCCCCGTTCCCTTGATCCGCTGATTTGCCCCACACGCCCCGAGACACCCCGGGATAGGATTTTTCCAGCTTGGCATTGATTTTGCTTGCAAACGCCTCGTTCTGTCTCCAGTTCTCGTTCGCATGACCGATGATGAAGTAAACCTTGGCGTAGTTAACGCCGTTTACGGTTGCCGTCGTTTTGTTATAACGCTGAGAATCCCGATGGATATCGATCAGGTAATGAATGCCGTCGTTCTGGGACATGGCCTCCATGACCATCTGGCGCGAGTATTTATAAGAAAAGTTATAATTGTATCCTTCAATGGTAGATTGATAGTCACTTTTATCATGCAGGGTGCCAATTCCGTTAGCCTCAAGTCTTTTACTCAGAAAGCTGCCCACCAGCATGACGTTCTTGCTTGGGGATACAGCCCCCGGATTATCGGATGGATGCGTGAGCAGCGGGTTATATGCTTCCTGTGGGTGCGAATGATAGATGAGTACAGCTTTCTTTCCATTTGTAGACTTTCCATCCTTGGAGGTGCTTCCAGGGTCATTCTTACTGCCAGGCTCGTCCTCCGTGCCCTGATCCGGGACATCCTCGCCATTATCTTCATTGCCGATACCCCGACCGCCTTGGGGCGGCTCTTCCCCGGCATCAGAAGGGTCGCCTTCCGCCTGCTCCTCTGCTGGATCCGGCCGGTAATCCGCCGGTGCTTCCCCTTCCTCGTTCCCGGAGCCATGTGACAGCTGTACCGGTTGATTTGCCTTCATGCCGGGCAATTCGCCCGCAAGCAGGCTTTTCGGGTCCCTCGGGTTCACGCTCGTAAGCAGTTCAAAAACGAAGGTCGACATTTTCTCGCCGGAGAAGCTTGAGGTCTCTTTGGAAGCCGTCATATGCGGCATCTCCATGCCGATCATATCGATGAAAAAATGGCTGGATAACGAAGCGGCCAATCCTTTCATTGACGACACGGGCGAGGAATTCATCCGCTGTTCCGCCATCCCTCCAAGCCCTAGTAAAATAAAAAATATAAGAGAGCCTAGCATCAGTATAATGAGCGTTCGACCCATGCTCAGACCTTCCATGACCTTCCGTTTCAGTCTGGCAATATTCCAGATACGAAACTTGCGATTGTTCATAACGATGTCCTCCTCGGTTCGCCGGGACCAATCCGGCCATCATTCCGCCGTTCCCGCGACTTGTGTAATCTCTTATATTTCAAATCTATGAACCGGGGAGAATCGATAGAACTAGATCCATGAAAAATATAAAAGCTCCGATAGATTCGGAGCTTTTATACCGGGTTAGTGCGTGTACGCACCTACATTGCCGGGATCCACAGCCTCATGCAGCGCTGCATTTAGGCCGGTTGCGACGATATTGGCGATGTCCTCTATAAATTCGTCAATCTCCTTGGGCGTTACGATAAGGTCATGGCCCAGCGGCTCCAGCACCTCCTTCACCAGCGCGAGGCGCTCACCTTCGGGTATATCATGGAGCATGCCCATAATTTTGCCCGTCTCCGGCGTACCTTCGCCAAAATGGGACTTCATGAGCTCAATTGCATTATTAACGATGGTGGAAGCATAGCAGACAGTTGGAACCCCGATGGCAATGCAGGGAACTCCAAGAATCTCCTGGGTCAATCCCTTGCGTTTATTGCCGACACCAGAGCCGGGGTGGATCCCGATATCCGCAATCTGGATGGTCGTATTCACCCGCTCCAGCGAACGCGAAGCCAGAGCATCAATGGCGATGATCAGGTCCGGACGGATTTGTTCCACGATCCCTTGAACCGTTTCGCTGGATTCAATCCCTGTCAGACCGAGCACGCCTGGTGCTACGGCACTAACCTGACGATAACCTGGCGCCACCCGATCCGGCATAAGCTCGAAATACTGACGGGTTACCATCACGTTCTCCACCACAAGCGGTCCCAGCGAATCCGGCGTCACATTCCAGTTGCCAAGGCCGACAATGAGCACGCTTGCCTTGGGTCCGATCCCGATCCGGGACATGAATGCCTCGAACTCACGGGCGAAGACAACGGACACCTGATCTTGAAGCTCCGTATCCCCCTTGCGAAGATCGGGCACCTCCAAAGTGACGTAATGGCCCTTCACTCTGCCGATTTGCGTAGAGGCTGCTTCGTTCTCCACGTCCAGCCTTGTAATCTTGATTCCGTCCTCCTGCACCACATCCTCCAACACACCAGGAATGGGCGCACTGCCTTTTCCTCCCGCCAGTTCTCTTGATTCCACCGCCAGGTCCGTTCGGACCGAATATTTTTGCAGATCCAGATCCATCTAAATTCACACTCCTCCTCATATTGCTAGTAGTGTGCGAGAGTACGGGAGAGATTATGCAGAAGTCCGAATGAGTATTGCTTTTTGTCCACCCCCATGCTAAAATATTTTAAGTTGTGAATCATTTCGCTCTATTGAAATGCCTTACAGGAGGTGAATGTAATGCCAAACATCAAATCCGCGATTAAACGTGTAAAGACAAGTGACAAACGCCACGCGCTTAACATTTCTCAAAAATCCGCGCTTCGCACAGCTGTTAAAACTGCTGACGTAGCGTTGAACGGTACAGAAATCGAAGCTGCTAAAGTTGCTTTCCAAGCTGCTTCCAAGAAGCTTGATAAAGCCGTTACGAAGGGCCTGATCCATAAGAACGCAGCTGCCCGCAAAAAGTCCCGTCTGGCGAAAAGACTGAACGCTCTTACGTCCCAAGCGTAAGTAACGTTTGTTGAATACGACATGGAAAAAGCCCTGAACAGTTCACGCTGCTCAGGGCTTTTTGTGGTACATTGATCGACGTGCTCTTCTCGATAGACAGACCGCTTTATAGCGGACGTTTTTCTTGCGGGGTCAGGCAGGCGAGCCTCTGTTGTCCATGCTTTCTAGATTTCTAAAGAAAAAGAGCGTACGACTGCTCCCGCAGCCGTACGCTCTTAACTATTTGCGGATATCTTAAGCCCCAAGCCGCAGCAAAAATAATTCAATGCCCAGCACCTTATCCACGGCCCCGGTCTTCATCTGGTAATCCAGATTCGCCAGATGGTTCAGTATGCCTTCAAGGCGAGCTGTCTCAAACTTGCGGGCTTGCTCGCCCGCAATCTTCACCGCATAGGGGTGCAATCCGATCTGGGAAGCAATTTGCTGCTGCGAGTAGCTCTGGGTCGATAGAGTCTTCACCTGCAGAATAATCCGGAACTGTCTGGTAATCAGCGCCGCAATCTTGATCGGCTCCTCGCGCTGCTTCAGCAGTTCGTAATAGATTCCGAGCGCCTTGTCCAATCGGAGATTCGCAATATCCTCTACAAGCGCAAATACATTCTGTTCCGTGCTCCGCGCTACCAGCATATCCACGGTTGCGACATCAATCACTCCGCCAGCGCCAGCATATAAGCACAGCTTTTCGATCTCACCTGATAATGTCTGAAGGCTGGTTCCCGCATTTCGCACGATCGCCTCCGCCGCACCTTCCCGCAGCGCGCAGTCGCCCTTCTTCACCTGCTTGTCCACCCAGCGCAGCAAATCCTCCCCGCCCAAAGGCATGAAGGACAAAGCAACCCCCGATTTCTTGACTGCCTTGACTACCTTTTTCCGTTCATCCAGCTTTTCTTGTCCAACCATAAAGACAATCACACTATAATCAGCAGGATTGGTCAAATAGTCCAGCAAAGCCTCTGGACGATGATCCACTTTCCCGTTATCTTTTGCTGCGGTAAAAAAAGCCGTATCCCTGACCATGATCAGTTTTTTTTGAACCATAAAAGGAACCGTCTCCGCTTCTTCAATAACGGTTTGAATCGGAACTTCCCCTAAATCCATATGAACGAGGGCAAAATCACGGTCTTCTTTCGGGATCAGCTGGGCTTCCAGAAATTCGGCGAATTCCTTCATTTGAAATTTCTCGCTGCCATACAACAAATAGACGGCAGACACCTCTCCCTGCTTAACCGCCTTGGCCGCCGCTTTGGCATCCATCGGCGTCCCCCCTTTCTACTCTGTACACTATACCAAAAAAGAGTGCCTGAATGCGAGATGACAAGCATAAAAATGCAATCGTCCACACGAAAACAAAGAGACCTCGGCTTTTGGCAGCGGCAAGGTCCCTTCGTCCCAACACATCTATATAAACGCCGGCAAGTATGCTCTAGAAACACCTCGCCGCCGGTCATACGACGGTAGTTGGTATCATGCTCTCTCTAATATATAGTGTATTCATATCTCCCGGCATTGGTGCACCGATTGTATATATCTCTGAACATTTCTATGATTTAGGCTGCTTCTGCCCCGTAGATGCCGGTGGCTGGGACTTCTCAATGGAATAGACGGATTCAACCAATTCCTTATGGGTCTGCACCTTATATTTGAACGTTAAGCCGTCCTCGGACCATTGACCGGATACCCAGCTTCCGCCGAGCGGAATTGTCTCAACCGTTTCAACCGCATCCGGCGAAGTTTGGCTTCCCGATGGCAGACGATAGATAATCAGATGATCAGCCTCCAGCGAGGCTCGGTAGAGACCATCCGGGGACGACCACTGTTCCGGCACCATCGCCAGTCCTTGGTACGATCCGGATGACCTGTCGGATGATTCGGCGCTTCCCGTGACCGCATCACCGGCAGGATCGCTAATTGGAGGCAGCATCTCAGACGTGGTATCCGGTTCCGTAGGTGACGTCTGGACATCCATGGTTTCAGAACTCTGCTCAGGTTCTTTCGCCGGAGGGTCAGACGGACTTCCGGTATCGGTTTTTGGCACCTCATTGTTGCTCGTTGCAGGTTGGTCTGGCGCTTGGGGTTCCCCAACATCTTTCATCTGAACCGGTTTATCGGGTGCTGTAACATCTTTATTGGTGCCATTAGCCGCATCCGATGGCTGCTGTGTTGCCTTCGTATCATTCTGGGCAGGGTCGGAATTGGCTTCCGGTGACGATTCCGATGGCGAACTCCGCAGGCTTGCGGATGAATCGTTCCCATCATTCGATTCGCCTCCCGTCTCCGTGCCGCCTTCGGCGGCAAACGGCTGAGCCATTTCCTGATTCTGCGTGGCAGCCGATTCGTCATTCGTCCCGGCACTGGTCGTGCTAGCCTCTTCGTATGGAAGCTCCGCATCGGATAACATCTTCGGTTCATTATTAAAGATCGCTACGCCGAGAATAAGTACAGCCGCGGCGGCCCCGATAGCAGTTCTGCCGCCAATCGTGCTCCACCAGCTGCCCGCACGTCGCGGACGCCGCATTTCCGGCATCATTTCGGCTGGCTCCTGGCTTTTCAGTGCTGGAGGTACGACAAGGTTCTGGCGATCACGGTCAATGGCATCCAGTCTAGGCATGATAGCGTCTACCAGACTGACAGGCGGGGTTACGGCCGGAAGATCCTCAAGCTCTCTGTTCAATGATTTTAATATATTAAAGGTCTCCGCACACATGGGGCACACGGCAATATGCTGATACATTTGGGCCGTCTCCTCCGAAGTGAGATCCCGGTCCAAATACCGGTGCATACGTTCCACCACCTCTTGGCATTTCATCCTGATACACCACCTTTCTGATGCTCTTGGAGCATATTCTGCAGCTGCTGCCTGGCCCTGAACAAATAGGATTTCACCGTATTGAGCGGGAGGTTCAGACAATCAGCAATTTCGTTGTAGGATAGATCCTGCAAATACCTTAAGACAATGACCGTACGATGATGGTCCGGCAGTTGATTAATGGCTTCCTGAATATCCTGAGCCAGATATCCCGACATCACTTCCCGTTCTACATCGAGATTATCCCGAAACACCAGATCATGTTCATCGATGGAAACCGTCGGCTTTGTCCTGCGGAATTTATCAATGCATATGTTGGTGACAATCCGTTGGACCCAAGTTTTGAACTGAGCCTTCTCCTCGTAGGAGTTAATCTTCGTATATACACGTATAAGTGCTTCCTGGGCTGCATCCATTGCATCCTGTTCATTGTTTAAAATGTAATAAGCAGTTCGGTAAACATGTTGCTCAATTTCTCGCAATAGGGTGATTAGAGCGTCGCGATCGCCCGATTGAGCGGCTCTTATGAGTCCCTGCTCCACCACAGTGGATCCCCCTCTCCCTGCATACATACAGACGGATAAAATTAAAAAAATGTTGCAGTATGTAACCTATTATTTTTTTAGGAAACTTCATCTAACTATACCAAATATAAAGATTATAGTCACCGCTGCATTTTTCCTATTAAAGATCATACTACGAATCGATGTCCCAAGGACAGCGGGCTGTTTATTCAAGGTAGCTTCGTGCGCGTGTCAATATGTCCCTCCTTGATCCTCATCTGTATTTCACCATGAAGATTGGTCTGATAGATCAGATTGGTGGAACGTTCCAACCGTCCTACCACATCCGGATGAGGGTGGCCGTACATATTGTTGACACCAGCGGAAATAACCGCTATCTTCGGCTTCCATGCATTCAGCCATAACTCGGATGTCGAGGTTTTGCTGCCGTGATGGGCAACCTTCATAACATCGATGCGGTCACCGGCAGCAGCAAGCCGTGAAATGATATCATTTTGTGAAGAACGTTCCTCCAGATACAACAATATTTTATGTTCCGCAGCTTGGTCTGTGTCACCCGTAAACAAGATCCGGCTGCCGTTCATTTGAAGGACAAATACTAGTGAAGCATGATTCTGCTCCTTAATCAACGGTAAAGGTTTTATGATTTCTCCACTTTCTGGGAAAACAGGCGCTAAAAATTGGATTTCCGTATGGCTGTCAAGCTTCCATACTTCCCGATCCACTCCAGCCTCGTATATGGGAATGCGCTGTTGTACAGCGGTTAACATCAGCTTCCGGAAGGAAGCGGAGTCAGTTAAGGTCCCGTTGAACACAACTGATTTTACCGGGATTTCCTGCAAGACAGCCTGAAGACCGCCTATATGATCCTGGTCTCCATGGGACATGATGACAGCCTCAAGCTGGTGCACGCCCCGTTTTTTCAACAACGGAACCACCACCTTCGCTCCTACCTCATACGGGGCCTTCCTTTCCTTCCAAGCATCCTTTTCCTTACGAAAATTCACCGTCCCACCACCGTCAATGAGAATATGCTTGCCCTCAGGTGTTGTTACGAGTATCGAATCCCCTTGTCCTACATCCAGAAATTGCACGAGTCCCGCTCCGTGCATAGATGGAGATTGATAGCCGCCGTACAGCAAAAAAACCAAAGCTCCGGACAGCAGGACGATCGCAGCTCTCGCTGCATAGCGTTCGATATAATCACTGGCGCGAAAAAAACCTCTCCATCGCAACGCACCGGCCCATTGATCCACGAGCGGAAACATGCCGGTTGCACCAGACAAATCTCTTTTACTATCCAAGGATACGCGTCCTTCCAATGGAACGGTATCATCCGATCCGATCCGCTCTCCTTCGCGAATTTCGGATCTCATCTTCAGAATGGACAGCAGCGAATACAGCACAACAAAATAACATAAGATCCAGGCTAACGACGGGGACGGCCACAACGTCATCAAAGCGGATGAACCATTCATCCATTCAACGACTCGAAACGTTATTTGGTTTAACCATTCTGTCACAGCTGCCAACCAGCCAGCTCCGCGCATCCATACCCACCCCACCAGCAATGACAACATTCCTAACGGAAGAACGACAAGGCTAATCACCGGAACCAGGATCAAATTGGCGAAAACAGATATCAGCGACACCTGGTTAAAATAATATATGGTTAGGGGAAAGGAGATCAGCTGCGCTACGACCGTAATTCCGACGGTTCCCGCAAGCCAGCGGGGCAAGAATGACAGCAGCGGCATCAGCTTCGGTACGAAGATCATCAAGCCCGCCGTTACGATGAATGACAGCTGAAAGCTGACATTCACGAGAAAATACGGGTTCCACAGCAGCATGACGAGTGCGGCAACACTAAGAATATGCAGTCCATCCTTCAAAAGTCGCCGCCGTGCGGCATACAAACCGATCATCCCCATAATGCCGGCACGGACAATAGAAGGACTTGCCCCGGCAAGCAGGACATAAACGGGAATCAGCCACATGACCACAGTCAGCGAGGTCTCCCTCGTCATTCGAAGGGTTGTGCATACGAATAAGAGGCATCCCACAACCACTGCCACATGCATGCCCGATATCGCAAGAATGTGAGTCAACCCCAAACGCGAGAACTCCATAAACGTATCGGGATCCAAATCATCCCGATTGCCAATCACAAGTCCCTTCATATAACCCGCATGGATTCCGCCGTACAATTGATCCAGCTTGCCACCAAGCTTATGGCGAACGGCATCCGTCCATCTTAGAATATGACTTACATTCCAGCTGTCAGGCGGGGTGACCTTCGCTAGGTCAGAGCCCTTCACTTTGACCATCCAATGAATCTTCTGGGTTCGCAAATATTGAGCATAATTAAATCCGTCAAAATTGCGGGCTTCTCCAGGTTTTTGCAGCTCTCCGGTCAGCTCTATGCGGTCCCCGCGCTGCCATCGATGGACCGTCTCCAGCTCCGTTTTGTCCATTAGTTTCACTTGCACCCTGACGATATCATCCGTCTTCAGCAAGGTGCCGTTATCCGGATTCGCTTGTTTTTGGGGCGCTGGAGGCTTTGTTAGCTTGATATCAACTTGATGCAGGGCAACATTGAAATCCGCGCGGTCGCCATCCACTTCTATTGGGGTTGTGATTACACCAAAGGCAGTAACAGGAACAGCGTCCGTCGATGTCTCCCCTGAGAGGACCGGCTCGATATCACTTACATTGGCCGCGTCATGCCATTCCCAGTAAGTACCCGACATGCACAAGGAAAACAGCATGCAGAGCGTAAATAGGCGTCCCGCCCCCGCCCAATGACACACAGCAAACAGGATGAGAATCAGCCCGGCTGCAATCATGGCCAGCCTCCATCCGTCGTACAGGCATGCAGCACCGCTGCCGATTACCCACATCACGGTAAACACAAGTAATGGCCTTCGCTTCATGATTCCAACAAATCCCTTCATCATTAAATAAAAAAGGACCCTTGCCTGCATATCGCAGTCAAAGGTCCTTCCTCTGTGACTTTCTATTCATTTTGTTCCGTAATCTTATACATGAATCATTCCGCTACCGTCATCAAGGTTTCGCGCGGCGGCTCATACGCTTCAAGCTGCCGGAACATAATCCCCTTCTGTTCCATCATGCGGGACACCTTGCCCGAATCCTTCGGATAAGGACGGTGGAACACAACCTCGACAATGCCGCTGTTGGCAAGCATATTCGCACAGGTCCAGCAGGGCTCATCCGTCACGTACACCGTGCTGCCTTCCCGATCGATCCGGTCCGTGAATAACAGCAGATTCTGCTCGGCATGAATCGTCCGGATGCAGCGCTGTTTCTTCACCATGCTCTCCTTGCCGTCCTCCACGACCAGTTCATAATCCTCGGCGATCATACAGCCCGCTTCCGAGCAATCAGGCACCCCCATCGGCGCGCCGTTATAAGCCGTCCCGAGCAGCTTCTTCCCCTGCACCAGCACCGCCCCGACATGACGCCTCGGGCATTGGGAGCGGGTTGAAACCATAAAGGCAATATCCATGAAATAAGTATCCCAATCTTTACGTTGATCTGCACTCATCATTTGTCACCTGTTCCTTATCAATATCGCCTTTATTGTAGCACATAGCTAAAGTCCAACGTAAGGCTTCATCTTCTCCAGCATTTTGGGCCCGATGCCCTTTACGTTCATCAAGTCGGCCAGACTTTTAAATGGACCGAACTGATTCCGATAATCGATAATGGCCTTGGCCTTCGCCTCGCCAATGCCAGGCAGCTCCATAAGCGTTGCAGCATCCGCCGTGTTGACATTAATCAATCCGGATGGATCCGGAGCTGCTGGTGACTGCGCTGTACTGTTAACAGGAGCTTGCTGCTGTAACTGCTGACTGACACCTTCAGCCTGAGACGGTACAAGGGGCGAAGAAGGTTGACCAGAAGCCGAAGACGGAGCTGTATGGTCTGCTATACCGCTTCCTGCCGCTCCTTGGTCTTGGTCTGGCATGGAGTCCTTCGCATTACTGGCAGGCTCGATCTGCCCCGCCTGCGTGCTCTTTGCAGCAGTATTCGAATCCGTTCCGGCTCCAGACGGTTCCACATCCTTCTGCCGGGAATCAACCCCGGACGTCTTCACACCTGCATTCTCTTCGGCCGCAACCACCTGCTCCAGCTGATCGTTCAGCGGCTGCCAGCCCTCGATCCCCTGATCCGCACCACCGGCAAACAAGATGAACCCGCAGCCAGCAATCGTTGCGGCGAGACTCCAGCCTAAAGATATCCTTTTCATCGATTGACCTCTCCTTAACTTTAAAGTTCATTTTGTACAAACCCAGGAATATTCTTCGGTTTCCCCACCGAAATCGCATGAAAAACCGTCATGAATCGGCATCTTCCCCGCATACATTAAACGTAAGGACGGTACATTTCTGCCGTAAAGCGCGAAAGGAGGGAACATACACATGAAGGTCGGTTTTATCGGTACGGGCAGCATGGGTAGTCTGTTGATCGATGCCTTCATTCAATCGGGCGCACTCCTGCCTGAGCAGATTCGGGTCAGCAACCGAAGTCCTGAGAAGCCGATGCAGCTGGCAAAACGTCATCCCGGTCTGACGGTATGCAGCTGTAACACGGAGACGGCTTCTCAGAGCGACCTGCTATTCCTATGTATAAAGCCGCTTGAATTCAAATCTGTCATCAGCGAAATCAAAGATCGGCTTGAAGTCCGGCAAATCGCCATATCCATCACGAGTCCGGTCCAACTGATCCATCTGGAATCATCGCTGCCCTGCAAGGTGGCGAAAATCATACCGAGCATCACCAACCTAACCGGAGGCGGAGCATCGTTATGCATGTACGGTTCCCGAATAAAAGAAGAAGACAGGCAGCTTATAGAAAGCCTCCTGTCTTATATCAGCAGGCCGCTCGAGATACTGGAATCGCACACGCGAATCACTTCCGATTTCTCCAGCTGCGGACCTGCTTTTTTAAGTTTATTCATGGAAAAATGGATCGACGCTGCCGTTGAAATGACCGGAATCGACCGTAGAACCCTTAATGCATTAGCCGGAGAAATGCTGCTTGGCACCGGCAAGCTGTTAACGGAGGAGGGCTTCTCCCCCGAACAGCTGCAAGAGCGGGTTGCGGTTCCCGGAGGCATCACGGCTCAGGCTTTAGCACTGCTGGATTCAAACCTGAACGGATTGTTCTACCAATTGATCCAAACCACACACGACAAGTATGAGGAGGATTTGGCAAAACTGGATGCTGCCTTCGGTTTTACGATTAACCGGCCACGATATTGACCAGTTTGCCCGGTACGGCAATGACTTTGCGAATACTCTTTCCTTCCAGCGCCTGCTTGACATTCGGAAGGGAGAGGCTATGTTGTTGCATGGCTTCTTGGTCCATGTCTTTCGAAATTTTGGCACGTTCTACGATTTTGCCGTTAACTTGAACGACTATCTCCACTTCGGCCTCTACAGTCCAAGCCTCGTCATACTCCGGCCATGGCACGTAGGTTACGCTCTCCGTGTAGCCTAAACGGCTCCACAGCTCTTCAGCCAGGTGAGGGGCCAGCGGGGAAAGCAGCTGCACGAAGTTCTCCATCGCTTTGCGCGGAAGCTCTTCCGTCTTGTATCCCTCGTTGATGAATACCATCAGCTGGCTGATCGCTGTGTTAAAGCGCATATGTTCAAAGTCTTCGGTCACTTTCTTAATCGTTTTGTGCAGTGTACGTTTGAAATCGTCCGTACCCTCGCCTTCCACGATTTTAGGGTTCAATTGACCGTCGTCCCCGATAAACAGGCGCCATACACGGGAGAGGAAACGAAACGTTCCTTCAACGCCGTTGGTGTTCCATGGCTTGGTTGCTTCCAGCGGCCCCATGAACATCTCGTACACGCGCAGCGTGTCGGCTCCGTATTCGTTAACAATATCATCCGGATTGATGACATTGCCGCGGGATTTACTCATTTTTTCATTATTGTTGCCCAGGATCATACCCTGATTGACCAGCTTCTGGAAAGGCTCCTTCGTATCGACAACGCCCAGGTCATACAATACTTTGTGCCAGAAGCGTGCATACAGCAAATGAAGCACCGCATGCTCCACACCACCGATGTACAGGTCAACCGGCAGCCATTCCTTCTGCTTCTCCTTGGAGCACAATTCATCATTATTGCGTGGATCGATATAACGCAGGTAATACCAGCAGCTGCCGGCCCATTGCGGCATCGTGTTCGTCTCGCGGCGGGCTTTCATGCCGGTTTCGGGATCTACCGTTTCCACCCACTCCGTAACGTTAGCCAGTGGTGATTCGCCGGTACCGGACGGTTTAATCTGATCCACATCCGGCAGCAGCAATGGGAGCTGATCCTCAGGCACGGTCTTCATCGTTCCGTCTTCCAGATGCAGAATCGGAATCGGCTCACCCCAGTAGCGTTGACGGCTGAACAGCCAGTCGCGCAGTCGGTAAGTTACCTTCTTCTTACCCTTGCCCTCTTGCTCCAGCCATTCATTCATCGCCTGGATAGCCTCTTCATTGTCCAACCCGTTCAGGAAGCCGGAATTCACATGCGCGCCACTGCCGCCGTATGCTTCCTCCTCGACATTTCCACCCTGAACGACTTCAATAATCGGAAGACCGAATTGCTTCGCAAACTCCCAGTCACGGCTGTCATGACCCGGAACCGCCATAATGGCACCCGTTCCATAGCCGGCAAGCACATAATCCGCGATCCAGATCGGCACTTTAGCGCCGTTTACCGGATTAATGGCGTATGCACCCGTGAATACACCGGTTTTATCCTTGGCCAGATCCGTCCTCTCCAGATCGCTTTTACGAGCTGCTTGATCTTGATAAGCCTTGACGGCTTCACGCTGATCGGCTGACGTAATCTTATCCACGAGGTCATGCTCCGGCGCCAGAACGCAGTAGGTTGCCCCGAACAGCGTATCCGGACGGGTCGTGAACACCTCCAGATGACCATCGTAACCTTCGATGTCAAAACGAACCTCAGCGCCTGTGGATTTGCCGATCCAGTTGCGCTGCATATCCTTCAGGCTTTCGCTCCAGTCCAGTTCATCCAGATCTTCAAGGAGACGATCCGCGTATTCGGTAATGCGCAGAATCCATTGGCGCATCGGTTTACGTACGACCGGATGGCCCCCGCGTTCGCTCTTGCCGTCGATGACCTCTTCGTTCGCAAGCACGGTACCGAGCGCTTCGCACCAGTTCACCGGCACTTCAGCCACATAGGCAAGGCCGCGCTTATAAAGCTGGATAAAGATCCACTGGGTCCATTTATAATATTCCGGATCGGTTGTGCTGATCTCGCGGTCCCAGTCATACGAGAAGCCCAGAGATTTGATCTGGCGACGGAACGTATCGATATTCTGCACGGTAAACTCGCGAGGATGTTTGCCTGTGTCCATTGCATATTGCTCCGCCGGTAGACCGAAGGCATCCCATCCCATCGGATGAAGCACGTTGTATCCGCGCATCCGCTTGTAACGGGACACGATGTCAGTTGCCGTGTACCCCTCCGGATGCCCCACGTGCAGGCCTGCTCCTGATGGATACGGAAACATATCCAGCGCATAAAATTTCGGTTTGGATGATGAATCTTCCGTTTTAAAGGTTTTGTTCTCATCCCAGTATTGCTGCCACTTCGGTTCGATGGCCTGCGGCTGATAGCCGTGGCCGGTTGGTTGATTGTCCGTCATACTCCATTGCTCCTCCTTCACAGTCAAGAGGCAAGGCCTGTGCCGTTGCCCAAAAAAACAAAAAAACCTCATCATCCATAGCGCTGATCGCTAGGGACGAGAGGTTTGATTCCCGTGGTACCACCCTAGTTAGCCAAAGGCATGCTTTGCCTTTCACTCCCTTTGCATCCTTATCGCGGATGAGACGACGATGCTTCAGCGGCCGAATCTGCCGAAATACAGCGGCCGGGTTAACACCATTGCTCCGAGGCGAGTTCATTCCTATCGTCAACCGGTTTTCACCAGACACCGGCTCTCTGCATGATCGAAAGTGGAACGATTGATCCTCATCATCGCGTTCATATTACCGTTTTAATGTGGCTATTATACCCAAAAAGTCCGATCAAGTCAACGAAAGCTCTTCCCCGCTTCTGCGATAATATTCCGGCGTCGTCCCGACCATGACTTTGAACATCCGGCTGAAATGAGCCAAATGCTTGAAACCTGCCGCCAGGCTGATCTCCGTGATGCTGAGATGCGGATGGAGCCTGAGCAATATTTTAGCTTGGTTAATCCGCCGGTGATACAAATATTTAAACACCGTCGTTCCGGTAACCTCCTTAAATAAGGAAGATAAATAGTGTTTCGTAATATGCATATCGCGGGCGATTTGCTCCAGCGTCAGATCCTGCATATAATGTTCCTCGACGAACGATACGACATGCTGGACATGCCGCTCTTTCTCGGAGATGGAGTCCTGGTCCTGCACAGCGTCCTGGCACCAGTCCGCGATGACGTACATCATCTCCTGAATACGCAAGGTCATCCGTTCCTGGCGAAAACCGGCCGTGGATGCCGAGAGGCGATGTATATCGGCCAACATGCCTTCAAATTCGTCCCGATTGGCCCCTGTCAGTGTCATGCGATGATTTCGCAGCGATTCGAAGGGATCCAGCAATATCGATTTGGCCGTCTCCGAAAGCCCTTTGCAGATCCAGGCCGGATCGAAATGCAGAATGCTTCTGACGTATCTGGAATCGGGCTCAACATTCGGACAATGGAGCGTAAGCCCGTTCATCAGGAGCAGATCCCCCGGTTTCAGGGTGAAAACGGAATCGCCGATCAAATAAGTGCAGCGTCCTTCATGGAAATAATAAATTTCATAAAAAGCATGCGAGTGAAACTGCCCTCCCGACAACGGCTGTTCATTGTAATAGGTCAGATCAAACGGCGCTTGCAGCTGCATGCGGTCAAAGCCTGGCATCATATCGACAGATGAGGTCATCTAGAGAATCGCCCCTTTAGCGATTTTGGAGTTATATAACCCACAACGTAACGGGGTTTTCTCTATTATAAATGATTTTATGGAATGCGCACGGCCTCATTTTGGGCGATGACGCACAATTCTCCGGCTTTGAAAGCATGCTCCTGGGACATCGCATGCTCCGTGCGTTCCAGACAATCCAGGATAAGCTCCCCGAAGAATGGATAGCCCACCTTGCCTTGAAGCTCCATATGAAACTCTCCCTCGCCATTAACCAGGTACAGATGATCGCCCTGCGGATGCCTGGCGATATCGATGTATTTCCGAAGCTCGATGTATCCTTCCGTCCCCAGAATAAAGGTTCTTCCGTCGCCCCAGGTGCCAAGGCCCCCGGGTGTCAGCCAGTCGACTCGGAAATAATTCGTGGCCCCGTTGTCTCCCACAAGCGTTGCATCTCCGAAATCCTCCAGCTCCGGGTAATCCGGATTCGCGTAATTCCCTACCTTGCTGCTGAGCACCTTGGCATCACGGCAGCCCGCAAAAAACAAAAATTGTTCAATCTGGTGGGAGCCGATGTCACACAGAATCCCCCCGTACTGTTGATGACGGAAAAACCAGTCCGGACGGGAGGATGCGTTTAAACGGTGCGGCCCTGTTCCCATCACTTGGACCACTCGCCCGATCGCCCCGTCCTGAATCAGCTTCCCGGCATGGACGGCACTCTCCACATGCAGCCGTTCACTGTAATAGACCATGTACTTCTTGCCTGTCTCCTCGGCTTTCGCGCGAGCAGCGTTCACCTGCTCCAGCGTCGTGAAAGGCGTCTTATCCGTAAAGTAATCCTTGCCGTGCGACATGACCTTCAGGCCAAGCTCGCATCGTTCCGAAGGAATGGCGGCAGCCGCTACCAGACGCACTTCCGCATCCTGAAACACCTGTGCCTCGGACGAGGCGACGGTTACACTTGGATAAGCCTTGCAAAAAGCCGCAACCTTCGCGGGATCTGGGTCATACACCCACTTCAGCGTCGCCCCGGCCTCGATCAATCCGTTACACATACCGTATATATGTCCATGCTCCAGCGACATAGCAGCAAAAATAAACTCTCCGGGCTTGCACACCGGCTGGGCCTTGCCCACCGGCGCATACAGCATTCCATTACTGCGGTCCATACCACGTGCCTCCTGATTGTGATTTAGTAGGTTCCAAACGTCTTGCTCATATCCACCGGCCCGATCTCCTTGACCGTTTTCTGAGCGGAAGATTGTGCGATCCGTTCCTGCAGCATTTCGTGATACAGGTCCTCGTTAAGAGGGAGATCAACCCAATTATCGGTCCAGGTGGACAGATGCATGGCATTCGACAGCGTCAATCCGTGGATTCCCTCTTCACCGGGGGCAATCAATGGCGTTCCATGCAAAATAGCATCCGCAAAGTTCTGGATAATGCCGCTATGCTGCGGATTATCCCCCGAGATCGGCACCTCGCATTTCCAGCATTCCGGTTCGCCGAATCCCCCGGTATACTGCCGATTGAATTCCGGCTCCGGCACTCGGAGGCGCCAGAAGGTAAGCTTGCCGTCCTCGATGACGATTTTTCCGCGGTCCCCCGTCACTTCATATCGGTTGGTTCCGGGCGCTTCACCCGTTGTCGTAATGAAGACGGCCGTAGCCCCATTCTCGTATTCCGCATAAGCCGTCACGTCATCTTCAACTTCGATGTTTCGGTACTTGCCGAAAGCGCAAAAAGCACGAATTCTCTTTGGCATCATGCCGGTCGTCCACTGCCAGAGGTCCAACTGATGCGGAGACTGGTTAATCAGGACCCCACCGCCTTCTCCCGCCCAGGTAGCCCGCCATCCGCCTGAATCATAATAGCTCTGGGACCGGTACCAATTCGTTATGATCCAGTTCATCCGCCGGATCTCCCCGAGTTCACCTTCTTCTATGAGCTCTTTCAGCTTCTTGTAGAGCGGATTACAGCGCTGGTTGTACATTATCGAGAACACCTTGCCGCTGGCTTCTGCCGCGCGGTTCATTTCTCGTACTTGCTTCGTGTAAACGCCTGCCGGCTTCTCGATCAGGACATGGAGTCCATGATTCAGGCACTCAATCGCCACTTGAGGATGGGCATAATGAGGCGTCGCAATGATCACGGCATCGATCTCCCCCGAGGAGATCATAGCCTTCGTATCACTCCATATTTTCACGTCCGAGGGCAGCGTTGCCCTTGCTTCTTCCTGTTTGGCCGGATTCAGATCGCATATAGCGCTAAGCCGCGCTCCCTTGATCCGCCCGGACGCCAGCGACCTGGCATGCGAAAACCCCATCCCCAGTCCAATAACCCCTACTCTTACCTGTTCCATGTCTATAGCCTCCTTCAAAAGTGACCTACGCGTTTTGTTTCTGCTCTGACCACAGCTTCATCTGCTCGGCAAAACGAAGAAGCATTTCCCTAGACTCAAACGTTCCGCTAAAATCTTCGATTCCGTAGTAACCTTCGTAACCAACCGATTGCAGATCCTGTATGACCTGCTTCCATGGCACGGCCCCCTGGTTAAGCGGAACCCATTCCCCGGACCACGCCGCAGAGGTACCATCCTCGGCAGGCGTTTTGCGATAACCCCCGTTTTTCACATGGACATGAGCCAGGTACGGACCAAGAAGCTCCAAGCCCATCCGGTAGTTCTCGTAACCTTCATGGACCATGTTGCCCGGATCATACAGCACGCCGATATGCTGCGGATTAAAATGGGATACAAGCCGGTGCGTCAGTCCGGCGCTCGGGGCAATCGTAAGATGGTGCGTTTCCACCACGGCTTTGACCCCGTAAGCCGCAGCGAGATCCTGCACCTCATGGAGATAACGAACCGCCTGGTCGTACAGCTCATTATAATTGCGCTTCCGGTCGTATCCCGGGATACCCGCGCGAATAAATGAAGCTCCGATCAGTTTGGCTGCTTGCATGACCTTCTCCGTCGCTTCCACGTCGCCGCATGTCAAATAAGGAACGACCGCAAGACTGCGCCTGCCATGCTTGTCGGCCGCTTGCTGAAACTCGAGCCAATCCTCCTGCGTGCCGTTCGGATCCATGGAGCAGCGGTTATGTCGCCAGAACGAGGGCTTCTCCCCTGCAGCTTCCTCCGGAATCTCCTTGAAGCGCCATTCGATTCCTTCAATACCGGCATCCGCCGCGGCTTTTGCCAACTCCTCAGGCTGTAAGTCAGGAGTTGCGACTGTGAATACGGACAGTTTCATGCTCATTCATCCTTTCTCGTCCCCAATAGATTAGTTTATGCATCATTTGACCATCGTTGAACTCAAATACAGTCATACAGAGCGTACCGGATGCCTGGAATCATTCCTTAAGATAACGCTCTCATTTCTGTTCATCTTATCTATTCCTCATCGTAGCACAGTCCCCGAAGCAAACCCATATCCCTTCTATCGAACCTTAACCACAGTCAAATAAAGCAGAAAAGAAGTGTCTTTGAATATAATGAATCCATGCTCGACGATAAAAAAGCACTTTCTCTCGTCGCTACCGACAAAAGAAAGTGCCTCTCGTAAAAGATATTCGTTTATTTTACGGCAACGTAGAACAGCCGGGATGCATCCTGACCCGCTTCCACCCACTCAAAATCGGCATAACATTTCACATCCCGGAATCCGGCCTTAACCAGCTCGACCTTCATCCATTCGGGGTCATATCCCCGCTGCACATGCGTTTCCTCAAAGCGGCGGTAGACCGTGGGATCCTGGTCATCCCGTGCAAAGATGGAAAGATGATGCTCGATCTCCATCCGGCGTTCATCCATGTCGCATGTCCAAATGTAGGACACTTCCCTTTCGTCCAGCACAAATGGCTGATCTGCGTCATATCGTAAGAGCGTGTTCGGGTGATGCACATCAAACAGGAACGTGCCGCCTTCCTTGAGGCCGTTGTAGGTCCTTGCAAAAGCGGAACGGATGTCCTTTTCCTCCAGCAGGTAGTTCACACAATCACAAAATGAAATGACGGAATCCACCTGCTCGGGCAGCTCCCACGAACGCATGTCCTGTTGGACCCAGCGGACGCTGCCTTCCCGGAACAATCGATGCCCCTGGGGTGTACCCTCCAGCTTGCGTCTGGCAACCGAGAGCATATCTGCCGACAGATCGATTCCCGTTACCTCGAAACCGGAGTTTACGAGCGGAATGGTGATGCTGCCTGTCCCGCATCCGAGCTCAACGACGCTTTTTGGCATTCCGTGCTTATCCCAGGCCGTTCTCGCGAAGCGAATCCAGTCCGGGTACGGCATGTCTTCCATGAGTTGATCATATACGTAAGCAAACTTGCGGTAAGACAACATGATGACACCACTTTCCTTAGAAGCTTCCCCTACCTTGCCGGGTTATTCGTTTGAACCGGAGTTCTCCTCTTTATTGACCATATACGTCCAGCTGTCCTTTTGGGTAACCAAACCGTCCTTCATCAGCTTGCCAAGCGCGCGTTTAAAGGCGGATTTGCTAATGCCGAACCGCTGCTTGATGATGTCGGGGGGCGTTTCATCCGAATACGGCATCGCATGGCCCGGTCGCTCCTTCAGAAAAGCGAGCAGTCGGTCTGCATCATCCGTCCGGCCAATCTCTTTTTGCGGTACCATCGACAGGTTAGCCCTGCCATCTTCCCGGATATGGCTTACCCGAACTTTCACCTCTTCGCCAAGCCGCAGCATACGCGTCCGTTCGGAGGAGTGGATCATGCCAATGGCGCCGAAACCGATCACACCGCCATCGATAATAACAAACGTGCCCATCTGGAGCGGTTTGTACACCAGGGCAGTGAACCACTGGCCCTTCCACGATTCAGGCGCATGAAACGCTAGCGGAGCAAGCTCTTGTTCTCCGGCGAGTTTCGCGCGGAGCCGTCCTTGCTTATCATGCTCCATGATAACAAATACATAATCTCCCACTTGCGGATGAAGCTCCCGCATCTCCGGCAATTCCCGGATCGGAAGCAGAAGCTGCCTGCCAAGCCCCATCTCGAGGAAACATCCCAAGCGCGGATGAACATCCGCTACCTCAAGCTTAGCGGTTTCACCTAACGTAAGGTAAGGCTTCTTCATCGTTGCGGCCAGGCGGTCTTCCGTATCGAAGAATATAAAGACCTCGACCGTATCCCCCGGCTCGATTTTACCTGTGAGCTCCGAATAGTGAAGAAGCACATCCCGATCTCCGCCATCCAGGAAATAACCGTAAGGGGACACTTCTCTGGAAACGACGAGTTTCGTTAATGTGCCGGCAATCAGACTCATACGTTCTCCACCACTTTAGCATCGGACCACAATCGCTCGATGTTGTAATATTCCCGCTCATCACGATGGAAGATATGAACGATCACGTCTCCGAGGTCCATCAGCACCCAGCGGGCTGCATCCATTCCCTCCAGTCCGCGCAAAGCTACTCCCGCATCATGAGCCTGTTTACGGATTTCAGTTGCGATCGCCTGCACCTGAGTATCCGAGTTACCGTGGCAAATGACAAAATAGTCTGCGATCAGGGAAATTCCTCTAAGATCCAGGACCACGATATCCATCGCTTTTTTATCTTCAGCGGCAGTCACTGCCACATTTAACAATTCATTCGGTTTCAACGTCATGAATTCGCCTCCAATTGCTTAATTAGATCGTTTCGGGCTAGTACCGTCAACGGAAAAATGATTTGTCTGCGCGAAAGCAGATGTCCAATCGTCGAATCAAAACCGGCTGCAAGCGCCTCTTCAAGGCTATGGTTGGCCAGTTCGCGAATATTATTCACGCCGGGGAAATCCCGTCCCGGTTCCATATAATCCGCAAGGCAGACCACCTTATCAAGCAGCGTCATGCCGACACGCCCCGACGTATGGTAACGGATGGCGTTAAGCACATCGGTATCCGTTACGCCATATTCGTGCTCTGCTACGAACGCGCCTACCTCAGCATGCCAAAGCTGTTTGTCGTAACGGAGCAGCTCTTCGGATAGCGCATGCTCCACCATCATTTGATGAAGCTTTTGCACGGGCCAATATTTGGCCACATCATGCAGGATGGCGGCTAATTCTGCCTTGACCGGATCGGCCCCGAACCGATCGGCAAGGATGACCGCGGTTTCCATTACGCCTTTTGTATGCTCCCAGCGCTTGGCCGGCATCTGTGAGGATACCGCTTGAATGAGTTCATCACGGCTGTACTCCATAAATACCGCTCCTAACAATATAATCGTATACACGGTCCGGCACCATATAACGGATGGACAAGCCTGATGCGGCTCTGCTCCGAATCATGGTGGACGATATTTCAATCAGCGGCATCTCCGCTGTCACTACCACCTTTTGCAGGAAATCAGGCAGATCATCCACCGATAGCTTGGTTCCAGGACGGTTAAGCCCAATAAAAGTGAGCATTTCCGCAAGCTCCCCGATCCGATTCCACTTGGGAAGATACGCTACCATATCCGCCCCGATAATGAATGAGAAATCATGCTCGGGATACGTGTCCCGCAGCTCTCTGACCGTGTCTACCGTATAGGATACGCCGCCGCGTTTCACTTCCCAATCCAATGTACGAAAAGACGGATGGTCGGCTACAGCCTCAGCGGTCATCTCCAGCCTCATCAGGCCGGTTACGCCGGCATCTTCCTTGTGCGGGGGAATGTGGCTGGGCATAAACCATACCTCTTCCAGACCGTAAGCGTCCCGAGCTGATTCGGCTGCGAGCATATGCCCGATATGAATGGGATCGAAGGTACCGCCCATTATCCCTATCTTCATCCGGGTTCACCTCCCCTAATAAGAGAGTCATTCTATATTCATTAAGCTAATGCCATCAAGGCTCCCTTACGGCAGCTCGATGGTTTTGTGGTCTTTTGATTCTTTATAAAGCACGATCGTCTTGCCGATAACCTGTACCAGCTCGGCCCCGGCACCTTCAGCAAGCTCCTCGGCGATTTCGCGGGGATCTTCGAGACAGTTGTTGAGCACGGATATTTTCATGAGCTCCCGCTTCTCAATGGCCTCGGAAATATGCCGGATCAGATGCTCATTGCTTCCTCCCTTGCCTACCTGGAACAGCGGATCCAGATGATGCGCAAGCGAACGTAAATGTCGTTTTTGCTTTCCTGTTAACATGCTTGGTCATTACTCCTTAAATATTCAATTATTAAAGTGCGTGTTCAAAAAGGTCGATTTTCAGCACCGAGAAGGTTGGATGAAGCTAGGGACTGAGGAGCGGAGCGTACGTAGTTTGTACGTGAGCACCGGAAGGCCCGGCTGAATTCAAGATTCGATGCCGAGTTGCTTCTTGATTCACTTCGTGATCAAAATCGGACTTTTTGAACAACCTCTTAAAGCCTGCAGCTTGTCGAAAGCTATATTGTAGCTTCTGCATAAGCATTAATCAATAAACACGAGATTAAACCTCGGATTGGAAGCTGGTCAGAACCGCTTCCTTCATCGCCTGAACGGGCGCCCTCAGACCTGTCCAATACTCAAATGCATACGCCCCCTGGTTGATGAACATCCCGAGACCGCCATGCACCGTGCATTGCCGAAGCTCGCTTTGCCGCAACAGCTCGGTCTTCAACGGATTATAGATCAGATCGCTGACAACGATCCCTTCGGGTATATATTCCACTGGAACAGGAAGCTCGGAAACCCGGGGAAACATGCCCACCGAGGTTGTGTTGATCAAGACATCGGCATCTGACAATGCCTCTCTGGCATGATCCTCACCGTATCCCCTCAAGTCAGCAAGCGAGCTCCACTCCTCGGCCAATGCCAGCGCTTTGTCGGGTGTCCGATTCACAATGGAAATCTTCTCAGGCTCTTCCCCGGTAAGGGCGTAGATGATTCCCCTGGCCGCTCCGCCGGCGCCGTAAACAACGATGCGTTTCCCTTTAAGGTTGGGACAGGCTTCATCCTTTAATGAACGAACATATCCGATGCCATCCGTATTATAACCCGTCAATTTGCCATTGTCGTTGACGATGGTATTCACGGCGCCGATGCGCCGCGCCCCTTCATCGACGACATCCAGATACTCCATAACCTCCACCTTGTGCGGGATCGTTACATTCACTCCGCGGAATCCCAGGGCTTTGACAGCCTGGATAGCGTCACGAAGCCCCTCCGGACGTATATGAAGGGGCACATAGGCCCCTGACAATCCCAGGGCGGTAATCGCCGCATCATGCATAGCCGGTGATTTGGAGTGACCGATAGGGTCCCCCATTACGCCAAGGAGCAAATAATCACGCTCGATCATTGGATTCACTTTCATTTCTCCCCTATCTCTCCCATGATAAACCGGGCTGTACCTAAGCGATTTTATCTCTTATATCAAGGATGGACGCGACAGAACTTTGATTCCTTTAGGTACATGAACTGCCACAAGCGCACCCTGTTCACCATTGATCTTGATCCAGCCGAGCCCCGAGATAAACACGTCTTGGCGGGTTCCCTTAGGAATACGGATTTCATGCCTTGTCCATTCCGGCAGTTCTTCAAGCCGGTCTTTGGTCGGCGGTGAAAGCAGCTCTCCGGCATGTTCGGCAAATAACGAATCCGCCCGCTCCAGCTTGGTCCGATGAATCCCTAATCTGCCGCTAATAAAGCAAGTAAAGGATTGGTGCTCGCCTTGCAGAAAATCAAAACGGCCAAAACCTCCGAAGAACAGAGTCTGCCCTTCGTTCAACTGGTATACCATCGGCTTCAGCGAATTTTCCGGCATGACCGTCCCCAGATCCTCACGGCTCACAAGCTCGCTGTAGCGCCATGGGTATACGATGCCCGGCGTATCTATAATATACCGGCCGTCATCCAGCGGAATATTGACCATATCCAGCGTCGTTCCCGGATAACGGGAAACGGTCAGTTCCTGATCCAAATCGCTGTAGTCGCGGATCAGACGATTGATCAAGCTGGATTTACCCACATTCGTGGCGCCAACCACGTAGACGTCCCGGTCTCCTCGATAATGCGCAACCGTCTCCAGCAGCCGCTCAAAGCCTTGATTCTTCTTCGCGCTGCAGAGCACGATGTCTTCCGTTCTCAGTCCATGCTCCTTGCACTGCTTCTGCACCCAATTGAGTACCTTGTTCCAATTGGTGACCTTCGGCAGAAGATCGGTCTTGTTAACGGCCAGAATAACCGGATTGTTGCCGACAAACCGCTGCAGCCCCGAAATCAGGCTCCCTTCAAAATCAAAGAGGTCCACGATATGAATAACAAGCGCATTCTTGCCGCCAATCTGTCCCAGCAGCCGTAAAAATTCATCCTGGTCTACGGCAACCGAGGAGGCTTCATTATAATTCTTAATCCGGAAACAGCGCTGGCAAATAACCGGGTCGCGGTCCCAGGCCTTCTCCGGCAAATAGCCGGGCTTGTCCTGTACTTCACTCTGAAGCGGTATGCCGCAGCCGCTGCACTTCTTGATGTCTTCTCCGCCAGTAGGCAACGTCATGATTTCGGTTCCTCCTCCATCCATAATCCTTTCTTGCGCAAACGGGTCAATGCGATCCGCTCCACCCGGCGATTGACCAGGCGCGTAAACCATCCCTCATCGTTGATGGCGATAGGCATAACCAGCACCGTATACAGACCCAGCCGGTTCCCGCCATAAACGTCGGTCAGCATCTGGTCGCCGACCACAACCGTTTTCTCCGGCGTGAGCTCCATCATCTTCATTGCTTTGCGGAACGGGGTATTACTTGGTTTACGGGCTTCATGCACATACTGAATATCCAGCGGCGTCGCAAATTTAGACACGCGTTCGAGCTGGTTATTCGAGACGATGATGAGCTGGAAACCGATCTCCTTCACCCTTTTGAACCAAACGACCAGTTCCGGTGTCGCAAGCGGCGCCTTGGCCCCTACAAGGGTATTGTCCAAATCCGTAATGATTCCGCGATACCCCTGCTCATATAATTCCTCAAGGTTAATATCAAAAACCGTATTCACACGGAGCTTTGGGATTAACATTTCAAACAAGTTCGTCACCTCAATTTCATACGAAAAACTATACCATATTCCGGTTCCTTAGTAAAAATAATCACGAGCCTTTTTCTTCCCGTATACCGCGTCGCTGTCTATACCGGCAAAAGACCACCCGGCGGCTTTTTGGAAGCGGACCGGGCGGTCTTGAAATCATCGATATCAGAACGTTTCATACCGAGTTATCCTGATACACGCAGGAACAACCACCATCACGCGGTCTGTCTTCTTGGATTAGGTAGATAGACGTTTCTCGGATACAATGCGGACCTTCTTAATAGACTTCTTCAGCTTCAGGGCATCCTGTTGGACGGAGCGCCATTGCTCTTCCTTCACTTCAGCCGGGCTGTACCTGGCAGTTTCAAATTGCTGCAACAGAGGTCTCAGCTCCACTCCCAGCTCAGGGTGTGCACTTACCCAGCGGCCTACCGATTCACGGAGGGTTTCATGTTCCTGCCTTACCAAGCCTCTGCGCTGTACGGAACGAATCCATCGTTCGGTCTCGGCAATGACTTTATCCGCGGCCGTCAGCGGCTTGCCTGCCCGTATACGCGCTCCGGCAAAACGCAGGCTGATGCGCATTCGCCATACGATGTACAGAATCCATAATACGATAACAACCACCGCCGCCGTTACAACAACTTTAACCCAGCCGGGCTGCTGATGATCGGAGGTCGCGGCTGGCTCAGCCTTGTCCTCTGCCTCTTCTTCTTCTTCAACTTCTTCCTCAATGACAGGCTCAGCGTCTGTGTCAGCCGTCAAAATCGGCATGCTAAAGCCCGGTGTCGCTTCAATCGGTACCCAGCCGTACTCGCCGAAGTACACTTCAACCCAGGAATGAGCGTCGGCATTCGTAACGGTATAGTTTCCGGGCTCAATCGAGGTTTGACCCTCGACCGGAACGTACTCCGATGCCGTCATTCTTCCCGGCGCGTAGCCTTTGACCCAGCGTGCAGGAATATCCAGCGACCGTGTCATCATCACCAGGGAGGTCGAGAAATAATCGCAATACCCTTCCTGGATTTCAAACAGAAACGCATCCACAAAATCATCGCTCTTCTTGCGTGTAAGATCCGGCGTGTTGGTATAGGTGAAATTGCTCGTTAAATATTGTTGCAGGAGCATGACCTTCTCATACGGCGTATCTCCGCCCGCGGTAATTTCTTCGGCCAGATCGGACACGCGGTCAGGGAAGTTTCTCGGCATCTGGATATACGCATCGTCAATCGAGCCGGGATATAGTTCATCATAAGTTCTGGTGCTCAGCTCATCGATTGGAATCACCGGCACTTCCGACGTTAAGGTATAACTTTTCGGGTAGTCCGCATTACGAGCGTCGTCCAGATGCATCTCCGCGCCTTCGGTCACCCAGCTAAGCCGATCCGAATCGATATCCTCATCCAAGCTCTCCAGCTGACGAACGGAGTAGGCGCCGAACAATACCGGATACACCGTATCACTCAGCATCGTTACCGATTGCTCCAATGTTTTGGTAGGTACGGATCCGCTGGCTTCCCCCGGCAATTCCTCCCCGATGTCCACGCCCGTGCCGGAACGCCGGCTGCCGGCTCCGTCCGCCCAACCCGTTCCCGAGTATACGGCTCTGGTTTCCCCTCGCCAATAGCTGCGTTCATCCGAGGTAATCGACATCACCGGTGAATAGTCAAAGTTAAAACCGCCCCCAAGGTCGTTGTCCTCCCGTCCATATCCGGACATGCTTTCAGACGGTGACTCGATAAGGGTTCCGGTACCGGTTGTACTGCCGCCGGATAACGGCACCCCGTTCCACTCCCGCCACGCCGTGTAAGGATCGGTTAACGTGGGCTTCACGTGCGGCATATTCACACCGGCTACAATGATCAAAGAGAAGATGACCAGGATGTTGGCAACAATCTTGAACGGATACTTCGATAAATTGACCCATCCCTGCGGAAAGCGTCTGCGGAACCGGTTAAAATGGCTGGATACGAGCCAACCCATACCCGCTCCGACAACCCAAGCGATTTCATCCCACAGCACGATTTTCGTAAAGGAATCCAGCACGGCAAAACCGATGACGTTGATCCCGACTACAAAAAGCACGCGCCCCTTGGTTTTGGCCCACCGCGCAAGGAACAGAAAAGCGGCCCAAGCGGCGATAGCAAACCACAAATATGGAAAAAGATACATGAGTTCCTCGGTCAGATTGCCTTCAGCGCCAAGGACAGGAACCGGATTACCGTGAGTTTTCAGCAAACTGTATACACAATACAAGATCAAAAAAAACTGGATAAGCACCCGGTAACCTTGCTTGATCGGAAGCAGCGCTTCGGTAACCGCCGTAATGGTTAATGCTGCAATAACGATGGCAGTCGTTTCCGAGAGCCATATCGTCTCCGTAAAGGACACCCACTGCATCCCGATGATCCAGATCCATAGCATCGTTAAAGTACTGAAGAAGGTAGTAGATAGTTTGTCCAGCCACAACTTCATCATGCACCACCTCCCAGCGCAGCCGGCAGCTCGTCAAGGGAAGAAACCGAATAGCTGGAAATCCCCCGGGATTGCAGAAGCGAAATGGAATCATCGCGTTTTTTCGTTTCATTGGAATTGGTTATTTGCAAGAAGCATGGGTTCATTCCCCGGGTTTCAACCCAGCGCATGATCTCTGAAGCGTCCTTGCCGCTCATCGGGCTGATCAGCAGGAACAGGGCCCCTTTTGGAAAATGGCGATAGGATTTCTCCAGGGAAGCAATCAATTTGGTTTTACGGTCATAATCCACGTCAACCAAATGCTGAATCATGCGCATCCGCTCTCCAGCGTGATCGGCGGGAGCGAACATCTGAGCTTCTCGGGTAGCCGTGAACAAGCCTGTACCCGCATGCTCCTTGGCACCATATTCGATCAGCGACGCAGCTGCCGATACGGCCAGCTCGAACTGCTGGGCATGATCATATCCGTCCGCGGAACAGTCCAGCACAATCATCGTTCTGGGAAAGGATTCATGCTCAAATTCCTTCGACTTCCACGAGCCGGTCTTCGCCGTTGCATTCCAGTGTATCCGGGAGATCCGATCTCCGTACACATAATCGCGGACTCCGTTGATCTGCGTGGTTTCCCGTCTGGAAGCCGAAACTGTGGTATGTGTACCGCCCAATCTCGAATTCCGTATGTTTCGCTGCCATTTGGGAATATATATGGTTCTCGGCAGAACGCGGAAATCGGTCTGAACCTCAATGCGTCCCTTGTGCTCCATTAATCCGAAAATATCCTCGCTAATGCATTCTGTCTTTGAAAAAGCGTACCGCCCTCGTTCAAGCGGAGGGGTCTGAAATACAAGTTTGCCCGCACCGCGAAGGTTCGGAATGACGCTATCTTCAAAAGACCAGGAGTCTCCGTTATGCCTTTGCAATACTTCACGAACAATCATATAGGGCATCGGCAGCAGTCCTGGAACATGGACCTCCAGCTTCACGCGGACCTGTTCACCGGCATGAAGATGTTCACCTCCATGCTCCGCTCCTCCCAGCACCCTTCGCTGGGCTTTCACCCGATTGACTCCGCCAAAGCCAGCACCGATCAAATAGATCGTCAGAAGGCTGACCATGGAGAATAGCATGAGCGAGGTTTTGCCCCCCTGAAATAATACGTACAAAAGACATAGGCACCATACCGCCAATACCGCTGCGAGTCTAGACGGCTGCATGCCATTCAAAAATAACGAAACCGCGCGGCGCATGCCTATCTCCCCATCTGAACAGGCACTTTGACCTGACGCAGTATAAACTCGAGCACCGATTCGGGACTCGCATTGTCGAGCCTGGCTTCCGGACGCAGCATGATCCGGTGCGAAAGCACGTATGGTGCCAGCGTCTTCACATCATCTGGCAGAACGTAATCCCTCTCGTGCAAGAAGGCATAGGCTTTAACGGCATTCATGAACGACAGCGTCGCACGGGGACTTGCGCCCAGCATAACGGAAGGGTGCTCGCGCGTCGACCGGGTGATATTCAGTAAGTAATCGGCGACCGGGTCACCGATGAATACCTCGCGAATCTCGCGTTGAATAGCCGATATGGTATCCATATGCGTCACCGGCTGAATCTTGTCCGCCAGTTGTCCGTCGCGTGAACGGTACATCAGCTGCTTCTCCGTAGCAGCATCAGGGTAACCCAGGCTCAGCTTCAGCATAAACCGGTCCAGCTGCGCTTCAGGGAGCATATAGGTGCCTTCAAAATCGATCGGGTTCTGGGTCGCGCATAACATGAAGGGATGCGGAAGTTCGTGGGTAGCCCCATCCACCGTTACGCTGCGCTCCTCCATTACCTCAAGCAGGGCCGATTGCGTCTTGGTTGTCGCCCGGTTGATCTCATCCGCCAGCAAAATGTTGGTCATGACCGGACCCGGTCGGAAGTAAAACATTTCATCTCGAGGGTGGAATACGGACACGCCCGTTATGTCACTCGGGAGAATATCCGGGTTACACTGAATCCGGCGATAGTCTCCCTGCATGGATTTTGCTAATGCTTTGATCAGTTGGGTCTTTCCTGTGCCGGGCACATCCTCGATCAGTACATGTCCGCCAGCGAGCAGCGCCGTAAGGAGCAATTGGATCTCAAATTCTTTGCCTAGCAGGCACGACTCCAGATTGGTTCGCACCGAGGTAATGATTTTCATGGATTCTTGGCTTACGGGCATGTATGACTAACCTCCTGTAAGGGAATAAATACTTATTTTAGTACTATTGTACATGATCGAGGTCCCGGAGTACATTCGATGAGATATTTTGGGTATTCACCTTTTTATTGCCGCTCTAAACAGAAAAAGACCCGGCATCATGCCAGGGTCCTTTTCTTCTTGATGATGATGGTTTTATCCCTTCGGACGAACAAACAGAGCAGCCAGGAAAGAGAAAATGATCGCCGAGGATATCCCTGCACTGGTGACTTCGAATATCCCCGTCACAACCCCGATCCAGCCGTCCCTCCCCAGCTCCGTCAAGGCGCCATGCACAAGCGAATTACCAAAGCTGGTGATCGGCACGGAGGCTCCCGCTCCCGCGAATTTGACAAGCGGCTCATACAATCCGAACCCGTCGGCGATGGCTCCGGCGACTACTAACGTACTCATTGTATGTGCCGGTGTCAGTTTAATAACGTCCATCATAATTTGCCCAATGACGCAAATCAGACCGCCAATAATAAATGCCCATAGAAACTGCATTGTGTTATCCTCCCATCTCTAAGGCTACAGCGTGAGCGATGCACGGTATGCTCTCACCCTGCTGGTAAGAAAGAGGCGACAGCAAAGCCCCGGTAGCAACGACCAGCACCTTTTTCAATTCGCCTTTACGCATCCGTTTTAAAATATGGCCATAAGTAACAACAGCCGAGCAGCCACAGCCGCTGCCCCCAGCATTGACGTATTTTTGTGTTTCCAAGTCGTAGATCATTAAGCCGCAGTCTGCAAACACCGTACCGTCCATGATGACATCATTTTGTTGCAAAAGATCCTTCGCGATTGGAAGCCCCACGGAGGCCAGGTCACCGGTCACGATCAGATCATAATCCTTCGCTTGCCGGCCTGTGTCTTTAAAATGCTTTGTTATCGTATCGGCTGCCGCCGGAGCCATCGCCGCCCCCATATTGAACGGATCCTTGATGCCCAGATCCACCACCTTGCCGATGGTGGCATACGTGACAGCAGGACCGTCTCCCTTGTCCGAAATGACGGAGCAGCCTGCTCCCGTTATTGTATATTGCGCATACGGCGGCTTCTGCGATCCGTACTCCGTCGGATAACGAAACTGCTTCTCAACCGTACAGTTGTGGCTTGCCGTACCGGCCATGACATACTTGGCCCCTCCTGAATCCACGAGCATGGAGGCCACCGCGAGGCTCTCCATTGATGTAGAGCAAGCACCGAATACGCCGATGTAAGGCACACCCAATTGTCTTGCAGCAAACGAACTGCTGATGATCTGGTTCATCAAGTCCCCGCCCACAAAAAACTGCAGCTCGTCTTCCTTGATGCCCGCCTTCTCAACCGCTTTTCTTGAAGCATCCTCCAGCAGTTTCCGTTCCGCCTTTTCCCATGTTTTTTCGTTAATCTCAATATTGTCGTAGATATAGTCGAAATCATCGGCGAGTGGCCCTTCGCCTTCCTCAGGTCCCACAATCGTCCCCGTGCCGATAATGACGGGTTTGTTCTCGAACTGCCAGGTTTGGCCGATCACCTTCATCTCTCGTTACCTCCCCTCAATGCCAAAAATAGCGTAAATGATACCGATAATAAACGCAGCCACGGTACCAAATACAATGACAGATCCCGCCAGCTTAAACATACTGGCCCCGACCCCAAGAACCAAACCCTCCGCGCGGTGCTCGAGCGCAGCGGAGCACATGGAATTCGCAAACCCCGTGACCGGCACGGCGCTGCCTGCTCCCGCCCATTGCGCAATTTTGTCATACACGCCGAAGGAGGTCAGAATGACGGAGAGTATAATCAGCACGGCGACTGTCGGGTTGCTCGCTTCGGTGGTGCTCATATCGAATACGGTCATAAAAAACTGCTGAATGCATTGGCCGATCACACAGATGAGACCTCCAATCAAAAAAGCGCGCAGACAATTTTTAAGTACGGCGCGAGGAGGTTCATGCTTTTTGGCAATCGCCTGATATTCTGCCGAGCTCATTGTGGTGATATCAGACTTAGGCTTTTGGTTAGAGCCTGACATTTCAATACACCTCCGCTTTCATTTAAGTATGGAATCCTTTAAAAACGCTAAAGAGCCATTATGGATATCACTCGATATCATTATGCTTTGAATGAACTCCCTTTATGTTTGGAAAATCATCCTTCTCACTTGGCAACCACGGCTTGTCCTAACATATTACGTGGCCCCGCACGAAAATCAGCCTCCAGGAATCCCTGAAAGCTGAAGTAAGACTCGCCTGCCATCGTTGCTGGAGCCGGTCATTATATAAGAATGTATTTCAGCAAAATGACGAGGAGGATGAACAGGACCATAATGAGCAGAAGTTCTCTGACTTCGGCATGATAGACGTTTAGCTCAATCCCATGGTGCTTCATACTCTGCCCCTTCCCTCGGACGACAAAAATTCCACTTCGTTTCTATATCGTATTCCTATCCCGGATGCAGGGTGCTTGTTTCATTTATTTTAAAATGACGTGCTCCTAAGCGGCACGGGTTTTGTAGACTTTTCAGATGTATAGGGGCATACTAGAAAAGAAAACACTCTTACATACCTTTTCTAAAGGAGCGAATTCGCAATGAATGAATCAACACTGGAATTATTTCGTACTTTGACTGAATTCCCGGCTGCACCGGGCTTTGAGAGGGAGCTTCGTTCCTGGTTGAAGAATGCCCTTTCGCCATATACAGATGAGTTCGTGCAGGATCGGCTGGGCAGTCTGTTCGCCGTTCTTCGCGGTAACGACGAAGGTCCAAAAGTCATGGTGGCCGGTCACATGGATGAAGTCGGGTTCATGGTAACCGGCATAACCGAAGCGGGGATGGTCCGTTTCCAGCCGCTTGGCGGTTGGTGGAGCCAAGCCGTGCTTGCTCAGCGCCTGCAAATCATCACCGACAACGGTCCTGTCGTTGGAGTTGTAGGCTCCATCCCGACGCACCTGCTGGATGAAGCGCAGCGCAGCAAGCCGGTCGACATCAAGACCATGTATATCGATATCGGCGCCGATAACAAGGCGGAAGCGGAGTCGTTCGGCATTCGTCCCGGATTGCAAGTAGTTCCGATCTGTGAATTCACGCCGCTCGCTAATCCAAAAAAAATCATGGCTAAAGCGTGGGATAACCGTTATGGCGTTGGTCTCGCGATCGAGCTTGTCCAGGCGCTCCATGGCGAGAAGCTGCCTAACACCGTTTACGCCGGCGCAACCGTCCAAGAAGAGCTCGGACTGCGCGGAGCACGGACTTCAGCCAATCTGATTCAGCCGGATATTTTCTTCGGACTGGATGCCAGCGCGGCGAACGACATGATGGGTGACAAGAGCCAGTTCGGCCAATTGGGTCAAGGCGCACTGCTTCGCATCTTCGATCCGACAATGCTGACTCACCGCGGCATGGTAGAGTACGTTCAGGATACGGCGGAGACCAACAAAATCAAATACCAATACTTCGTCTCGCCGGGCGGCACGGACGCAGGCCAAGTGCATCTTAGCGGCATCGGCGTTCCGTCCACCATCATCGGCATATGCTCCCGCTATATTCATACATCTTCGTCCATCATCCACACGGACGACTACGAAGCAGCTAAAGAACTTCTGATTAAGCTTGTGAAAGGTTTGGATCGTACGACACTACAGACGATTCTGGACCGCTCGTAAGCTAAATGAAAAAGGGCATCCTGCAGGTCTTGAATAGACCACGGGATACCCTTTTTCTCATTTTCCCTTCCTCTAAGAAGATAGCGTCTCCTTATGCCTGCCAAAGCGAAACGATATGAGCATCGTTACATAAACGATGACAACCAGCGCCGTATTCAATACGAATATCATCCGAAATCCGGTAAGCCCCCCTGCCCCTTGGGCTGGAAGCGCCAGCATGGCACCTCCCGCCGCCGTGCCAAACATCATCCCCAGATTTCGCGACAGTGCCAAAATGCTGCTGATCAGGCCGAGGTCCGTTTTGGATGTCCTGCCCATCACCAGAGAATTGTTTGGAGGCGTAATGATGCCCATGGAACCTCCGAGCAGGACGATAAGCAGAATCAGAAAAAAGATCGGATATGCCGGCGATACAAAACCGAGCACGATTAACGCTGCTGTCATGAGCAGCAGCCCGGCTGACAATAACGGGAATGTCCCCAGCTTGTCCGACAGGCTCCCGCTCAGAGGCGAGAATATGATCAGTGACAACGGATATCCCATCATGATCAGGCCTGCCGTGGCAGGTTCAACGCCCAGCTCGCTCAGCAGAAATACAGGCAGCACAAGCTGAGCCGAGAAAGCCGCCATGTAGGTTATGATGGTGACGATGATTCCCACGCTAACGCCTGCATCCCGGAACAGATCCAGCTTCATAAACGGGAGTTTCCCTTCCCCTGCTCGTTTCCACCGCGACGATAGGCACCACCCGATGAACGCGACAGCTCCCGCACCGAACACAATGAACAGCACCAAAACCTGCCATGAACTCCAGCCCCACTGAGCCCCCAAATTCACGGCCGTAACCAGTCCGGTTAGAGATATCGCAAAAAAGGCAGCCCCCGGCACATCCAACCGGCTTACGACTTTTTCCGGTTCGTCCTTGGGAATAAAGCGCTGGGCGAACAACCATGCAATCAAGGATATGGCCGTCAGCAGCCAGAAATTGCTCCGCCACGAAAACCACTGAATCAGTATTCCGCCAAGGCTCGGTCCGACCATCGAGCCTGCGGCAACAAACGTGCTGATGAGCCCAAGCGCTTTTCCGCGCTGCTCCTTCGGAAATACGGAGACGATCAGCGCCATATTGGTAGCTTGATACATGGCCGCTCCTATGCCTTGCAGAATCCGAGAAGAGATCAGTCCGTTTAATGAAGGTGACAAGGCGCAGCAGAGCGCCCCGGCCATAAACACAAAATAGCCGATATTGTGGACTTTCCGCCGGCCCAGCATATCCCCCAGCTTTCCCATGACCGGAAGCAATATGGAGATGACATGCAAATAAGCGGTGACGATCCACTGGGCCGTAGGGATGGTGGAATCGAACGTTCTGGCGATATCAACAAGCGCAATGTTGAACATGCCGGCTGACAAGTTGGACAGAAATGCCCCTAAACAAATGGTATATTGGACGATCATCCTTGATCTGTTATTCATGCAGGACTCACCAGCTTTATTCATGAATTTCTGTGCCGCTCATAGAAAAAGCTCCCGCATGCGGAGAGCTTCCCAATGGGTTGAACCACGTTCTGACAAGCTAGCCGATAGCCGGCTGGGCGGTCGATATCGATCGCAGCGGTTCCTCAGGCATTTGATCCATCCAAATATCGATAAGCTCCGCCACTTCACTAACTTTCCCGAAATAGCCTTCAATATTCTGAAGGGTCATGTCATGCGCCGCTGAAGAATACGATGCGCAAGCGTCCGCTGCAAGCACGATATGATAATCTAGCATAAAACCGTCCCTTGCCGTCGATTCCACGCACACATTAGTGCTGACTCCCGTCATGATGAGGGTCTCGATCTTCAGCGTCTTTAATACCGAATCCAGCCTAGTATTTACAAAAGCGCTGTATCGGTGTTTATTGACAATGATATCATTCTCCTCCGGCAATACCTCGTAAAATTCCGCGCCCCAGCTCCCCCTTCGGCATACGTTCGCCGATCGTCCCGAGGACCTGGTGGTCCAAGCGTCGGAGTCCGTCGCTTTCTCATGAAGCGTCTGAATGAAAATGATGGGCACCTTCAGCTCCCTGGCCCTCTGAAGCAGCTTATGGAGCTGCGGCACCATCTCCGCTACCCCGTTAACATCGCAGCCCGCTTGAGACAGTGCTCCCTCTGGATGACAATAATCATTTTGCACATCGACCACAATAATCGCCGTTTTGCTGCCTAGCATCAGCTGATTTAAAGATTTCATCGTGACTCTCTCCCTTTCAGGTCGTGGATTTAAGACATCATGCACCTGCCGATCACTTCTTGGAATTGTTTACAAACTGCATATCTACCAGCGCATCATAGGTATAGTCCCCTTTAAATATCCCCGTCTCGATCATGACATCCATATCGTGCTTCAACGCCTCTTCCGAAATCATCCCGTCCAAGCTCCAGAGATTGTCGGCATAGGCCCGGTCCAAGGCAGCTTGGATCGCATCATCGGACAACGTCGGGAATTCGGCTATCAGATTTTTCTTGGCTAGTTCCTTATCCGTTTGCACAACTGCAAGCGCTTCGATCATGGCATCCGTGAAACTTTGAACGGCTTCCGGGTCCTTCTCGATGGTTGACTTCTTCACGCTGAGAACCGAGTACGAGAAATCCCCCAGGTCATGAAACTTGTAAAACGGCTCTTCCCATACATTCTTCGATATCCCGTCACTGATCTGCGGCTCGGCTCCGTTCGCAATGTCGGCCGCGCCCTGTTGGACCATCGTCACCACCGTGGAGCCGTCTGCCGGTTCCAGCAGCTGCACATCCTTCTCCGGATCGAGTCCGAGCTGAATCAGGAGATAGCGGGTTAGAAGGTTGGGCGTACCGCCGTGGCGACCGGCGTTAATCTTTTTCCCTTGTAAAAATGCCTTCAGGTCTTCGGGGGAATTGCTCGCAGGTGCGGCGCCTTTCTTGGCCATTAAATACACGTTCGCCCGGTTGACAACATTCACGACCGAAATGATCGGATCGGAATTGTTGTTGTTAGCCAAGGCATTGGACTCCGTCCCGCCGATGACCCCCCAGGCATCCCCGCTGACCACGGCGGTTACGTGCGCTCCTCCGGCCGCTTGGATGACCTCAACGTCGAGCCCTCTTTTCTCAAAGAAGCCTTCCCGCTGCGCGACGTACAGCGGCAGATATCCCGTGGAGTGAAGCGGCTCGGCGATCACGATTTTCTTCAACTTCCCGTCACCGGAAGCGGACGCGGTGCTGTTATCGTTTTTTTCATTGCCGCAGGCTCCAAGCAGACCGGTGACCATGAGCAGTGCGAACAGCAGTGAACGTTTCTTCATGTTTTGGTTCATATGAATTCCCCTTTTAATAGAAATAATGAGTTCGGTTATTCTGTCTATTGTTTGGTCAATCCCTTGGATAACCACTTCTCCAGCACCACCACGCCCCAGTACATCACCATGGACAGCAGCGACAGGACGACGACACCTACCCACACGAGGTTGATATCCAGTATCGTTCCTGCATACATAATCATCCGGCCGACGCCCTGGCTTGAAGCGATGAACTCGCCCACGATGGCACCTGCCAGCGCAAGGGCAATATTAATCCGCAAGCTGCTGATGATCCAGGGCATGGACCATGGTATGACAACCTTGGTAAAAACCTGATGCCGCTTGGCACCCAAGGAATACATCAGCTTCTCCATATCCGGATCCACACTCTTCACGCCGCTGTATGCGGAAAGCGCCGAAACAACAACCGTCATAGAGAAAGCCAGCGCCACCTTGGAAAAAAATCCGATTCCCAGCAGTATGACGAGTACAGGTGCCAGTGCGAGCTTGGGCATCGCATTTAAAATGATCAGATACGGCTCGCTGATGCCGGCATACGATCTTGACCACCAGAACGACAGTCCGAGCAGTGCGCCGAGAAAGGTTCCGAACACAAAACCGAGAATCGTCGAGCCGGATGTATACGTAATGTCCCGGAGAAGGGTTCCTTCGGTCATCTGGGTCCAAGTCGTGCGAAGAATCGCACTGGGGCTGCTCCAATAGTAAGAATCCAGCAGGCCGATCCGGGTGAACACCTCCCACACCAGAAAAACAAGTACAGCCACAGCGGCCCGCCCCCAAACGATTCGCCGGCTTCTGCGTCGCTCCAGCGCCTCTTCATCCAAGATGTACGGCATAACCTCCGGCCTTTTGGACGAACCCGCTGCAGGCTCCGCAGACGTCACGGCATGTACGATAAAAGCCTCTTTGCGTGCACTTTCCATTCCAGTTCCCTCCTCATTTTGTTCTTATCCCCTAAGAGATTTGTTCTTCATCTTGTCCAGCGGACAGCAAATCCATGAGATGATGCTTCAGGTCCATGAAGGCCGGAGACGTCATGTCTTCCGTTTTCCGGGGACGCTCCATCGTTACGGTAATTTTGGACTTGATCCGCCCGGGTCTGGACGAGAATACATAGATGTCATCCGATAAATAAATCGCTTCGTCAATGTCGTGGGTGACAAACAGCACCGTCTTGCCAAAATCCTCCCAGATCTGCAGCAGCCAATTCTGCATGGTCAGCCGAGTCTGGGCATCCAATGCGCCGAAGGGCTCGTCCAGCAAAATGATGTCCCTGTCGTAGAGCAGCGTCCGCAGCAGCGCGGCACGCTGTTTCATCCCTCCTGAAAGCTCCTTCGGATAATGCTTGTCAAAGCCCTTCAGACCGTATTTTTCCATCAGGGGCAGCGCCCTCTCCACGGCTTCCCTGTAGGGTACGCCACGGACCTCCATACCCAGAATGATGTTGTCGAGAATGGTGCGCCAAGGCAGAAGCATGTCCTTTTGCAGCATATAGCCCACATAACCGGTTGTGCCGACGATATCCTTTCCGTCAGCCGTCACTTTGCCCGTGGAGGGCGGCATCAAACCGGCGATAATGTTAAACAACGTTGACTTGCCGCAGCCGCTGGGACCGATAATGCTGACAAAACGTCCCTCCTCAATCGCCAGACTCGTCTCCCGCATAGCTGCAATTTCTTCCCCGTTTCGGCGAAACCATTTGCTGACACCCGAAATTTCAATTTTGTGAGTCATGCCCCTTCCTCCCTCTCCTTTGAGTTTCATGTTTTTTCAGAAACAACAGACATTTATTTTCAAAAGCGGATGTAACAAAAAATCGCCAGTCCAGCCCCAAGCCGCACACATGTATGTGCCTTGGTACCAAACTGACGATCGGCCCGCTCTCTACAAGAGTTCCGGCATGTCGTTCAGATATGCTTCGACCTCCTTCTCCAAGAATACGATGGTACCGGAAAACTCGGTCTCTGCATCATAGTCTTTAAGAATGGAGATGATTTTAAATTGAAACTGCTGTTCCAGGGAAGCTTTAATCTCCTGCTTGAACACCTGGAATAAAAGGTGGTCCAACTGCCGGGTAGAGAGGGGGTAATTCTCATCCAGCAGTTTGAGGACGGGGACTCTACTATTTCTCGATACAATGATGATTTTATTGCCAACGAAATCGACTTTTTGCTGCTTTACACCCACGTTAAATATTTTCTTATTTATCGCGTTGTAAACCCTCAAAAGATCCTGTTTGAGTTCGCCTGCTGTCATCATGGTTCAACATCCCTTTGTGTAAATTAATATTACATTGACCGGGGTAGGTATAGGGTGTTTATCGAGTTTTTTCTGTCCTTGGGTATAATTATAGGCGAATTTGGGTAGTTGTCAATACATATACGTCAAAAAATATAACAAATATAGAATTTGTGTTATTTTACATAACATATATATAACACAAATTTAAATGTGATTCATTTGCTTCTGTCCAATGATGCTATATAAAGAGCAGTCCTGAGCAATCGTCGTGCCTGCCCCTTCCTGTCTCCGTGTTCTATCTCCCGTTAAAAATCCGTTCCAGGAACAAGACGCCCTCCCTCTTCTGGTACTCATTTACTTCATGGCCAGAGAACGGATAGTCTCTTATTTCTTTTGCCGCTTTCATTCGGTTGTATGCAGCATATATGGTTTCGGGCATGCAGACCGTATCCTTCCAACCAACGGATACCATGACCGGCACCTGGATTTGCGGCGCCAGATTCAGCATGTCGAAATACGAGAGATGCTCCAGGATTTGATTCAATTGCTCCGGGTAGCGCTTTATGTATTGGGCGATTTCGTTCAGCGAGCTAGCCGAATGAAGAATCCCGTAGTCCATCCTGCACATGTTGGGAATGTCGGCCACAATGGCCGCAACCTTCGGATTCAGAGCCCCTGCAAGCAAAGCCAGTCCGCCGCCCTGACTGCCGCCTACCACGGCAATTTTGTTCGGATCCACTCCAGGCTGCTCCGATGCCGCATCCACTGCCCTCACAGCATCCATTACAACTGCCATGTAATAGGAGCGACGAATATCCGTAATCCCCTGCGTCACCCAGCCCTTAACCACGCCGCTGTCCAATGGAAGCAGATTCCCCGTCTCTCCGGCCTGTCCCCTTACGTCCACGGCAAACACCGCATAACCGAGCATCAGCCAATGGGCATACCGTTCCGGAAATCCACGGTCTCCGGAATAACCCGGGAAGGTTACGATACACGCCCGAGGCTTCTCGTCCGTAGAAGATTTAGCGGGAGTTATATACCAAGCATGGATGGGCGTATCATCATAACCATGATAAGTGACCTTGGATACTTCCATGTAGGGATATGGCGTCGTTTCCGGTTGACTAACCATGTGGAGCGGCTTATTACCGTACGACTTCAATGCTTCCTCCCAAAATCGATTCAAAACCTGCTCGTCGATCGTGGGCTCCGGATACAAGTTACCAAGCTCTTTCTTCCGCTGTTCAATGGTATTCATTCTGAGTTTTAATCTCCTTTTCGCGAGTAAAGTGGAAGTTCATATGACATGGTTATTTCGGCAAAACATATGTAATCCCCTTCGATACGGTAGGAATTCATGCCGGTTTATTACGAATCCTTCTCACAATAACAAATCGGCAGTGGCTCCTATCGCTATCTTTCTTAAAAAAAAATAAAAAGCGATCATAGATTTATAGAGTGGAACATATCATAATAGAAACTATGAAAACCAATGGGTTGATATAAACGAAGGCCCGCCTCTAGCAAAACGACATCTAATAGCGAATGGAGACGATGAATATGCTGCAAGGTTTAACAAGCGCAGGACTCGGAAAACTTGAAAGCGATTTACAGTTTATCGAACTCGCGGCCAAATACGAATTCCAATGCATCGATATCGATGCCAAAGGTCTTGTAGACCGCCTTGGCGTGGAGGCGGCAGCCGATATGCTGAAATCCCGCCAACTGGAGATCGGGGCCATTGGCCTTCCCGTAGAATGGAGAGGAACGGACGAGCAGTTCCTAAGCGGCCTCGAGAAACTCCCGGCAGCTGCAGCTGCTGCCAAGGCTCTCGGATGCACACGCTGCTGTACATACATTCTTCCTTCCACCGATGCACACGCTGCTCATTTCATGGCGCTGGCCACTACCAGACTGCGGGCTTGTGCCAACATTTTGGGGGCATACGGAATTCGATTGGCCTTGGAGTTCGTAGGACCGCATCATCTGCGCACCCAATGGAAGAACCCGTTCATCTGGACGGTACAAGAAACTTTGGATTGGATTGATGCCATCGGGGAGCCGAATGTCGGGCTGCTGTATGATGCATATCACTGGTACACCAATGAGATGACGGTTGCGGATATCCGGCAGCTGCGCGCCGAACAAATCGTTCATGTCCATATCAACGATGCCAAGAACATACCCGTGGGAGATGTGCTTGATAACGATCGGCTTTATCCGGGTGAAGGCGTTATTAATCTGCCTGGGTTCCTTCAGGCTCTGAATTATATCGGCTATGCAGGCCCGGTGACACAAGAAATATTGACGCCTTCCACGCCGACCGGGACCCCTGAAGAATTGGTTGCTAAATCACGGCGAGCCTTTGACAGCGTATTCGGTGCTGCTGGACTGTAGTAGAGGATCCAGGCCATATAACGGAATGATTCCTCTTGTTCAGGGCACACTGAAACGGTAGATTAAGTACCTTTTCGGGAGGTTTCAGGTATGAACGGATTTGAGAAAGAAGAACGGGATAAATTTACGGATCTATCCACCGTGGAGTCACAGCGGAACGATTTAACCGCGGAGGAATTCCCGGAGGGTCCTTACGGATCCAGCCTGCGGACCGAAACGCTTGGTAAAAGCAGTCCATGGAGAGCGGATCAAAGACCACCGAACTCCTTCGATTACGAAAACAGAGGTCTCCACAAAGAGATGAAGCGAGATTATCCTTCGGAAGACCAGATCTTGCAAACCGAGTTGGACGAGGACTGACCCGCTCATGTCGCTAAATCCCCCTCTTTATCCTTTAATAGGACAAGGAGGGGGATTTTTTGCTAAAAACAGCCGCTGCAAGAAAGCATACCGCCTCTTCAGCATACATAAAATGGCATGAGAAAACCTGATTCGACGCGCCTTGATGGAAGAGGTTCCGTCATGACGGCGGGTTCACATCAGCATCAGGTTTGCACTCAACATATCGTTCACACTTGGCCGTTTGCCTAATTACCAAATAAGGAAGGCGAGGTGGACACCTTGTAGGAGGGGATCTGAATGCCTAGCCTGAAGCGTAAAGATGACTTTGTCGTTTATGTGGTAACATTGTCCAATATGAAACGGTACATCTCGATTGAATTCATTGGGGGGACATGCGGGTACATCATCGGTCAAAGGGGACTGCATTCCGACATCTTCGGTATGCTCGGCAGCATGGCGGCACCCATGGCTATCCGGGCCGTGCTCCAATGGCAGGCACCTAAACCGAAGCGAGCCTCTTCCCGGAAGAGGCTCGCACTTTTGTTCCTTCTACATTAACACGCTTTACAAGTTCTGCTGCAGCTTGCCATCTCCCCCTACGGCATCAGCGCCTGCCTTGGGATCAGCATCGGAACCAGCCGTCTCTTCTTCCAGCATTTCTTTGCTGCCTCTCCGGAACTCCTTGATCGTTGTTCCGAGCGCCCTTGCCAATCGGGGCAGCTTGGACGGGCCGAACAACAACAGACCGATCAGTACCAATACAGCTAGACCTGTAAATCCGATATTCAACGGCATGAATCCAGTCTCCTTTCGCCTCTTTTTTCACACTAGCCCATAGGCCTGTTCATAAAATTTGCCCCTGACGGAAATGACAAGGCTTGCCGATCCGCCGCTTTCCTTGGGAAGCGCGGTAAGCAAACTCGCGGCTGGCCCGTCCCCGCTCCGAAGCTCCAGCTTGAGGACATTGGAATAGTTTTTCATCCGGTAAGGAACATTCTGGGACGCGTAGGCGGCTGGCCGAATCCAAAGCGCGGTATCCGAGGTCCTGTTCAAGGTCACTGCGGCTTCCGCCTCCTGATAATCCGGGTGATTGTCGATGGCCGCAGCCGTAAACAAGGCATATTTGCTCTGGAATGCTTTCTCCCCCAAGAACATCCCTTTGGAGAAATCATCGCTTCCCGTTCCGCCGGGAAGCGGAAGGGGCGTCCAGGACCGGTAATCCCATGAAGCCTCCTGAACAGCGTAGCGGAAGAGCGCCTCTACATCGAAGGAGCGTGCCGTCGAAGGCTGCATCGCACCCGCCTTCGTCAGCCGATGTTCAATGACTCCGTTATTATTTCGGAGCTCCACCTGAAAATGGTATTCCCTAAGATGGATATGCCCGAGCCTCCGCATTCCCGGAACGATCCATGCACCCTGGCAGTGCTCCATTTCCTGAAACTCCGTTTTTGAGCGATTGTATGGAAATTCACAGTTAATGAGCCGGGGGAGAACCGTGTATGGGCTTGCCCTTACCGGTCCGCTTTCCGCCCGGCAATTGATGAAAGTCGGCCTGATGACCCGATCCAGCACGATGGAAGCACTTTCCCGCGTCTGGATGGAGCAGTTCACGAATCTCGGATGGTTGATCCGGTAAGGAACACCGCTTCCGATGAAGCCGTCAATTTTAATCGGTGTGCTGTCCGGTTCGATCCGGCTCTCCCAGCCTGGGGCGAACCCGTTGGAATGATGATCCGTACCGGAAAAAAAGGAGTCGGACACAAGCAAATGCGATAATCCGAACTGTCCCTCGGTCCGGGCATCGTCAACGGGAGGGGTAAAGCCTGCGGCATCCGGCGGATTGCCTTCGTCACCGCCCAGAACGGCGAGCCCGATTTTGCCCTGAAACAGGCAATCTTTAATGGTGGCATATTCAATGGAGCCGTATTCCGCGGTTGCCGATAACCGCCCCGATGCATCCAGAAACACCCCCGCTTTCTGCCAGTAGCCGACAACAGAGACGCGATCCAGCTTCACATGAGTAGCATTATCAATCCACAGCCCAACATCGAACATGGCATGTTCATCCGTATGCTGGGTCGTAATATTCCCTAGCGCGTCGCGAATCTTGAAGTGGGACAGGATCTTGAGGTCGGACAGCTGGGTACCGTCTGCATCGGCATCCAGCTTCACGGCGCAGGTAAAGTCCCGAAAATCGTTCCGGTTGCTGGAATACGTCCGGGAACCGTTTCCCGTAAACATAAGAACGGTGCCGTTCTCCATATCCAGGATGCTATCCGGGACTTCATTGCGCCTTTGGCCAAAAGCATACCACGAGGAAGCACCGCTTCCGCGGACAAACGTATTACGGGGGATGATCAGCGTATCGGTCAATCGAAAAACCCCCGGCGGGAAAAACAAACTCTTTCCTCTGGCTGCTTCCAGAGCCGAACGAACCGCTTCCGTATCGTCGGACATTCCGTCGCCTACTGCACCAAACCATGCAGCGTTAACGCTTCCGTCATGCAGTCGCTTAAAGCGGGCTCCGGCAGCGGATGCAACAATCGTTCCGGTATTATCGGGAGAAGTGTTATCTGCAGGATCATATATGAAATGCCCCTCCTGTCCCGGGTCCGTAACGAAATAAATCAAATCCTCTCTCGGCTCCTCCATACCCCGGAGTTCAGCCAAGGTAACGGCAATGATATAACTCATGTTCATTAACAATGTTGGTTTGATTTTGTCATCGTCTCCATAAACGGCATCGGTTACAGCCGGAGCGCCTTGACCAAAAGCCGTTCTCGCCAATGGACCTTTCAGAAAATGCTCAGCTGCCAATGCCGCCCCCGCAAATCCGAGGGCGGACAGCATACTGCGCCTGCTCATTGGACGCTCCATCAGCGGCTGCTGCGCACGTTCACCTTGGACGTCATCACTTTCATGCCGACTGCTCATCATCGATCCCCCCATCATTCATCTTCTTAAACCTTGACGGTTTGCAGCCAAACCTCCATCGCCTTTTTAGCCTCGAGTGTGGTAACGCCGCCGGATCTCACCGTCGATCCCATGGGCACGCCTTGAAGAGCGGCCAGCATTTTCGCCGAGGAGGGGTAACCGAATCGGAGCAGCGCGTCGAGATATACAAGCTCCCGGTGAAGCTTCTCCGCATGGGCCGATCCTTGCGAAGCCGCCCTCCAGAAGTCTAAAACAGAGCCTGCTCCGGCAGCCGAAACGATGGCCATGATTCCCTTAGCGCCTTGGCGAATGGCTTCCAGCATGAACGGAGTGTTCGCCTGGTAAACAATCGTATCAGGAGCCGCCTCGATCTTACCCATAATGCCTTCCATCGTACAGGTTGTGTCCTTGATCCCGATCACGCTGCCAGTATCCGTTAACCTGGAATAGACCCAGGGTTCTATTGCATAGGGCTCCACCAAGGGCCACTCATAGAGTATGACCGGACATTCCGCTATATCGGCCAGCCCCGCGAAGTGATCCGCGAGCTTGCCTTGGTCTACCCCCATGCCGGCCGAGGGGACAAGAACCACGCCCGCAAGCCCCGTATCCATCACTTGCTTCAGCTCTTCCTGCTGCAGCTTCGGAGCCTCAAGATTGCCCGTAGCCACAACCGGTGTGTTCCCCGCCAGCTTCACAGCCCTTCTCATCAGCTCCAACCGTTCCGTTAATGTCAGCCATTTCATTTCGCTGCTGCCGCATACGGCAAACAAGCCTTGGGGCCGGAAGGACAGCTGCCACTCCACGTAGCGTTCATAAGCCTCCCAATCGATGCTTCCGTCCTCGTGAAACGGGGTTAGCAGTAGGGAGAAGACGCCCTCGAACTTCTTGGTTAACTCCGCTTTTTTGGTCAAAGCCCATATCCTCCTATCCATATACGAGAGATCGAAAATTCCGAATGTTGTGGAACGTAATCAAGTTCCCATTATGCGCATCCTTGGCTCTGGCATCGCCCGATCGGCTGGCAATGAGCAGATCTTCCCCGTCGATGGCCATGCTGGCATAATGCCGCGACTGCTTCGGCGAGGCTCCGATCGACACGATAGCCGCAAAACACCAGTCGATGCAATTCGTTGAGTAATGGAGCTGAAGACGGTGCCGCTCGTTGTTCGGCAGATCGAAGCGCTCCGCCGGCAGGCGCTCCTTGCGCGTCATGCTGTCTCTGGACTGCGAGCTGAGCAGCCAATACAACCTGCTCACCTCGTCAAATAACAGATGAAACTTCATTTGCCCTCCCGGGCACGGGACAAACACTGCTCGTTTGCCGGAAGGCGTCGTCTCCAGCATCGTTGTCATTGTGCCGTCGTCGTTCTCCACTACTTTGGCGATGGCGGCAAAACCGGTACCTCCCGTATGAGCTCTCGCCCACAGATGAAACGTCCTGCCCTCGGGATCATACCAGTAATGGTCAGGATCGGTGAATTGAACGACGTTCGTTTCCAGCCAGCCGACGGGCGGGCAATTCAACTGACCCTTGAGGTAATCCGAATTTTCGGTGAAAAAGGGGACGCCAAAATAATCGAGACGATCCGACGGAAAGGCATCGACGGCTGTTAAGCGGGAAGCGTAAGTCCAGCTGACCGGCTCCAGCAGGTCAGCGTCTTCCCGCGCCCGCATGAGGACCGGCTGGATTTCGCTAACCGGCCACACCGTCATGTCATGCTGCCGAATATCCTCCATGACCAGGTATACATTCCCCTTGGCATAATGGACATTGCAAGGAGCCTGGTGCCAATCCCCTTCATCGGTCAGCTGGACCGGCTCGGACCAGGTAAGCCCCCCGTTATCGGATCGGATGATCATCAGATTGACGCAGTGCCCTAGAATGTAAAGTGCTCCTCCGGCCAGAAAGGGGCGTGCATGCATAAAGGGGAAGTCATGCGTATGCTGCCAAGTACGCCCTTTGTCGTCCGACACAAACACTTTCCCTTGTGTAATAAACCCTTTGCGTGAACCTTTCGGCCCCGGAAGATCGGGGACTCCCTTTCCTCCGAGATCCATTGTTAATACGAGCCGTCCGCCTGGCAGATTAATAATGGCAGGTGAGTAACAATAAACGGACTGTGGATCCGGCGACTCGAATACGGTGACATAATCATCGGCACACGGCCTAATCATGTGCGCGGTTTCTTCCATGTTCATGCGGTTACCCTCCCGATTCGGTTGTTATATGGGGCAGTAGCTTAACGCACGCTGCCGCCACCTTTGATGTCAACTACGGATATAACGGTCATATGCCTGCTGTTTGATTTCGATCATTTCATCCAATCCCATTCGCTTTAAATCTTCTACGTATTTGTCCCATTCAGCTTCAATGCCGCCTTCCACAATCCATTTGGCTTCCATCTTTCGGACATACGTCATGATGTCGGTTGCCAGTACGCCAAGACGTTTGTTCTCTTCCGCCGTCATATACAAATTAGGGTATGTCCGATCCTCCGGAACGATATAAGGCTTATAAATTTCATAAAATCCGTTGCGCAGTTTATCGCTTTCGCTCTTCTCCAGCTTTTGCAGCCATTCGCTGGAGACCAGAAGCGGGAAAGCCGTCGAAGGCGTCGTGCTGCCGATCCAAGTGGAGATATCCATTCCGTCCTGAGGCGGCACGATTTCAATCTTGCCGTCCGACTTCTCCTTCAGATGGCTGCCGAAGGGACCATATTTAAACTGCATCGCCGATTTCGGATCGTTCAATGTGTCGACCAAACGCATCGTCGCTTCGGGGTACGGGTTGTTCTTCGTAATCGAGAAGAAGTTGAGAATGATCCGGTTGTCCTGCCTTCTCCACAGTTGGTGACCCTCCGGTCCTTTCAGCGGAGGCATCGCCACGTATTCATGAACTCTGTCCCCCAGCTCATACGTTCCGTTAAAAGAGGCGATCAAACCGGCCTTCGGCGTCTCGTCCTTCGTCTTGGATAGCATCTGTTTGGCATCCTGGGTAAAGGATTCCTGATCCAACAGCCCTTCCTCGTATAAGCGGTTCAGGAACGCGATTGCCATCTTGTACTCGGGAATGGCCGGCTCGAACACCACCTTCTTATCTTCGACGGAGAAGCCGGTAAGCGCATCGGCAAGCCCAAACGCCCCAAACAGCTCATAGTACCCATTCGTCGTCGTGTTGTGACGGAAGGTTGACGGGATTTCATCCGCTTCGCCGTTCCCGTTCGGATCTTGCTCTTTGAACGCCTTTAGCACTGCAATCAATTCATCCGGCGTTGTCGGCACTTCAAGGCCGAGTTTATCCAGCCACGTTTTATTCAACAGAAATGTGTTCCGATATTGAAAATGGGCCTGATCTTCAAACCACGGGATGGAATATATGTGTCCGTCCGGCGCCGTAGCCATCCGCCGTACTTGCGGATTCTCATCCAAAATTTTCTTGATGTTCGGCGCGTATTTGTCGATCAAATCCTCCAGCGGAATCAGAACGCCCTCCGTTCCGTAATCCACCACATCCTGTGTCGTCAGCCCGTTGAAAAATGCGTCCGGGAATTCTCCGCTGGCCAGAATTAAATTTTTCTTCTCGGTCCAGCTCTCAGACGGGATCTGTTCCCACTCGACATCGATATTCGTTTTTTCCTCCAGGTCCTGCACCAGCACCATTTCGTTATAATCCTTGTGATAATGCTGTTTGACCACCGGAATCCGGATGCGGATCTCTTCATTGACGACCGGAAGTCCCGTTTCGTTGAAATTCGCTTCGGTGCTTGGAGCCTGTGCACCTTCCTTTGCTTCATTTCCGCTGCTGCAGCCCGCCAGAAGAAGAGCCGCCGCCACCGCGTATGCCGTAGACCTCGCCATCCATCGTTTCAAGATAACCACCCTTTCGTGATCTTTGGATTAGCCTTTCAAAGAACCAATCATGACACCTTTCACAAAATACTTCTGAACCATCGGATACAGGATGAGCACAGGAATGCTGGCTACGATGATGACCCCGTATTTGATGGATTCCGACAGGCTGTTGCTGGCACCGAGATCCAGGTTCATTAGTTCCTGCACCTCGTTCTGGATGAGTATGTTCCGCAGGACCAGCTGAAGCGGGTACTGAGCTTCATCCCTTAAATAGATCAGCGCGCTGAAGAACGAATTCCAATGGCTTACCCCGTAAAACAGGACTAGAACGGCCAGAATGGATTTTGATAATGGAAGCGCCACTTGCAGAAAAAACTTGAAATCCGAGCAGCCGTCCATGGCTGCCGCCTCCCGGAGTTCATCCGGAATGTTGTGTTGGAAGAAGGTACGGGTAATAATCAGATTCCAGACACTGACGGCCCCTGGTAATATCAAAGCCCACATGGAATTCATCAAGCCCAAAGATTTAACCAGCAGGTAGGTCGGAATAAGCCCTCCGCTGAAAAACATGGTGAACGTAATGAGAAACATGAACAGATTCCGGCCGTACATGTCTTTGCGGGACAGGGGATAAGCCCCCGTAACGGTTATGGCTACATTGACCGCAGTCCCGACCGTCATGTAAACGAGCGTATTTTTGTATCCGACCCATATCGTCTGGTTCTCCATTATCCTCTGATACCCCTCAAGGGTAAAATCGACAGGAAACAGCCATACCTTGCCCCCGCTTACGCTAATCGGATCACTTACAGATGCGATGATAATAAAATACAATGGATATAGGATCACAATGAGCAGCAGTGTAAGAAACGCATAGTTGAATAAATCGAACACTCTATCCGCCCTTGATCTGGAATGCATGCCGGAGCTCCTCCTTTCTACCAAAGACTCGTTTCGGTCTGTTTTTTGGCGATCCGGTTGACGGTGACGAGCAGGATAAAATTCACGATGGAATCGAACAAGCCTACCGCCGCCGAGAAGCTGTATTGGGTACCCAGCAGCCCTGTCTTATACACATAGGTCGATATCACTTCCGACGAGTCCAGATTCAAGGAGTTCTGCATCAAAAAGGTCTTCTCGAAACCGACCGTCATGATCGAACCCAGCTGCAGGATGAGTACAATGATGATTGTCGGCAGGATCGAGGGGATGTCGATGTAGCGTATTCGCTGCAGTTTGGTCGCCCCATCGATGATGGCGGCTTCATGAAGCCCCGGATCCACCCCTGCCAATGCAGCCAAATAGATGATCGCCCCCCAGCCTGCCCCCTGCCATACGCCAGAAAGAACATGCAGTGTCTTGAACCATTCGGGCGAGCCGAGAAAAAAGACAGGATCCCCTCCCAAACCAACGATAAGATGATTGATCAATCCGCTGCCCGGGGACAGAAAAATCGTCAGCATCCCCACAATGACAACCGTCGATACAAAGTGAGGCGCATAGGTTACGGTCTGGACAAACCGTTTAAAACGGTGACTGGACAGTTGGTTGAGCAGAAGCGCAAGCAGGATTGGTATCGGAAATCCTAGAGCCAACCCGTATAAACTCAAGCCCAGTGTATTTTTGATTAAAGTCCAGAACTGGAAGGAATTAAAAAAACGCTCGAAGTGTTCCAAACCGACCCAAGGACTTCCGATAATTCCCCTTGTCGCCAAAAAGTCTTTAAACGCGATCTGCACGCCGTACATCGGTATATATTGAAAAATCACGAAGTACGCAAGCGTAGGTAAAAACAATAGGTACAGCTGGTAATGCACCCTGATTTTTCGCAGAAACAGCTTCATCCGTCGTATCACCCCCTCTCTGTACACCAACATAAAGGGAACGGCGGGAGGTGTAAATTTACCGTTTATGTACAGGATAAACGGGATGTGACAACGGAGTTGACGGCTTCTGCCGCCGATTGACGAACGGCATTGATCAAATATGACCTGTATATGCAAGCGTTTACAATCACTTGTGCTTCATGGTACGGTAATCGCCGGGCGTCATGCCTTCCTGCTCCTTGAACTTTCTAATAAATCCGGAGACGCTTCCGTATCCGATTCGGTCCACCACTTCCTGCAGGTTCCCTTCCCCATGCTTTAACAGCTCCTTCGCCTTTTCCATGCGCAGCCGGTTCACGTAATGAGAAATGGTGAAGCCCGTCTGCTCCTTGAAATAACGGCTCAGATACGAGGCGGACATCCCCAGCTCATCCGCCAGATTTTGCACCGAGAACTGCGTGGATCCGAAATGCTCCCCGATATACAACTTCATTTTCTCCACAGGCTCTCTGTTTCCGCTCTCCTTGCGTTCGCTTAAAATTCGGCGGATATCCGCGGAGATGTCCTTTACCAGTTCGATCAGGTCATCCACGGTTTCAAATTCCGTCAGTTTCACCACATCCGGATATCTCTCAGCCAGCGCCTCTTCATCAAGTTCCATGTCCTCCAGAATAGCCAGGATCACGTTGATCAGATCAAAACAAATGCACTTGACCATAAATAACGGAAGCTGCTCTTTACGAATCCGGTCGATCAGCTGACGGAGAAACACTTCTATGCCGCTGGTGTCGCTTTGGTAGATGAACTGCTTCAGCCGGTTCCATTGGCTCTTCGAATAACCGTTCCGGTTCGTCTCGGCTTCAGAAACGGCTTCGCGGAAAAAAATCAGGCTTCCCTTCCCCTTAATCAGTCTGTAATTTAGCGCTCCGCAGGCTTCGATATAAGATTTGCCCAGCTCCTCCAGCTTTACGTAAGAGTTACCGACCCCGATGGTAACATCCATGCCGAGTGAACGGCTAAGGGTCTCATGGGTCATCTTCAGCAGCATCTCCATCGTTTCAACAACTTCGTCTGTTCCCATTACCAATACGAGCTGCTCGGCTTCGAGCCCCTCGATACCGAAAACCTCCGTGCCCTGAGGGAGGGCTTCACACCATCCGTCCGGCAGTCCCGCAACCGACAGGTGTCCGTGATTTTTCGGAAAAAGAAGCACCATGACGGTATAAAACACGCTCTCTAATCGGAGCCCTGCCAGCTCTCCTTTTCCGCGCAGATCATCTTTGCTTTTGTATTCGCCTTTAAGCAGGTTCAGGATCAGGTAATACTTGAGTGCTGGACGGCTTCTTTCAATCTTCCGGTTCAATTCATCGTTGTTCTCGGACATCACATCCAGCGCTGATCGAATCGATTCAATCTCGCCAAGCCTACTCCCCGGGGGAATGTTCACTTTACTGTCGGCAAGCCGCTTTAGCATCCGGATCGGCTTATAATTCATATGGGTGGCAAAGAAAATAAGAATGCTTCCCACCAGCACAAGCAGCAGCAACCCGTAAAATGTCCTGCTTTTGGCCTGCTCCACCTTTAGCATGACCGTATCCTTGTCCACCAGCGTGATATAGGTCCAGCCGAACTTGGCAGATTCATCCTGAAACACGAAATATTCACGCTCTTCAACATTCAGCGTGCCTTGACCCTCGCTGTTTGCTTGCAAACGTTCTAGCAGGATTTCGGTTTTGCCCGGATCCATGCTCTGGGAAGAGGTGATCAGCTCCCCCTTCTCGTCCAAAATGAGCGTGTTGCTCCATGCATCCTCAAACTTCTTTTTAATTAATTCCTTAAAACGGTTTTCGTTGATCAAATATATGACCGTACCGAACGAATCGGATGGATTCGGGCCGATCGGCATCACGTAGGTAATATAGCGTTCGCGGCCACCAACCGCTGTTCGTACATCTTCGGATTTCCGTACGTAGGGAATGGTCGCTTCGTTAATGTCCCGATAGAATTGCTCCGGCTCCCAGTTTTCGAAGGTGTAGATTTTGTCTGTGAATTCGGCTGCGTCGTACGTGCTGTAAGGTGAATATACTTTATGATGTCCATGGAAATATAACAGGAAATTGGAGATGAAGGTGTTGGCGCTGACATAATTTCGCAGCTGGGAGATGGTGTCAAGCTCGGTAAACGGATTTTTTGTCACCTGGTAGGGGGTGAGGCGGGTGTTGCCCGAAATATGGAAGGCGATGTTGTGAAGCTCGGTCATCTTGACATCCACATTCTCTTTCACCTGGGAGAGCAGATTCAAATTGCTCCGGGTTACTTCGTCTTCCAGCAGCTGAATGAAGTACTGGTATACAAAAAAACCGACCATCATGACCGGAAGCAGTAAGATGACCACATACGTAACGACGTATTTGTACAACAGTTTGGAATTGAACCGGCTTAAGCCCATTTGCATTCCCCCTTTTTTCATCTATAGGATTTATTTTCATTGTAAGTGAATTATCGCATATGTAAATGCTCCGGCGCTGTCCATAAAACGGCGATAATGATTGGAGCAGGTTTGAAATGATGCTCTCCGCGGAAGAAAACCGCTTGTCCATTACGCCTTAACAAAATGCACCTATCCTCTGCACAACTCTTGAAGAGCCAAGCTTTAGATAGATGCAACGAGCCATCATGGCTTATCCGTTCTTGAAAATATTTCAACACCGCTTCTTCCTACCGTTTCTGCTTGTAAAACTCATGATACAGCTTCATCAATGCCCGCTTCTCGATCCGTGACACATAGCTGCGCGATATGCCGAGTTCCTTGGCGATCTCACGCTGCGTCCGTTCTTCTCCGCCCGCTTCCAGCCCAAAACGACCAATAACGACTTCCTTCTCCCGGTCGTCCAATATATCGAGGTTCCGATAGATCTTACTCTTCTCAATCTTTAACTGCACGGCATCCACTATATCATCCGCTTCCGTCCCTAAAATGTCAATTAATGTAATTTCATTTCCTTCTTTGTCCGTTCCTATCGGATCATGGAGGGATACGTCCTTGCGGGTTTTCTTGAGTGAACGCAAATGCATCAGTATTTCATTTTCTATACAACGGGCAGCAAATGTCGCCAGCTTCGTACCTTTGTTCGGCCGAAAGCTTTCAATCGCCTTGATGAGTCCTATCGTCCCGATGGAAATCAAATCTTCCAAATCCTCGCCGGTGTTATCAAACTTTTTTACGATGTGTGCGACCAGCCGAAGATTATGCTCAATCAGTTTATTCCGCGACTGAGGATCGCCTTCGGCCATTCGCTGCAGATGTTTAGCTTCCTCTTCCTCGGTCAGAGGCTGGGGAAACGCGTTGTTTTTCACGTACGAAACGAGCAGGGTCAACTCTTTTATGAACAAAGCAATTGCGGTAAACAATCCAGGCACTTTGGGACACCTCCTGCGAAGTTACAATGCAACCGGCCCTTATCGCGCTCGGTCTCTCGGTCTTCTCATTGTATGTAGGCAACGGCCCAGAAGTGCCTGTACGCGGGAAAGTGATTCGTAAAAACGTTTGCCGATTCCTCAACCAAACAGCAAACAACAGCGGCAAAGAGTCATCCCTTTCAATACATACCAATATATCATGTTATAAAAATAGTCCATAACGACCCATGAATTGCTTTTGCCGCCACGGGATGTTTCTAATTTAAATTCATGCTTTTATCTCAAATCAATCATTCAATATCCGGCATGTCCACATCAAAACGAGGGAAGTTGACTTTTGGCAAATATACAATTAAGAACCGGCAGAATGACCGACAAGATATTCATTATACCCATACAATATAACAGCCATAATTTTTATCTATATAATATATTGACATTAAATTGGTATGTAATTATATTGAATGTAAGCGTTTTATATAATAACCTTACAAAGTGATTCCCAACCCTGAAGAATGAAGGGAGCAGAGCTTACCATGTACACGTTGGACTATTTTTCTGTATTACATGATTTGAACCGCACGATCATCGAAGGCACCTCAGCTTACCCGAAGCTCGGACATATGTTTAGAAACATGCTGGACAATACGCTGAGTTCGACCATTCAACGACAGCCCGACGGTACCACCTTTGTCATCACCGGCGATATTCCGGCCATGTGGCTGAGGGATTCGGCTGCCCAAATCCGCCCCTTCCTCGTTCCGGCGGGTGAAGACGACAAGCTGGCCGATTTGATCGAGGGGCTCGTTCGCAGGCAAACGGCATTCATCCTGCTTGATCCATACGCCAATGCATTCAATGATTCGCCTTCCGGTCAAGGCCATCAGAACGACCGTACCGCCATGAATCCATGGCTATGGGAGCGCAAATATGAGATCGATTCGTTATGTTATCCCCTCCAGCTTGCTTACCTGTTATGGAAAGAAACCGGCAGGACCTCGCATCTGGATCAAACGTTCCATTCAGCCGCCAGGGTCATTCTGGACATCTGGCGAACCGAGCAGCATCATGAAACCGACTCGCCTTATTTCTTCGAACGCTTCGATTGTCCTCCAAGCGACACGCTGCCGCGCGGCGGCAAAGGTGCGGAGGTGGCTTACACGGGAATGACTTGGTCCGGCTTCCGCCCGAGCGACGACGCCTGCGCCTACGGATACCTCATACCGTCCAATATGTTCGCTGTCGTTGTGCTTGGTTATCTGGCGGAGATTTGCCGTGATGTCCTGCGCGATTCCGAATTGGAAGCGGAGGCGGAGAAACTAGCCGATGAGATCCGTCATGGCATCGAGTCGTACGGCGTGGTCGATCATCCCGAATACGGCAACATTTATGCCTATGAAACGGACGGGAAGGGAAACCATCTGCTGATGGATGATGCCAACGTTCCCAGCCTTTTGTCCATTCCGTATTTGGGCTATACAAGCGCTGATGACCCGATCTATCAGAATACCCGCAGATTCGTGCTGAGCCACGCCAATCCGTACTATTATCAGGGCACTGCCGCTGCGGGTGTTGGAAGCCCCCATACGCCTGATCGTTATATCTGGCCGATTGCGCTTGCGATTCAAGGCTTGACGACTACCGATCGGGAAGAGAAACTTCGACTGTTACGGCTGATGGCGGAGACCGATGCAGGCACCGGCATGATGCATGAAGGATTTCTGGTCGATGACCCAACCCGTTATACCCGCCCATGGTTTTCCTGGGCTAACATGATGTTTTGCGAGCTGATGATGGATTACTGCGGCCTTCGGGTCAAAGCAAATGGTATCGGAGGAGGTCGTCGGGATCACCATGGGAACCAATAGGAAGCTTCGCGGCTGGGTCATCGGATATTTGTTCATTTTACCGTCCATTATCGGCTTCAGCGTTTTTGTCGCCTACCCCCTGTTGTCGTCCATGTATTACGCCTTAACAGAATGGAGCGGGTACGATTCTCCCCGTTTTGTCGGCTTTGAGAACTTTAGATACCTGTTCACCGAGGATCCTGCTTTTTGGCCTTCGATCAGGGCGACGTTTTACTTCGTAATCCTGAGTGTTCCTTTATCGCTGATCCTAGGCTTGTTGTTGGCCATGATGCTGAACAAAAACTTAACTGGCATCAAATGGTTCCGGACGATTTTTTATCTGCCCGTCGTCGTTCCCTCCATCGCCACGCTCACATTGTGGCAATTTATTTATGAGCCGCAATATGGTCTGGCAAATTCACTGCTAAGAGAGTTCGGTCTGCCGCCTGGCACTTGGTTAACCAGCGAAACGACAGCGCTTCCATCCATCGTGTTAATCGGTTTATGGCAGGTCGGATCCAGTGTCATCATTTTTCTGAGCGGTCTGCAGTCGGTGCCCCAGGAAATGTATGAAGCGGCGGAAGTCGACGGAGCCTCCCGGTGGCGGATGTCGCTAAACATTACGCTGCCCATGATCACTCCGATCCTGTTCCTGCAGCTTATCCTCGGCATCATCGGCGCATTCCAGGCGTTTAACCAGGTTCAGGTGCTGACCGGGGGCGGCCCGAACTTTTCCACCTCCCTGCTGAATTACAAAATCTATACCGACGCCTTCAATGGAAGAATGTTTGGCTATGCCATTGCGGAGGTGTGGGTGCTGTTCGTCATCATCATGATTTTTACCGTTATATCCTACCGGTACTCCAACCGGTTCGTTTATTACGAAAGCGATAAATAAGGGGGTAAGAAGTGATGCAAGCGGAAGTACGGCACAAACAACGAGGAAATCTGAATGCAGCGGACATACGCGTTAAGCGAAGAGTACGGTTGAACTGGATAGACGCCTTTCGTTTTGTCTTATTGGCTATCGGCGCCATTGCGATGCTGTTTCCCCTCTTCTGGATGGTTACGATTGCGCTGAAGAGCAACAATGATGTGTTCAAGATTCCGCCCGAATGGTTTCCTCGGGAATTTCATTGGTCCAATTTTGTAACCGGTACGAAGGAAATCAACTTTTGGCAAACGTTTGGAAACTCCCTGTTTATCGCGATTACCTGCACGATCGGGCAGATTATAAGCTCGGTGCTGGTGGGCTACGGTCTCGCACGGCTGAAGTTCCCGGGACGTAAACTGTGGTTCTCGCTTTTTGTAGGGAGCCTCATGCTTCCCGGATTCGTTGGCATGATCCCGATGTTTAACCTGTACACCAGCATCGGATGGTACGATTCCTGGCTGCCGATCATCGTGCCCGCCTTTTTTGGAAACGCCACGTTCTCGTTCCTGTTTGTGCAGTATATCAGAACGATCTCCGTTTCATTTGACGAGGCTGCCAAAATCGACGGGGCATCTGACCTTTATGTGCTGCTCAAGGTGCTGGTGCCTATGTCCATGCCGGTCATCATGACCATGGTGATCTTTGCATTCCAAGGGGCGTGGAATCAATATTTGGAACCCCTGCTCTATATTATCGATCCAAGCAAATGGACGTTGTCACTGGCGATGGCTACCTATACGGGCACCTATGCGACAGCCTGGAATCTGTTTATGGCCGCGGATTTAATTTATATTCTGCCGATGCTGCTGCTCTTCTTCTTTGGCCAGAAGTTTTTTATGCAGGGGCTGGGCTCCATGAATTCCGCGGGTTTAAAGTAAAACTTCCGACCGTATGGGAGGTGATGCCGATTCTTGCTTGACTGAAGTAAAAAACATGGGATGTTCAGTTCATTAAATTACCATTGGGGAGGTCTTTCAATGAGACAGGGTGTTAGAAGGTGGGCCAGCGGAATCATCGCTTTACTGCTAATTTCAAGTCTGCTGGCCGCTTGCGGCGGCAACAGCGGCGGAGGCTCCGGTACGGCGAGCCCCGGGAACACGCCATCCGGGGAAGATAACGCCGGGTCCAAGAAACCCGTCGAAGTCACGATGATTACCTGGGAGTCGGCGGCCATGAACGAAAAAATCATGGCCTCCATGAAAAAATTCGAAGAGGAAAACCCCGACATCAAAGTGAAACTCATCCCTACTCCATTGGACAATTACGGTGTCAAGATTAACGGAATGATCACGGCGAAGAAAGCGCCTGACATCTTCATGACCGGAAACGACATGCTGCTCGATAATGCCGGCAAAGGACTTCTCTATGACTGGACGGAGCTTGCAGCACAGGACAAAGCGTTCATGGAGGGCTTTTACGACGGCGTGGTAGACAGCTGGTACTATGAAGGCAAGTTGGTCGGATTGCCTGGACTCTTGAACACCTACGGCATTTTTTACAATAAAAAATCATTCCAGGATGCAGGCCTCCCGGAACCGAAAATCGGCTGGACCTACGATGAATTCTTCACGGCGATGGAGAAACTTTCGAGCAATCAGGGCGGTGTGCAGCAATTCGGTTATTACGCCCCCCTTGACCCTTTCCACGTCTCTCTCTATTCGGTTTCCACCGGCGGCGCTCCCTTCGCTGATGCCATCATCAATCCAACGAAGGTGGAAATCAGCGAACCGTTCAGGGAAGGCGTCGAGAAATATAAGTCAGCCATTGCAAATGGCTATATGAATCCCCCCACCTTTGACTTAACCAATGCCATGAGTTCATTCAAACAAGGTAAAGTCCCGATGACCCTGCAGGGGCAGTGGGTAGCCGATGACTTGATCCGCACGGCTCCGAAAGAATTGGAATGGGGCTACGTTCCGATGCCGATCGTAAACAGCCAGACCGAGATTTATGACGCCGTAGGCTGGTCCAGTCCGGCAACGCTCAAAAATCCGGAAGCGGTCTGGAAAGTGCTCAAGTACCTGGATTCCAAAATGTACGAGGAAGTCCTCCCTTCAACTCCGGTGGCTCCTGCAGCCTATCAAGCCTCTTCCGCTGCTTATTACGAAGCGCTGAAAACGGCCGGACATCCTGAAGTGGGCGAAGGCCTTGATCATATCCTGAAATCCCAGAATACGCAGCCGGTTCGCTTCCTGTCAACATGGGCAGGCAAAGCGTACCCGTTCATCGAAGCATCATGGAAAAACATTCTGATGGGCAAAGCCCCGATCACCGAACTGGATGTGATGGCCGAAAAAATCAATAAAGTGATTACGACCGGCAAGTAGATAGTAACCGGGTATCGCTAAACTCATGAAGCCGATCATGAATGGAACGGATCGGCTTCGATTTGAAAATAAAGGAGGAACATTCATGTCACTCAAATCAGGTCAACTATTCAAGTTTCTGGCGCTGCCTCTGGCTATCGCGCTCATGCTCGGCTCCATGCCCGGCATCGGGTCGTCCAAGGCCTACGCCTATACCGCATCGGATGGGGATACAGCGATGAGAGCATTTAACGATACATTCTGGGATCCAAACGCCAAGATGTTCTGGAAGGACTCCAAGCGCGAAAAGCATCAGGACTTCTGGGTGGAAGCAGAGCTGTGGGAATTGGTCATGGATGCGTATCAGCATACATCCGATCCCGCCTTGAAAGCCGAGCTTAAAACGCAGATCGACGATGTGTATGACGGCACCGTTGCGAAGTACGGCCAAGATTGGACGAATAACCCGTTCAATGACGATATTATGTGGTGGGCGATGGGAAGCGCCAGAGCCTATCAAATCACCGGGAATCCAAGATATTTGGAGGCCGCAAGAGATCATTTTGATTTCGTGTACGATACGCAGTGGGATGAAGAGTTCGCAAGCGGCGGCATTTGGTGGCTGAACAGCGAGCATAATACCAAAAATGCATGCATTAATTTCCCGGCGGCGCAAGCTGCACTTTATCTTTATGATATTACGAAAGATGAACATTATCTGAACGCGGCAACCAAAATATTCAGATGGGGCAAAACGATGCTGACGGACGGAAACGGAAAAGTGTTCGACCGGATCGAAATTGAGCATGGCGCGGTTCCGGATGCTACCCACTACAACCAGGGTACATACATCGGGTCGGCCGTTGGATTGTATAAAGCGACCGGAAATGCCGTTTACCTCGATGACGCGGTCAAGGCCGCTAAATTCACCAAAAACCATCTGGTGGATTCAAACGGGGTGTTGAATTACGAAGGACCTAACGGAGATCTGAAAGGCGGCAAAACGATCCTGATGCGAAATCTGGCCCATCTGCAAAAGACGCTGGATGAAACCGGCCAATACCCGGAATTCAGCGCTGAATTCGACGAATGGCTTGCATTCAATGTCGAGATGGCCTGGAGCCACCGCAATGCGGATCATATCGTGGATGGAAACTGGGCGGGACAGCTGCTGTCCGGAACTTATGAATCCTGGTCTTCAGCCGCTGCCGTTCAAGCTTTAAACGTGATCAAGCCGATGGAAGCGGAGCTTCGTTATGCCGTTAAAAACCCCTTCGAGAAAATCGAAGCGGAACGCTACAATATCGGGACCGGATTCGTTCTGGAAGGGGCGTTCGAAGACTCGCTGCAATTAGGCGGGATCCAGCATGGCTCTTATGCCGCTTACAAAAATGTGGATTTCGGATCAGAAGGCGCGATCGGCTTCATTGCCAGAGCGTCCAGCGGAACGGGCGGAGGTAACATCGAGATCCGGCTTGATTCCAAGGACGGCCCCAAAGTCGGGACGTTGAACGTAGAGGGAACGGGCGACTGGAATCATTATATCGATGCCGTCACCCTCCTTAAGGATGAACAAGGAGCGCCAAGCACGATAACTGGCGTCCATGATCTGTATCTTGTCTTCACCAAGACGAATGACGATTATTTATTCAATTTAAACTGGATTCAATTTACGACCACGGATCCGACGGAAACTGACGCCTATGCCAAACTGAAGGCCGGAAATTATGACAGCAGCGAAGGACTTAGCAAACATGCCGAGTTCGGATATTTGGACGGAATCCATCACAATGCCTATGCCTCTTATGAAGGAATTGATTTTGGATCCGGCGCGGCTGGTATCACTGTTCATGTGGCGAGCGGAAATCAAGGCGGCACGATCGAGGTTAAATTGGACAGTCTGGATGGACCTACCGCAGGTGTCGTTCCAATTCCGGCGCTGGGAAGCTGGGATAACTGGGTCGATATCATGGCGAATATCGATGACAGCTTGGCTGTAGGCGTTCATGACGTATACCTGGTTTTCAAGGGAGCAAACGGCAGCGACTATCCTCTCAATCTGGAGTGGTTCACCTTTACCACCATGAAAGGAAAAGCAAGGGATGCTTCCGGCAAGCTGGAAGCAGAAAACTATACGAACGGGGTAGGGTTCGGCAGAGAAACCGGCGGCGGGGAAACTTACCTGGCCGGGATGTTTGGTCCGAATAACCCTTATGCCATGTACAACTATATCGATTTTGGCAGCGAAAGCCCTACGCAATTCCATGTCAACGCAGCCAGCGCCACGGCTGGCGGGACGGTCGAGGTCAGACTGGACAGTCTGGGCGGTCCGGTCATTGCAACAGCCACCGTCTCCGGGACCGGCGGATGGCAGAATTTCAAAGTTTTCTCGACGGATGTAACTGCCCCTGTAACGGGAAAACATATTGTATTCCTGTCTTTTAAAGGGGGAGACTGGTTATATAACTTGGATAAATTCACATTTGGCGATCCGGCCGTATTTACAGAAACTCCACCTCCTCCTATACCTGAAGAGGACCATATTGCTCCCGGGGAGGTAGAGAATGTTCAGGCGAAGCGCGGCGAAGGCAGCATCACGCTGTCTTGGGATGGTCCCTATGATATCGATGCTCAAAAAGTGCAAATTACGCTGCAGAGCGATGGACAGCAGGTCGGCGACGTCATCGAGGTGAATCGGGGAATTCAAACAGCAGTGATACGGGGAATCGAGGCGGGCAAGGATTACTCGCTCTTCATCCGGTCCGTTGATCGGTCCGGGAATGTTTCGCAGGGAGTCACCATCGAGGTTACCGATTCTCCCTCCTTCTCTCTGACCGCCAATGGAAAGAGCTTTGAAGATGGCGATGCTTTGGAGGATTACATGGTCCTCAGCTTCAAAATCATGGACACTTCCGCCATTCGATTTGCCGAAATAACCATCAACGGCAAAGCCTATACGCTGGATCCATTGGCCAAGGATGCCATCGACATCGATCTGGCCGGGAAATTGGGCGACATAACGGCAACCGTTACGACTGAAGACCGCTCCGGTAACAAGCTTCAGAAAACAATCCAGTTCCAAGTCATCACGAGCGTGCATTCCATGAAGCAATTAATCGCCCGATTCGTGGATTCAGGAGATGTACGCGGAGCGATCATTCCTCAGCTGACCAACGCACTTAACCAGGTACAGCATCATCTGGATAAGGGAAGACAGGATCAGGCTGTCAAGCATATGCTGAATTTCACCAAGCACCTGAACAAGGAGGCGATGGGGCGTAACGTCAGTGATCAAGCCAAAACAGCATTGAATACCGATGCTGACTTCCTGCTCCAAGATTGGCAGGCTGGCTTGAAGTAAACAAAATACGCTAAAGCGGCAACCATGCTAACATATAAAAAAAGTGACTCCTGATGATTTGGGAGTCACTTTTTGCTTTAATTTACCTGTACTAATGAATCTTGCGGTCCATACGCGCAAGGCCTGTCACACGTAGTACTGATAAGCAGAGGCTAGGTAAACTAGATAGCCTTCACAAGTCCGGGCTGCTTAGCCTTTCAAACAACCAGTCGTACGAAAACCGGCCGCTAATTTCGTGTGCTCCGGGGAACAGATCAGTTCGCAGCCTCTCCTCCGCACCGGTGCGCCGATATATTTCCCTGAGCTCATGAGCTGCTGCTTCAAAGCCGGCAGCAGGAAATATCCGATCATGGGTTCCAGACTCCAGAAACAAGGGCTTGGGACAGATCAGTCCCAACCATTCCGGCAGCTCGGCATGGTTCAGGATGCCGGGGATGTAATTGCATAGACAGTGCTGCATCGCCATAATGCTGTCCTTGAAAGTATTGGGGTACCCGGCAAGCACGGCAGCCCGTATTCGTTCATCCAGCGCCGCGCTCAAGAACGAGATTAGCCCGCCTCCCGAAAAACCCATGATGCCGATTTGGTCAGCCTGAACCTCCGGGCGTTCGGCCACGTACTCCAGTGCCTTCAGCGTCTCGGCTACGCGGAGACCAGCGAGCGTCTTGCCATGCATCATCAGCTGGGTGGACAGCCGGTGGCAGGAGTTCGGGGCATCCGGATTCCGCGCGAGATCCGCATCAAGGCGCCGCTCACCGAAACCGGCAACATCCGGAGCGATCACCACCATGCCTCGTCTTACCAACTGGACAGCAAAATGCCGATGTATACCAGGTGTATCGGGATCGCTTGATCCGTCCTGCCTCAGCCCAACAATCTCCCTGCTTCCATAGCCATGACCATGAACGGCGACGGCTGCTGGCATCGGCTTCATCTGATTCCCTTCCGGAATTAATACATATGCCGCAAAGGACACGCCCGGTATGGCGGATAGCTCCACCCTCTCCCGAATGTACCCATCACATTGCACCTGTTCGAGCAGTACAGGCTTATGCCTCTCATTGGATTCGAATTCGCCGATCAATTGCCGAAGCGTCTGCTTCAAATGCCCTTTGCGCTCTTCAGCACTCATGGAAACCTGCCTGTCTTTCGTTCGTCCCATTGCTTCGTTATACATGGATTCCAGCAAAGCATCTGCGCGCCACATCCCATATTCACCGCCTTCCATTTACTCCCTGTTTTTAGACAAGGTGTTCCCCTGGATCAGATCATGCATTTCACCTGTATATCTGGGCATCAAGGCCCCATATTCACCAGAACGGCTTCGGGCCCGGTCGGTCTCCGGCTTCCCCCTTTGGGCTCCATGCTGACGACAATCCGCTTCGCTTTCTCTGCTCCGTAACCGTAGTAATAGCTCTTTCCCTGCGGGCCCTGTACAAGCATAAAACCTGCGCTCGACAGCCGATCCTCATCCTGAAGCCACACCTGATAGTCTTTCTCCTCCAAGGAATGCAGGCCATTGACAACGATCAGCATTTCTCCCGAGCCGCGTTTCAACCATACTGAGCCGCTGCCGTAGAAAGGTTCAATCGGCTGTATGACATACCGCTCGGTATCCTCGCTTTGCATATCGGCAATGCGCTGGCTTACCGCATGTTCGAAGGCCGCATGAGTCTGCCCCTCGTTTCCCTTCATGATGAATAAACCCGCAATCAACAGAATGAGCAGCGCTCCCGACAACGCCTGCAGGACAACGTGCTTTTTGATTCGGAGTCGGCCTTGGATTGACCGTATATAAGCCGCACGCATGAGCCTGCTGCGCACCCGGCTTTGAGGCATAGGTTCATCAGAGAATTTATTCTTATTCGTTGACTCACCAATGGCCATTCCCGCGCCTGCCGGCTGTGTCGATCTGACGAGCGGTTCTCCATGATCACAACCTCGATCCAGCTGTGACTCATGTTCATCGACAGGATAAGAAGGCATGGCGAGATCTACAGCCCCCATTAGCTTCGCCCATTCCGCCGCTGTCCCGGAACATATCTCACATTCTTTAAGATGTCGCTCGATATTCATGCGCTCCGCGTACGGCAATCGCTTCATAACGTAATCAACAAGCTTTTCCTCGGGGTATAACGGGCAGTCAACGTTGTCTTGAGCGAGAAACTCATGGTCTTGCTTTGAATGTTTCATGCTGCGAGCTCCCCCCTTCCTTCCCGCTCATCGCTTCCAGCCGCCGCCTGACATTGTGAATGCCGTACCGGATTAAAGATTTAACTGTTCCGACAGGCCGGTTTAACAATTCCGCCATTTCCCGGTGGGAGCGCTGCTCGACATAACTCCCGTAAACCGCCATCCTCTGAAGGGGCGGAATCCCCTGAAGCGCCTCCTTTACCTGCTCCAGCTCCACCCGGCGCAAGGCGGCCAGCTCTACCGATTCCTGACCTTCGCCCCATGCCGTTTCCGGCAGAGCCTCTTCCATCCATTCGGCTTCAGCCATACGCTGCCGTTTGCGCAGCCGATCCATCGCCCTGCACCGCGTTCTCACGGCCAGCCAAGCCTCAACGCTTCCGCGTGCAGGATCATACTGATCCGCCTTATGCAGCACTTCCATGAAGATATCCTGGCATAGTTCCTCCGCCTCGGCCGGATCCTTGGTCATCTGCAAAGCCAGCCGGTAAACCAGGCGGGCATGGGTATCATAGAAGCGCCGGAACGCTGTGGCCGAACCTTCTGCAATCTCCTCCAGCCACATCGCAGAATGATCGTTCATCCCCGAACTCCCCCTAACCTGTTCTCCTCTCATACATCATGATGGCCTGCCTGCGCACGGCCATTTCCGATCAATATTTTAGCAAACGCTCCTTGTCTTTTGAATAAACCGGGGCACTTTTCAGCTTCCTTTAATGAATTTTTTAGGTAATTTTAATCTTTCCGATAAATCCAAACCCGGTGCTTCCAACGTACTCATTATGAATCATAAATTAGGAGGGGTAGTGTCATGAAATTGCTTAGAAAGAGAACCAAGCAGCTGAACCTGCTGCTCTTGTTCATCCTGGGTACTTACTTGTTTAGTGGAGGAAATACCGCGTTCGCCGCCGGGGAAATCACCTTGTACACACCTTACACCTCGATTTCCGTTCCACCGGGGGAAGTCATCAATTATCCCCTTGAAGTCAAAAACAATACGAGCGGCGTCATTACGGTCCCGCTCCAAATCAACAGCCTGCCGAGCGGCTGGAGCACCAAGCTTAACGGCGGAGGCTGGCAGCTGAAAGAAGTGTCCGTGAAGCCGGGCGAATCGGAATCGGTGTCCTTGGAGGTTACCGTACCGCTCAAAGTAGATAAAGGCTCCTACCGGTTTCAAGTAACGGCGGGATCCATGGCCAGTCTGCCATTAACCGTGGATATCACGGAAAAAGGAACCTATCAAACCGAGCTCACAACCGATCAAGCCAATCTGGAGGGGCATGCCGATTCCACGTTTACCTACACGGTGAATCTGCAAAACCGAACCGCCAATAAACAAAACTATGCCCTCCAGGCCGATGCCCAGGCGGGTTGGAACGTTACATTCACCTCAGGCGGCAAGCAGGTATCCTCCGTCGAAATCGAAGCGGGTGCAAGTCAATCTATCACCGTCGATATCAAACCGCCTGCCGAAGTGACGGAAGGTTCCTTCTCCATTCCGATCCGTGCCTCCAATTCATCGACATCCTCCGAGCTTGCGCTGGAAGCCGTCATTACGGGATCTTATGGGCTGGAGCTTACAACACCAAGCGGTTTGCTCAGTACAAACGTCAATGCGGGCGGCAGCAAAACCATTGAGCTGCTGGTCAAGAATACGGGGACCGCACCTCTCTCGGATATTAATCTTAGCTCCGATACGCCGGTGGACTGGGAAGTAAGCTTCAACCCGAAAACGATCGAAAATCTGCCCGCAGGCAAATCCACAACGGTTGAGGCCAAACTGACGTCAAGTGACAAAGCCATTGCGGGTGATTATGTCACCAACCTGAAGGCCGCCGCGGCTGAAGCAAGTTCCGACGCCCAATTCCGCGTTGCCGTCAAAGGCTCCATGCTGTGGGGCTGGATCGGCGTGCTTGTCATTGTTGCTATTCTGGGAGGCATCTATGTTCTCATTCGTAAATACGGAAGGAGATAACCTTGATGGATACGGTCATTGACATTCACGAATTAACGAAGAGTTACAGCGAAACGAAGGCGGTAGACCGTTTATCCCTCCAAATTAAACGCGGCGAGATCTTCGGTCTGCTCGGCCCGAACGGTGCGGGCAAGTCCACCACGATCCTGATGCTGCTCGGACTCAGCGAACCGGATTCAGGAACCATTAACGTGCTCGGCCTCAATCCGACAAGAGAACCGATCCCGGTCAAGCGGCGGGTCGGATACCTGCCTGATGACGTCGGCTTTTACGAGGACCGAACCGGATTGGAGAACCTGATGCTAACGGCCCGGCTGAATCGAATCCCCGATTCCCAAGCCCGGGAAAGGGCACTGGAGCTGTTGGAGCAAGTCGGGCTCACGCAGGCAGCCCATAAGAAGACAGGAGCCTATTCCCGCGGGATGCGACAGCGGCTCGGGCTCGCGGACGTCTTGATGAAATCCCCGGAGATTATCATCCTCGATGAACCGACCTTGGGCATCGATCCAACAGGAATGGAGGAGCTGCTGCGTTTGATACGGAAGCTAAGCCGTGAGCAGGGCCTTACCGTACTGCTATCGTCCCACCAGCTGCACCAGGTTCAGCAGATTTGCGACCGCGTCGGCCTGTTCGTGCGGGGACGGCTTCTCGCCGAAGGGGATGTCGAGGGGCTGTCCCGGACCCTGTTCGCCGATGATCCGATTATGATCACGGTGGAGCTGAATGAGCTGCGGCCCGAATTGCGGGATGAGATCAGCGCCATCGAAGGGGTTCACCTGATCGAGGTTCCGGCTGTCGAAAGCGATCCGGCTGAGCATGCGTACACCCGGATCAGAGACCTTCCAGCTAGGGTTCTGATCCGGGCCGATAGGGATTGCAGCCCTGAAATTGCCCGAGCGGTTGTGAATGCAGGTGTCCAGCTGTTCTCGCTGAACCGCCAGCAGTACGGTTTGGATGAAATCTACCACCGTTATTTTGCAGGAGGTGATGAGCATGGCAGAGCGAAGAGCGCCGAGCGTACAGGATAAGCTGGCTGACATTGGCCGCCGGCTGCAGTCCTACTCTGAAAACATCAAAAAAACATTTTCCAAGCGAACCAACACGCCCGGTCAATTAGCGACAGGAGAATCAGTCAAATCGACCACGCCTTCAGCTTTCGGCGTGCTGGTCCGCAAAGAGATCGCGGACCATATCCGGAGCTGGCGCTTCATATTACTGCTGGGCATCATTGCCTTAACCTGCGTGGCTTCGCTTTATACGGCTATGAACAGCATCCGGGAAGCTCTCGGCTCGGAGAACGGGGTTGATGATTTTGTCATCCTGAAACTGTTCACCCTCTCGGACGGAACCCTTCCGACCTTCATCGGATTTGTCGGTTTCTTAGGTCCATTGCTCGGAATCGGCATGGGCTTTGATGCCATCAACAGTGAACGGAACAAAGGGACGCTCAGCCGAATCATGGCCCAGCCGATTCACCGCGACGACCTGCTCAATGCGAAGTTTGCCGCTTCCCTGATCGTGATCAGCATCATGTTTATCACGCTCGGGCTGCTGACCATGGCGCTGGGCACCCTGATTATCGGCATACCGCCAACCTTCGAGGAATTTTTGAGAACCATCAGCTTTCTGGTCGTGACCATTTTTTACGTTGGCTTCTGGCTGAATCTGTCCATTATGTTCTCCGTAAGATTCCGCCAGCCGGCGACCTCCGCCCTGTCAAGCATTGCGGTCTGGCTGTTCTTCAGCTTCTTTTTTGATATGATCCTGCAATTGCTGGCACGAGGATTGGCTCCGGACTCCGCCTCAGCCACGGCCCATGATGTCATGAGCTATCAGAATCTGATGCTCTGGCTTGGCCGGCTGTCGCCATATACCCTGTTTAATGAAGCAACGAGCACTCTGCTGATGCCGTCCATCCGCAATCTCGGACCGCTCACGCAGGAGCAGGTGTACGGTGCCATTGCTAGTCCGCTGCCGTTTGGTCAAAGCCTGCTGCTCGTCTGGCCGCAAATTACCGGACTGACCGCAGCCACGCTGATCTGCTTCGCCATCTCTTACGTCCTGTTCCTCCGACAGGAGATTAGAGGCCGGTCCTGATCTTTAGGTTATGCGAACAAGCTCATATGAATTTTTCAGATGAGCTTGTTTTTTGCATGAGTTCTCAAGTTATGCTGCTCAGTCCTACCTTCCCTGCACGACCGCTTGCGACAGGAATCCGATCTTCTGCAGCCAGCCCGCGCACAGGCCCGTCCATTGCGAAACACTGGCATCTTCTTCCGCAAGACCAAGACCATGCCGGCCCTCCGGAAAAACATGAAGCTCAAACGGGATGCGCTGCTTGCTTAACGCTTTGGCATACATAAGGCTGTTCTCAACGGGAACCGCGCCGTCGTCAGCGGTATGCCATAGAAAGGAAGGAGGGGTCTCCGGTTTCACCGCAAGCTCAAGCGACAACGCATTTCTCAACTCTTCCGGCGGGTTCTCTCCCAACAGCCTGGTCATGGAGCCCTCATGGTAATAATCCTTAAAAGAAATGACCGGGTAACACAGGATGGAAGCGTTCGGGCGGGAGCTCTGCCGGTCCACAGCATCCACGGCCTCCGGGTTTCCTTCGTCGAAATGAGTGCTGGCGCTCGCCGCGAGATGTCCGCCTGCTGAGAACCCAAGGATTCCGATACGATCCGGATCGACGTTCCACTCCTTGGCGTGATGCCTTACAAGCCGGACTGCACGCTGGGCATCGCCCAGCGGATAGGGATGGCGATAAGGGGCCACACGGTAATGAACGACAAAGGCGGATAGCCCAATTGAATTCAGCCACATGGCAATCGGATCACCCTCATGATCCGCGCGCCGCTCGTACCCGCCCCCCGGAAGCACAAGCACGGCTCCGTGAGGGGTTTCATTTTGTAATAGATAAGGTGTCATGTAGGGTATGAACTTCTCTTCCACCGATTCATGTCCTGGAATATCCTGTTCCCAAAGTTTCATCATATCCATTCCTTTCTGTCTTCATATCCAGTCGTCTATCCATTCATTTCTTCAACATTTCTTTCAGCTTTAGGCACTCAGAGACCAAGCAAATCCAGTCTCAGCGGTGTAAACGTATCCAAAAGAGCGGAAGGTTCCAGAGCTTTTACCCCATGCTCCGCCCCGCCGGGAATGACGATGGTATCTCCCTGCCGCACCAGGGTCGTCTCACCGTTGATATAAAATTCGATGGCACCCTTCAGGCAGTAGCTCATCTGCTCATGGGGATGACTATGCAGTGCACCTTCCGCCCCTTCTTCAAAATGCACCTCCATCATCATCAGCCCCGTTCCGGGTTGAAACACCTTCCTTGTCACCCCAGGCTCCGCTTGTTCCCAAACGCCGATTTGCGCCATGCTCCTCCTCCTCTGCTAATCCAAGTACCGAATTTACGTGTTCATCGATTCATTAAATAAAAAAACCTTTATACTTCTTCGCCGAAGGGCCTATGTATTCCTATTATCCAAGTCATAAAAATTCAGAGCGTCATCCCGGCTGACTGATCCAATACATCTAGAGGTCCTGGCTCATAGATCATCTACCCGTACCTGCTCGTAGAGATGAGAACACAGAATCCGCAATATCCAGCTTTCGTCCCTGCAGCCCCCCGAGCTCATGCAGCGTATAGCGGATAAGAATCGCCTGTGTTCCCGCATTCATGTCCCCTTCAATCTCACCCTTGCCCAGTGGAACCGCCTCCGGCATGTCAGGATAATACTCACCTTGCTTCACTTGAGCCACATTCGGTGCCGGCGGGGAGTGATCGATTTCCCTGGAAAAGCCGCCGTCCGCCCGCTTGAGCCGCGCCATATTCCGCAAGGTGATTTCCGCGATCTCCAGAACGTCCTCTTCCGGAATCAGCAGCTTCATCGAGGTCAGAAGGCTGATCGGGTTCCGAATATAACACATGTCAACGGCCTTCTCGCTCCGCAAAGCGTGCAGCAGGGACCGGTATATTTCCGGCGTCTGCGGCAGTGGAGCCTGAAACCGGTTATAGAACGTCAACAGCTTGAAGGTTCCCGATATTCGGACATAAGGCGTGCCTTCGCCCCACAGCCCCGTCTCCGGATCTTGTATGCTCTCAAAATACGACAGCGCCTCACGTAAAAACGGCTCCCTCTCATCCTGCGGCATTTGGGATAAATAGGGTGCTGAGTTACACAGCCGGTCGCAGCCGCGCCAGCTGTTCGCAAGACTGATGGAACGCAGCCACTCCGCATAAGCCTCAGGAGCGCGGCAGTATGCCGGAGCCATATTCCGATTACCCGGCAACGGATGCAATGGGGCTGCGCCCAACGTTCGGAGTGCTCCTACGCTGTAGCCAAGTGCACGGCCCACCATCACATCGTCTTTTCTCATCTTGGGATCAGCATCATAGAAATACCCCGTCCCAGGGTCTTGCTTGGACTGGAAAAAACGCACAAGATCCGCCTTGATGTCATCGGTCAGCCTTTGCTGAAGTCCGCAGCGCTCGATAATGCTCAATGCTTGTGCCGTCGATTCGATGTCCGTCGTGAACGCATCGGCATCCCTGGAACTGCGGGCGTAATAAAAACCGCCGGAAGCAGCGTCATACTGTCCTTCGAGCCATTCGAAGAAACCTTCAAACAGCCTGTCGCCCCCCTCCAGAATGTTCTCTAATCCCTTTGTCATGGCCTATCCCTTCTTTCAGCTGATGATGACGTTATATGAAAAATCCCGAAAAATCACCGTGCCTTTGCCGACGGCATCCAGTCCGATGCGGAGGCTCTGAAACCCGCCAAACGTGTTGTGATGGAATCCTGAAACATCTGCCACTTTGTCATACCGGATCCATTCCACCCCATCGAAGCTGTAATAGAATGAAACGATATGCGCATCGTTAACCAACCGCAAAAAAGCCCTGCGAGTATGGTTCTGCATCGTGCCGTAGCCCTTGAATGACCGGAAATGCCTCACTCCATGCTCGTTGACTCCCATACCAAGATATGCCGCATCGTTATAATAGAGGAGCAGGCGGCCTTCTGCCGGACCCTCCACGATGATCTCAACCTCTGCTGAATAACGCTTATGGCCCGCCATATAGAGCAGCGGAGAAGATTTTTCCTCCTCGGAGGCGGCCTCGGCTACCAATTCATGATTCCCCGGACGGAACCGTGCAGAAGGCTCCACGCCTTCGCACTGCCAGTGCAACCCCAGCTCAGGACCGTCAAAGGGATCCCTGAATGAGGCTCCTTGATTCCCAGCATTGGCTTCTCCTTCATCATGCGGCCGATCGTACTGGTCAATAAGACTCTCACGGCCTCCTGCAGCACGAAACCATCCATCGGAAGTCCATTCGATCGGTTCAAGCAAGGTCTGTCTGCCCAGTGAATGGAACCCATTGGCATAAGCATGGTAGATCATCCACCACTGGCCGTCCGGCGAGTCGATCAACGAGGCGTGTCCTTTGGACCACCAGCGTTCATCCCTGGATTCCGTATGGATAATCGGGTTGTACGGAGAGTGTTCCCAGGGCCCCCATGGCGTTCTGGATCTTGACGATACGGCCATATGGCTTGTAGGCGGACCGGCCGTCCCTCCGACGGCTGCCGTCAGATAGTAATAACCATCGTGAACGGTAATTTTCGGCCCCTCCAGGCTGTACGCCTCCACGACCCAATCGTCCGGATACCGCCAGCCGTTATACACATGTCTGACTTCACCCGCGATCGCGAGTCCGTCCGCCGTAAGCTCTACAAAATCACCGCCTGACATATGCAAATAACGCTTCCCGTCCGGTCCTGCCGTATGCCCTGGATCAATTCCCTTGATCCCCAGATTGATCGGTTTGCTCCACGGTCCCGCCGGACTGGACGCGGTCACGACCCAGTTCGTCCGCCCAGCCGGATAATAAATATAATACATCCCGTTATGCGCTACGAAATCCGGCGCCCACACATTCCCCTCGTAGTGGGGCAGCGCAGCCCCAACTCGGCTCCAATTGAGCAAATCGCGCGAATGCCAGATAACGAGCCCGGGCGTCAGCTTGTAGGAGGAATGCGTCATGTAATAATCCTCGCCGACCCGGATGATCGACGGGTCCGCATAATTGCCGGCAATGATCGGCGCATATCGTTTCTTTTCCAACACCAACCTTCGCTCCTCTCTATCCCTTGATGGAACCCAGCAGCGCACCCTTCGCAAAATGCTTCTGCAGGAACGGATACACGCACAGAATCGGAAGCGTAGCAATGACGATGACCGCCATCTTCACCGTCTGCTCCGGCGGTCGGACAAATTCGTCCATGCCGGAGGTGTCCGCCGCCAAACCGCTGGCCAGGATCACGATCTGCCGCAGGATGACCTGCACCGGCCATTTGGCCGCATCATTCAGGTACAGAATCGCCGACATATACGTGTTCCAGTAAGTAACCGCATAAAAGAGCGATATGGTCGCAATGGCAGGCATCGACAGCGGAATCACGATTCGAAACAGGATGCCCCAATCGCCGGCCCCGTCGATCTTCGCGGATTCCTCCAGTCCCTCAGGCAGGTTCTGAAAGAAGTTTCGCATGATGATAAGATTGAAGGCATTGATCGCTGTAGGGACAATCAGCGCCGCATACGTATCGATCAGCCCCATCTCCTTCACCACGAGAAACGTGGGGATCATTCCGCCGCTGAACAGCATCGTGAACAAGACCATGAACATGATGAAATTTCGGCCATCCAGATCCCTGCGCGACAGCCCGTAGGCCATCAAGCAGGTTAACAGCATGCTGAACAAGGTGCCTAAGAAGGTGACTCCAACGGAAACGCCAAGCGAGCGAAATACCGTATTGGTTGAAAACACATATTTGTAAGCATCAAGGGACCAAACGGTCGGAAACAGGACAAACTGCTTCTGCGCCAGCTCCGTCACCGTTGTGAAGGATCCGGCGATGACGTGAAGGAAAGGCAGGATGGTAACCAGGCCAATGATCAACAGCAGCGTATAATTCACGATATCGAAGATTCGGCTCGATATCGTTTTATCTTGTACCATAACGGTCCACCTTTCTGTAGTTAATAGATGCCTTCTTCTCCGGCTTTTTTGGCCAGCCAATTGGCCAGCATTACCAGAATGAGACCGATCAGCGATTTAAAGAACCCGACCGCCGTACTGAAGCTGAACTGACCTTGCTTAAGACCTGCGGTATAAACATACGTATCGAATATCTCCGCCACATCCCGGTTCATCGAGTTTAAGAGGAGATAGATATGTTCGAACCCAAGTTCCAGCACGTCGCCGATTTTCAAAATCAACAAAACGACGATCACGCTTCGAATCGAAGGAAGCGTAATATGCCACATTTGCCGAAAGCGGCTCGCCCCGTCAATCCGGGACGCTTCGTATAGACCGGGATCAATCGCCGCCATGGCAGCCAAATAGATGATTGTTCCCCAGCCTGCCTCCCGCCAGATAATCTGCAGGACATACATCGGCCGGAACCATTCGCTGCTCATCAGAAAATTGATTTTTTCGAATCCGGCCATAACCAGCAATTCATTAATGATGCCGCGATCCATCGAAAGCATGACAAACGAAATGGATACGATGATAACCCAAGACATGAAGTGGGGAATGTACACCAGCGTCTGGATAAAACGTTTAAACACTTCGCGCCGAACCTCGTTGAGCATTAAGGCAAGAATGATCGGCACCGGAAAATAGAATGCCAGGTTCAAAAAAAACAGCAGCAGCGTGTTGCCCAAAATCGTGAAAAACATCGGCTCGGTAAACAGCCGTTCAAAATGCTTGAGCCCCACCCAGGGGCTTCCCGTAACGCCGAGATAAGCCTGATAATCCTGGAAGGCTATGATCAATCCCGACATCGGGATATATTTAAAGATCAGGAAGTATAAAAATCCCGGAAGAATCATGAGGTAGATCGCCCGGTTTTTTATTATTCTTCTCATTCGACCGGTCTCCGGTATTTTACGGGCGCTCTTGCTCAACCCGGTCTTCACTGCGGTTTCGCTCATGATCTCAGACTTCCTTTCTGTCCCGAAGCCTGCCGGAGACTGCAGCATTGCAGTCTCCGGCCGTTCGGGATGCTGGCTTGTTCATTATTTGGAAGATTCGTAGGAAACGTTGAACTCATCGATGATTTGCTGACCGCCGCTCTTAAGCCAGTTATCCACCACAGCCTGGAATCCGGCCTCATCGATATCGCCAAGCATAAATCGATACGTGCCGTCTTTAATCATCTCCTGCAGCTGTACGCCCTTTTCGTTAAATGTCTTGGAATCCAGTGAAGCCGAAGGATCCTCTATGAGGTATTCATTATTCTCCATAATCATTTCCTCGGATTTCGCTTTGACCGGGAGCATATGCTTCGCCTCATAAAATCCTTCAATCGTTAACGGTCCACCGACCTGCATGGCTTGATAAGGCTTCACTTCGCGATCAGTCAGCTTCGTGTCTTCCGAAGGGATCACCTTGCCTTCCTCCAGCTTGTGATGCTGTCCTTCAACCCCCCAATAGATGAGGTTGCCAAGTTCCGTACTCATCAACTGATCCATGAAGGCAAGCACATCCTTTAGCTCTTCTTCCGATTTGATCGCTGTTTTCGGAAAGAGAATCACCGAGCCATAGCCGGGAACCGACCAGATTCCGAAGCCATTCGGGCCACCTTCGATTTTATTCTGAACATCGAGCTCCGCATCCGGATTCACTTCGACGACCTTGGGATGAAGGCTGGATACGTCCCCCATCGCTCCGATATAAACGCCCGACTTTCCGGTAATGAACAGATTTTGTTGATCGGTTTTGCTGGTAACCGGGAAATCCTGATTGATCAGACCTTCCTGGTGAAGTTTCTTGAAGAATTTCATCGTCTCCATATATTCGGAGAACATAAATTCGGGAGCCAGCTTACCGTCCTTCTCGCCCCAGTTATTCGGCGTGCCGAGCCACGAGCTTATCGTTTTGAATGCGCCATAAATCAGGTCATTTCGATCCGTCAGCGGGATGGTGTCATCTTTGCCGTTGCCGTCAGGATCCTTCTCCTTGAACTGCTTCAGCATATTATAGAATTCGTCCACATTGGTCGGGGCGCTGAGCCCAAGCTTGTCGGCCCAATCCTTGCGGTAAATGATGCCCTGGCGTGACAAAGGCACTTCACGGTAAAGCGCATAGATTTTGCCGTCCACCGCCGTGTTCTTTAACACTTCAGGTTTCAGCTTGCTGAGGTTCGGATACTGATCCAGCAATGGCCCGATTTCCCAAAATTGCCCGTTACGGATCGCATCACGCATATTCACAAGCGAAGCGGCATTCTTCAGGTACGTCACCTGCGGCAGCGTTCCGGTTGCAAAGGAGGCATTGACCTTTTCATCATAAGTGCCGTCCGGCACCCACTGAATGTCGAGCTTGGTGCCCGTTTTCTCTTCCAGCAGCTTCTCAATCATGTCGGAGGGAACTTCAGGGGTATGGAGGTTGGCCATAATCGAGATGGATACCGGTTCGTTCTTGTTCTCGCCTTGGGCCGAACTTCCGTTTGAGCTGCCGGTTGCTGCAGGGGCGGAGTTGCCGCCACAGCCAGCCAACACGGATAAAGCGGTTACAATTGCCAGGATGGTACTGGCTTTCTTCTTCTTCATCTTCTGACCTCCGTTTTAAATTTGAATAGGGACTGACAAGAAACAGCTTAGTTGAGGGAAGCCCGGTACGTATATAATCCTGAGATTGGATATGGAGAGTTCGGTCACGCCCGACATTTAATGCTGCGGAATCAAATCTAATGATTATGTTGTCAATGAGATCGCTCACGCAGTGCAAAACAAAAATACCGCCGGGGACATTAATCCCCTAGCGGTATTTATCATGTAAATAGGGTCCGACCGTGCTTCGGTAGGAAGCATTATATTCCTCGATAATCTGCCTGCCCCCCTCTTCCAGCCAACGGTCGATCTCGGCCTCGAAACCCTGCTCATCGATCATTCCTAACATAAATTGATAGGTGGCATCCCGTATGCGTTCATTCAACCTGACGCCAATTTCGTTATACATTGGAGACTCCAGCGGTGCGGTGGGATCGTAAATGAGGAAACTCTCATTATCGTAAATCAGCCGCTCGGCTTTATCCTTAACCTGATTCGTGTTAACCGGCTGCAGCATGCCCGGTATGGTGCTGAATCCTCCGGCCATCAAAGCCTGATAGGGCTTTACATCCTTTTCCCTTAATTCAAAGGCATCCACCGCCATCGCTTTGCCATTCTGAACGGTATAATGGATCCCTTCGATTCCCCAATACATCAGGTTTGCAAGTTCAGGACTCATCAGCGCGTCATAGAAGGAGAGTACGCTCTTCAACTCCTCTTCCGTAGCAATCGCGGACTTCGGAAACAGAATCACCGTCCCGTACCCCTGCGAAGCCCATATCCCGTACCCTTCCGGCCCGAGAACCCGATTGTGAACGTCCAGCACTGCCTTGGGATCATTCGCCAGCAGCCTTGACTCCAGGGACAGGACATCTCCCATCGCGCCGATATAAACCCCGGCTTTTCCCGTTACGAACAGCTCCAGCTGGTCGGTCTTGCTGGTAATCGGGAAGTCTTCATTGATCAGTCCTTCGTTATGAAGCTTCTTGAAGAACTTCATCGTTTCCATATATTTCGGAAAGACGAATTCCGGCTGCAATGAATCGTTATACCATCCCCAATTGTTCGGTGTTCCATAATAGGAGCTTATTGTCTTGAAAGCCCCGTAGATTAAATCGTTGCGATCCGTCAAACCGATGGTGTCATCGATACCGTTATTGTCCGGATCGTTATATGTAAACCCTTTCAACATTTCATATAAATCATCAAGCGTTTCCGGTGCCGATAGCCCAAGGCGATCTGCCCAGTCCTTACGGTAAATGATGCCTGAACGGGCTAAGGCTCGCTCCTGGTACAGGCTGTAGAGTTTACCGTCGATGGCCGTATTCTTCAAAACCTCGGGCTTCAATCTCTGCAAATTCGGATAGTCCTTAAGATACGGGCCGATTTCCCAGAATAGCCCGCTCCGAATCTCATCCCTGAAATAGGATAAGGATGCGGCATTCTTCAGATACAGCGCTTGCGGCAAAGTCCCTGTTGCAAGCGAAGCAAACACCTTCTCATCGTAACTCCCGTCGGGTACCCACTGAATGTTAAGCTGCACGCCCGTTTTTTCCTCGATCCATTTCTCGATCCGATCGGAGGGAACCTCGGTGGTGTGCAGGTTGGCCATAATTGAAATGCTGGTTTTGCGATCAGAAGACGTACTTCCGCCATCCGCTCCCGATGATCGTGCCATGCTGATGCACGCGGCCGACACCATCAGGATAGCAAGCGTAAGAATGACATAGTTTGACAGACGGGTCATCAATCCGTTCTACCTCCGTTCCCCCATGTTTCTTGCGGATCCCGTGTGTTTGGGATGATCCTAACATATGTACATCTTTTTTCATGACAAACCGTGATGATCAAATACAGTGATTATTCTTTTTGAAATGATTATTGAATGTAACCCGGGTTGCCCATACAATGATTATACACTTTGTTAAACAGGAAGGTGTACCTATTGCATCCAAAAAGTAGCTTTTATTCTAAAATGGTCCTGTACGGCTGTTTCATCAGCATCATTCCTCTCGTGGCCCTCGGCTTCTTCTCGTTCATGAAATCATCCACCTCCGTCCAAAATCACGTCAACAGCAGCAATATCCAGATTATGAATCAAACGAACAGCAATCTCGAACAGGTGCTGCGGACTGTGGATTATACACTGAATTACGTCATTAATTCCAATATTCTGCAAAGCGCGTTGTATCGGCCCCTGTCCTATTATGACTTCCAATTGTATAACAAACTGAGAGAAGAGATGAGTCTGCTGCAATCTCCGGAGACCAAGGTTACAGACGTCATCCTTGCGAACACGACAACCAACTGGCTGATCAATAACCGGGGCATGTACAAATTTAATGAATACGCTTCCAAGGATGCGCTGTTGACACTCATGGAGCTTCAAGGGAACTCCAATTGGGTGATGCTCGAAACGGAATCTCTCGGGTCCAGCGATACGCTCAGTTATGCCTGCCCCTACACGATTGCGCTGGTGAAGAAAATGCCGCTCTCCTCCTCCAGCGCCCGGGGTGTCGCACTCGCCACCATTCCCAGCTGCAGTCTTGCGGCTATGATGGATACCCCTTCCGAAACCCGGGAGGTGATGGTTCTGGACCATAATTACCGGATCGTTGTACATCCCGAGCAAGGAAAGCTCGGGCAATATCTGACCGATACCGGGTATGCGGAGACGGAGCTGGACCATTTTGACAGTAAATCGGGGCAGTTCGAGACGAAGATTGACAACAAGCCGGTGTCCGTAACGTTCGTCCGGTCCGATTTTAACGGCTGGTTGTATGCCTCCTTTACCGAAATGTCCGCCATTACCAAGGAGTCTCGCTCCATCGGCTGGTTTACGCTGTATATCTGCATGCTGATGATCGGTTTCAGCATTCTGCTGGTTTGGCTTGGAACGCGGAAGATGTACACGCCCATCCGGCACATTTTTGAAAATATCGTGGAGCGTCTGCCGGAAATCCAAGCCAACAAAAAGAGCGAGCTGCAAATCATCGATGAGCATATCCGGGATATGTTCAATTCAAACACAAAGCTCCGCAGCGAGCTTCGGCAGACCAGCCAGCAGGTGCGCACCTTTTTTCTCCATAAGCTGTTTCTGGGCAAGAGCAGTCCGCCCGAAGTCATGGAGCAGATCGAGCTGTTTGGCTTCAAGGAGCAGATATCCGCTTGGGAGCACCTGGCGGTGTTTACCCTCCAGATCGATATGCTGGACGAAACCCGGTATGAGCGCAAGGATAGTGACCTGCTGCTGTTTGCCATCAACAATATCATCGAGGAGATGATCCCCTCCTCCCATCGCCTCCCCTCTGTCATTATCGATCTCACACAGGTGACGCTCATCGGACGAGGCGGCATCACGCTGGAAGAATTCAATGACTATATCTATACATTATCGGAGGAGATCCAGAAGACGACGCGCAGTGTTCTCGATCTGGAGGTCAGCATCGGCATCAGCCTGCCTTACGAGAACCTATCCAAAACGGCACGCGCTTACCAGGAAGGGCTCGAAGCCCTTAAACACCGCATCAAGCTGGGAACCGGTGTCATTATCCCTTATTTCAGCCTGAACTCGGGCAAGCACACACGGGTCTATTTCTACCCGATGCAGGTGGAGAACGAGCTGATTGATGCCATCAAGCTGGCTGATGAAGATCGAGCAGCGGAGCTTCTAAAGCAGTGGCTGCTCGAAGTGTTTCGGAAGGATCGGACCCCGCATGATTATCAAATCTCGCTCATCCGGCTGTTAAATGATCTGATGATTGTAATGCAAGAGAACGGGATCATGCTCGAGCAGCTCGACATCCGGGACAGCTCTCTCGTGGAGGAGCTTCTTCGGCTCTACACCAATCACGATATCGAAAGCTGGTTTAAATCCCGCATCATCCGGCCGATGGTTAGTGTATTCCGGGATCGCCAGGACTCTCAATACCAGAATCTCTCCGAGCAGATGATCGAGATCATCCGCAATGAGTTTGATCGCAATATTACACTCGAGGAATGTGCTTCCCGCCTCCATTACAACAATTTTTATCTTAGCAGCGTGTTCAAAAAAGAAACCAATATGTCGTTCAGCGAATACCTGTCCCAGTACCGCTTCAAAATGTCCAAGAAATGGCTTGTCGAGACCGACATGCCCATTAAGGATATTGCGGAGAAGCTAAGTTACAACAATTCGCAGAACTTTATCCGCTCCTTCCGCAAGCTGGAGGGGATGACGCCCGGTCAATATCGCAGCAAATACAAAACCGGACAATAAGCCTTAAAAAACGGCATCAGATTACCAAAAAAGGTCACCTGTGTCCCGTACTTTTCCTGCTGGAGAGAGTCTACAATTAGAATAGTCACTGATTTGTTGTGCTGATCTTGTGGATCATGTATGAAACTATCCCAAAAGGAGAATCTGTCAATGATACGAGAATTGCAGGCCGATATCGTCATTCTCGGCGGCGGGACAGGGGGAACAGCCGCTGCGCTTGCCGCCGCTAAATCAGGAAAGACGGTCATCATGACCGAGGAGACCACTTGGATCGGGGGACAGCTAACCAGCCAGGCGGTTCCGCCCGACGAGCACCCGTGGATTGAATCCTTTGGCTGCACGCGCAGTTACCGGCAGTTCCGCGAAGGCGTCCGCCAGTACTACCGCGATTTTTTCCCTATGACTCCCAAGGCCAAATCCAATGTGCAATTAAACCCCGGCAGCGGCATCGTGAGCCGGCTGTGCCATGAGCCGCGCACGGCCCTCGCCGTCCTGCAACAAATGCTGGCCCCGTACATTCACAGCGGTCGGCTTAAGATCCTCTACCAATATGCGCCAGAGTCTGCCGACGTTTCAGGGGATCGTGTGAACAGCGTAACCATTCGTCATCTTAAGACGCAGGATCAAATTGCACTTCACGCTCCGTTCTTCGTGGATGCCACCGAGCTCGGCGATTTGCTTCCGCTGGCGGGCATCGAATATGTTACCGGCGCCGAGTCCAAATCCCAAACAGGGGAACCGCATGCCGTTGACGGCGATCCCCTGCCGCAGGACATGCAGGGCTTTACGTATTGTTTTGCCGTGGATTATCTGGAGGGGGAGGACCACACGATCGAGAAGCCTGCCCTTTACGATTTTTGGCGGGAGTATAAACCCGATTTCTGGCCGGATAAGCTGTTAAGCCTGACCGCCGTCAAGCCGTCCACGAATGAGCCGGTCGAGTATGAGATCTTTCCGGGACACGGCAAGTTTCCGCTCTATCAATACCGGCAAATCCTGGACCCGAAACATTTCGCGGAAGGTACGTTCGAAAGCTCGGTATCGCTTGTGAACTGGCCGCAAAACGACTACTGGCTGGGCTCCATTATCGATGTGCCGAAGGAAGACGCTGCCCATCATATCTATCAAGCCAAACAGCTTAGCTTGTCCCTGCTGTATTGGCTGCAGACCGAGGTGCCTCGGCCGGATGGCGGGAAGGGTTATCCCGGACTGCGCCTGCGTCCCGATGTGGTCGGAACGGAAGACGGGATGGCCATGTATCCTTACATCCGCGAGTCGAGAAGAATTCAGGCCGAGTTTACGGTGCTTGAGCAGCATGTGGCAACCGAATCGCGACCAGACGGCGTTGCCGAAACGTTCCACGATTCCGTCGGCATCGGCTGTTACCGGATCGATCTGCATCCGAGCACGGGCGAGCGCCCATACATTGATATCTCGTCCCTGCCGTTCCAAATCCCGCTGGGCAGCTTAATTCCGAAACGGATGAAGAATGTGCTGGCTGCCAGCAAAAACATCGGGGTCACCCACATTACGAACGGCTGCTACCGGCTGCATCCCGTAGAATGGAACATCGGCGAGGCCGCCGGATATTGCGTCAGCTACTGCCTGGACCATGATATTCTGCCGACGGAAGTCCGGAACGACGAAGAAAGACTCGCCAGCTTCCAGCAAAAACTCGTCAGTGAAGGCATCGAGCTGGCATGGCCGGCACTGCGCCCTGTCTGATCCACCACTATTATAGAAACGCCAAGAAACCAGCTCAAGGGCATCGTCCTTGGGCTGGTTTTTGCTGGTTCCGTTCATAACTCATAACTCATAACTCCTCAGCGGTTACGAATTGGACATCCTTAGGGAAATGACGGCTAATGCCGCACACCGACAGCTTGTAACCTTCTTCCACCGCATACTGTCTAAAATAATAGGCCTCTCCGTTCTCGCCAAGCACAGGTGCCCACTCGCTGCCTTGCAGCGCCAGCGCAAAAGAATCCAACGGCAAATGCAGGCCCTTGCCAACGGCCTTGATATAGCTTTCCTTTAACGTCCATAGATCAAAGAAGCGGGAAAGCCGGACGGAAGGATCACAGTCTAACAGCGCATTAAACTCGGTTTTATGGAAATAGCGCTTGGCGATATCCATATCGATGGCCTCCATTTTCTCCACGTCAATCCCTACCGGCGTGCTGCTAACGGCGCACACGATCCAATGCCCGGAATGGGAGACATTAAAATGCAGGTTGTCATAATCCTTTAAGAACGGCTTGCCATAAGCGTTCCTTACGATTTCCATATGCATCGGGTCAAGTCCCAGCTTATCCCGAAGGATTCGATGGACCATAGCATCACCCAGTACTGATCGCTGATAATCGCTCGCTCTTCTGAATTTGGATACATAATCCTGTCGATCGGGCGATAACGTATCGAACAAGGCACGAAACGTCTCATCGCGAATTTGGTCCGAATTCTTGATTGCATATACTTCAATATGACTTGGTTGGTCAGCATGAAAAGTATTCATAACTCCCTCCTTTCAATATAAAACATAGTCACGTGTTCACTTCGATATGTACGTTCAGATCCCCTGCTTGCTTTATTAGACTCCCTCTTCCCAATTCCAACTGTAAACGGACGAACAGATCAATAGATTGACAAAGGAAAGAATTCCCGAACATAATGGATGAATATCTTACAGGGAGAAAGGTGGGGGGGCGAGTGGACATGCAATGGGTTTTGGATCAAGCGGTCGACTTGTTTAAGGAGGAGCTCGGCGACAATCTGGTCGGCATTTACTTACATGGCTCGTTAGCTATGGGCTGCTTCAACCCGGACACAAGCGATATCGATCTGCTGCTCGTGGTAGCGGACAAGCTTACCCGGGATCATATGAGACGGCTGGCCAAAAAAATCATAGCGTTCCACGATGGAATGCCCAATCGACAGGGGTTGGAGCTGAGCCTAGTCCTCGAATCCAGTCTGCAGGAGCTCGTCTATCCGCCTCCATTTGAATTCCACTATTCCGCCTTTCATCGCGAGAAATACCTGACCGAAGACGATTACCTATGCGGCGGATTCCAAGACGCCGACCTGGCCGCCCATTACACCGTAATTTTTCATCGGGGCATTGCCCTATATGGCAAACCCGTTCAAGAGGTCTTTACTTCCGTTGACCGGCAGCATTACATACAAGCTATTCTCCATGACGTGGAGGGTGCGGTACAAGACATCACTGACTCCCCTATGTACTACACGCTAAACCTGTGCCGAGTGCTGTACTATCTGAAGGAAGGCGTGGTTTCCTCCAAACAAGAAGGCGTTGAATGGGGGCTGCGCACGCTTCCTCCGAAGTATCATCGGATTATAGAACGTGCCTTGCATCAATATAGCGGCGGAGCCCAGAATCCTGCGGATTCCGAACCGGATGAACTCATCGCGTTTGCCGGCGATATGCTGGAGCAAATCCATGAGGATCTGGAATAGGAATCGCGGGGATCGCGTGCCGGACGCTCCTGAAGGAATGACCTCCATTTATGCGGAAGAGCTCCACTTAAACTAAGAAAGTCTCAGAGGGGGAAGTTTTCCCCCTTAACCAGGGTTTACTGAGATACCCGGACGCTGCACAAATCAAGCTGAAGGGGTTTAAACAAGGATGCTTTGCCATGATTTAAATCCAAAAAGTGCTCAATACAATCACCAACAGGATAAATAATACCAAGACAATGCCTACTGAAGTTCCATATCCGCCGTGACAGCATTTATCGTAACTCATCGATATTAACCTCCTTGCATTGTGGAATGGTACAGTTTATGTACATAGATGCCCTTAGACAGGGCATTTCGGCAATGATGGTCAAAATGTGTTTTTGTCCAATATCTATGCCATGGCTCACCTCCTATTTATTGGAACTTTGTGAAGACTCCTGTGTAATATTTACTTTAAGGAGCTGATCACATTCTGAAGAGAGGTGCGCAGTATGAAAAAATTCAGGTCTGGAAGATCCCGTTTAGAAAACTCGGCAAACATCGTTCCCCTCTTATCGGATATCGTGTTATAAATCCCAAGACTGATGATGAAAATATTAAACTGAAGGCTGGATGGATGGCCTCTGCGACGTACTGTAACCCCATTTAGAATTAGAATGTCTACTACGGTCTCATTATCAAAAAGGGGGTAATTGGTTGAAGGTTTTTTTAAACTGTATTCGGTATTTAATTATCCCGCGTCCTTTTCGATTATTGGTTCTGTGGGGTTGAATTGTATTATTTATATCTGTTGGAATTAGATTCAGTTGGTTCTTCTAACTCACTTATACTTGATGACTTTATTATATTGGAAAGTTTCTTATGGATAAATTAACGCTTGTAATCGTGAAGTCTCTGGCAGTTGTTATATTCATCCTTCTATTTATCGGTGTTTTCTTACTTGGCAGATTTGTTGGTAACGCAACTCCTTGGTACATAACAACCTCTTTGCTCATACTGCTGATTCTTAGTTGGATTCACTTAAGAATAAAAATAATCACTAATGATACGGATCGATGCTCCATCCGTATTTGACAGATCGTTTTTTTGTGCTGATACTGAGCACCTATGTACAACAAAGACCCGTTCGTTATTAACGAACGGGTCTTCTGCGTTTAACGGTTAATGAATTCAGCCATTTGCAGCATTCGAGTTAATACGACCGCTCCCTCAGCCCGGGTAGAATGGGCTTCCGGAACGAACCGGTCAGAAGAACGTCCTTCCATCAACCCGGATTTGACGATGGCCGACACGGCCTCTTCGGACCAGGACGCAATGCGTTCGCGATCCTTGAACCCTTCCAAAATGGTGTCCGTATTTCCTGTCTCCAGATCCGTACCGGCAAGCTTCAGTGCACGGAGCAGCAAGACACTCATCTGCTCACGGGTGATCTCCTCGTTCGGACGGAACGTACCGTTGCTAAAGCCTTCGATCAGCCCATGCTCCACTGCCGTAGCGACTGCGGCTGCATACCAATCGTTTGCCTTCACGTCCTGGAAGCTCGCATGGTCACCCTGATCCTTCAATCCGAGCGCACGGACGAGCATCGCCGTGAACTGCGCTCTCGTGATCGGTTCGTTCGGGCCAAAACGAGTATCACTTAATCCCTCGATCAATTGTTTCGAAGCCAGCAGCGAAATGTCCTCGCGGGCCCAATGGCTGCTTAAATCCTCAAACGTCTTCGCATGGGAGACAACGGAGTAAACGCCGCTATCCCTCCACTTAAACTCCGCTTGGGATTTACCGTTCGACGTGCGAATGAGCGCCGGTACGAAGACCAGCTTGCCGGATGCCGGATCCATCCGCAGCACCGTCGTTTGGGATGGACTGACGACACTGGATAGAGCCTTGGTAAACTTAGCGTAAGGTCCCTTAAGCGCTGGCTGCGCAGATAACGTATCCCCCTGTTTCCAAGCTAAGGTTATGGAAAGTGATGCATCCAGCTTGGAGGCTCCTGCCTCCAACGCTGCCTTTACCCGATCCTCTTCTTCTTTTGAAGCTAAAGCGACGCGAATTTGCAGACTTTCCGCCGTACCTCGTTGTTGTAAAGCTTCCGACAGCGAATGCAGCGGAATTTCCAATCGGCCTTGGGAGGATTCCAGCACGATGGAGCCCCCCGAAAGGTCCTTCACGGCAGCACTCAACCCCTGAACAGGCAAGTGAAGAACGACGGAATCCGAAACGTCGGTCACCGAATACGTAAGCACGCGTGAAGCCGCCGGCAGCTTGCTGAGCCGTTCCACGTCGCTGAGCATGCCCTTCTCGCTCGCATCCGCTACGATAACCGTCCCACCGCCCGGTGCCGTCTCTTTCTTGATGCTCAACCGCTCGGGTTCCGACGGTTTAGGAGGTGGTGTTGTCGATCCTCCACCGGGTGAACCGGATCCTCCGCCCGGAGTACCCGGATCGGATCCGCCGTCTCCCGTAGTAGTCCGGATGACCTCAAACGTCTTGCTGTTGGTTTTGAATTCGTCAACGAACACGTCCACGGTAATCGAATTGACGCCTGTTTGCAGAGGCACATTAGCTGTAAATTCACCTTTCGCTGACAGAGTCGCATCGGCGCCGTTCACCTTGACAGTTGCATTACCGGGCCCGAGAACTTCCACAAGCCCTTTCAGTGCAAGCTGGCTGTCGCGGGTCTCTTTGCCCTCGTCATCCATCAGCCCGCTTAATACGGCTGAACGAACCTGATCCCCGGTATTGTAAGCATTGGCAACGAGCTGACGCAGCGTTCTCGTGCCTGACGGGTCCAGAGTGGAAATGACAAAACCTCCCTGCGGAATAACACTGTTATTCTCTTCTGGCGCTCCCCAGCTCCAGTTGATCGCTTGGTTCCGGTTGACCACGCGGGTCACGTGGCCCGTGTTGTCCACCACCACTTCAACCCCGAAGCGGTTCGTGCCCGTGGAGTATCCGAAGGCTTCCGTCATCACGTTGACATTGCCCTCGATTCGGTTGATATTATAGAAATTGCCTTCCAGGAACGAATCCGGACTTCCCGGCAAGCTCATCCCGAGCTGGTAATCCTTAACCCACTCCTTATCTTGGAGAGCAGCCGCCGCGATCGGCCAGTTGACCTGGGATGCGTCAAACAGCATCAGGCCGTTCGTGGACTTCAGCCCTGCCTGGAACACTTCGCGCTGCACGGCCGGCGCCTGCACATTGTTCATGGCAATGCCTGCATACAGCGGAATTTCACCGTTCGTTACGATATTGCCGAGCGTTATATATTTCTGGATTTCCTGGCTGGTGGTTTGATAAGCCCCGATCATCAGAAAGTCCAAATACTCGATATACCCGGTTTGATAGTATTCCGGCGTATACACCGATTCGTCCGGCATGCCGAGCGCGGGATTGAACCGGAAGTTCTTGCTGCCCCAGTTCACGCCGTTCAAATAATACGTTTCATACCAGGATCCAACATAAGAGGATACCTCGATCTTTCTGCCTGTTGAAACTTCATAGGAATCCACCAGATCCTTCACTTCGCCGAAGAAGCTCTGAATCGTCCCCGAGCGGAATTCCCACCAGTCCTGAATCAGCGGGCCGTATACCCGAACATTGTTTTCATAGTAAAAGATATCGTTTGGCCATTGGTTAAGCTGCTTGCCTCGGGCCTGCAAAAACTGCTCGAACTTCACGCGGGTTTCGTCGCTGAAGTCGGCCCCCTCGTTGTCATATCGGCTCCGGTCATGGACAACGCCGTCCACATTATAGTTCTTAATGATTTCTTCGAATGTTCGAAGCTGATAATTGCGAACCTCGTCATTGGACGGGTTGACAAAGGCTACCAAGCCCTGCTTTTTGCTTTCGCGCAGACGCTTGATCTCGCCATTGTTCTCCGCGAAATATACACGTTCCTCCCAATCGAGGTGATCGTTCAGAACCGCATACTCGTTATGGGCAATCGATCCTTCGGCAAACACGTTGATCGCCGCATGAATCTCTAATCCCAGTGCGTGACCATGATCAATAAACTCCTGCAATAAGTCCAGATCCGGACTTGCGCCTGCTTTTTCGGGTGCCTTGATCTCGCTGACATAAGGTCTGCCCGTCAAATCGTTCTTCTTATAAGAGACATAACCTTCAACGCCCTTCACATCAAATGCCACCGAGGTAACGCCCGTTTCCTTGGCTTTTTGCAAGAATGCCAAAACATCCTCGCTCGTTTTAAACTTTCTGACATTGGAAGCCTGGTCCACCCAGAGAATGACTTCTTTTTCCGGGGAGAAATCAGGTCTTGCAAACACCGCAAGATGACGTACATCCTGCTCGATGTCATTCTTCATCACTTTGACTTCGATATAATTGGTGCCGCTTGTTAACGTGTAGTTATGCGTGAAGGTACCATCCGCTTCAAAAGGCACCTCGTTACCGTTCACTAGGAGTTTGATCGCGGTAATGTCGTCCATGTTGTCGATGCGCCCCGTGATAGCGGTACTGCCCTCTGTTACGGTGTACATCGTCTGGTTATCCAGCGTGAGCCGTGCAATAAGGCCATTGCCGCTCATGATATCGCGTACCTGAACCACTTCCCCGTTCTTCCGCAGCTTGATCATATCCCCGACCTTAAAATTCTCGGCTAAATAGCGCTTGATGTTATTACCTGCATAGCTGTTGTCCTGTGCCATCAGCACATAACCGCCTTCGGGAATTTCAAGCTCGGTCGGCCCTGTCCATACAGGCGGCTTCCCGTTGATCGAAGGATTGATCACCCGTAATACGCGGTTGTTGGCATCCACCTGCACGGCGACATTGGTCTGAGGAATCGTGATGGAATTGCCGTAATCTCTTGTAAAAATCGCCACGATGTTTGGCACGCCCGTGACATCCTTGTCGACATAGTCCAGCTTCTTGCGCGGACCTTCAATGTCGATCGTAATATCCTTCGGTGCCGCTTCGACTTCAATATAATCCTGGTTCTCGATCGGTTCGTACACGATATTCAGTGTTTGGACTGCCAGTTCGCCATCTCCCTTAAACAGTTTCACCTCAGCCGCGTTCGGGCCCGGCTCCAAATAAACATTCGTGCGAAACATGCCTTCCGCCGTAATCGCAGTTTCATCGCCATTAACCGTTACGCTTAAATCCTGATCTGCGGCATAATTTGCCACAAAACCCGCAATCTCAATGACCGGAATATCCACGGTCGTATCAGTTAGTGTAATCAGATGCAGTTCGGGTGGCAGCGGATCCGGACCTGGACCCGGCCCCGGCTGCTCCGGCAGGAAATCAGCCGCAGTCACTTCTTCGCCCGCCCGCATCAGCTTCACCGTATCTCCCGTTTTGTTATGATTGAAGAGAGGTTTCTGAAAAGCAGATTGATCCCACGCATTGGCGCCGCCAGCCACTACAACGTAACCACCGGCCGGAATTGGAAGCAACGTTCCCGGATCCCAAGTAGTCGGAGGATCGACGTCCGGTCCGAGAATGTCCAGCACTTGACCGCCGGCATCCACAGAGACCGCAACATGAAGCGTAGGCACCCATACCTCATCGGTATATACGGAACCCGTAACCGTTGCGCCGCTGGTATACAGCGCCAAATAATCATTTTTCCCTTCCACCGTATCGCCCGCCACGTTGATATCCGTGAACTCCAGACTCTCTCCGCCTTGGGAGACCAGGGTAACCGGTTCGGGACCCTCGCTTTGAACCGGAGGAATTTCGTTATCCGCGAACGCGGAAGAACCAACCGGAACGATGAGAGAAACGATCAGTGACAGACTGAGAAACAGCGCGATCCGCCTGCGAAATAAACGATACATCAAATGATTACCACCCTTCTCCTATTCAGAATGAACGATCACGTAAATATAAATTCAACAGTCACCCCCTTTACGAATTTTGAAAAAGCAGCTGCTTGCGCAGACTGCTTTTTCGTTTAGGTCATTTACTTCGTGGATTGAAACCATTCATTGGCTGCGGTCACCATATCGGCTCCACCTTCAGCTCTCCATTGAGCCAGGAATTGATCGTAAGCATCAATCGGCTTCGCTCCGGAAATGAATTGCAGCACATTGTCATCGAGCAGGGTCGTCAATTTCAGCAGGTTTTTGGATACAGCTTCAATTGGCGGTGCCGTTGACATCGGATCTACAACGATGATGCCTTCGGCATTTTTCTGGAAGGCTTCGAAATGCGCTTGCAGAATCGGATCCTTACGAACGCGTGCCTGCCAGTAGATTGGGTACTTCTCTTCGTCTACCCCTGTCAAGAAGCTGCTCGCATTATTCAATTCATCATTGAATATCGGCAGAATCGGATAGTACTTTCCGTCCTTTACTTCGTGATGGACGCCTTCTTTACCCAGCGCGATGCCTTTGAATGTCTCTGGCTCCAGCTTCGCGTTCAGGAATTCCATGGCGGCTTCCTTGTTCTTCGAGGATTTCAGAATGGCTACATACCAAGTGGTGTTCGCTTTGGCTCCGACCACCGCTTTGCCGTCCTTGCCTTTCAGATAAGGAATAATGGACGTTTTGGCTTCCGGGAAGTTTTTCTCCAGCGCAGCAATCGTTGTTCCGGCATTCCACCAAGCCAACTTATACATGGCCGCATTGCCGCCCGAGAATTTCTCGATGGACTTCTGTGCGGTATTGATCGGTGTTTCAGTGTCCAGTAGGCCTTCTTTATACAGTTTGTTCATAAAGGTAATGTATTCTTTCATCTCCGGCTGCTCGGCACGATGCACCAGCTTGCCGTCGACCTCTTTCCAATCCGTCAAAATGCCGAATGTCGTGGCAATGTCTCCGTACAGGGAATCCTTGCTCATGGTGAGCGGAATTACCTTTTTCTTCTCTTTGATCGTTTTGAGCACATTATAAAGCTCATCGGCAGTCGTAGGCATGGACAGTCCCAATTCGTCCATCCAATCCTGTCTTACCACAAGTTCCTCCCCGATGCTTACGCCAGCTCCGGTCTCGGGAATGCCGTAAATCTTCCCGTCGATGGTGGCACTGCCGAAGGATTCCTGCTTAATGGATTGCTTGATATAGTTGCCGTGGGATTCCAGCAGCTCATCAAGCGGCTCGAGCGCTCCCGCAGAGGCCAGATTGTAGAACTGCGCTGCATTCAATTTCACAAAATCATAGTTATCTTTGCTGGATACGAGCAGGTTCAGCTTCTCATCCGCGTTCTCGGCCGGCAGCAGTTCGTATTCCACATTAAATCCGGTTCTTTCCTGGATGTACTTGGCCACATACTCAGTCTTCGGATCAAACAATCCATATTGCATGATCATGCGCAGACCCGGTTTTTCAGCCGTTGTGTCTTTGTTCCCCTCATCCTTCGGGGTGCTTGCCGGTGTGTCCGATGGTTGAGCCGCCGGCGTGTCCGTCGTGCCGCCTCCCCCGCCGCCGCATCCGGACAGCGCCAGCGTGAATCCGAGAATCCCGGCCAGTACCGCGGATTTTTTAATCTTGATCATGGATAACCCTCCTTGTGATTGAGAAATTCAATGAATTCTGCCATCTGACAATACGAAGCGCATCACCACCTTTATTATGTAAGCTCTGATAATCTAGCCTTTAACCGAACCTACCAGCACGCCTTTGACAAAATATTTTTGCAGGAATGGATACACCAGCAAAATCGGGATCGTTGCCAGCAGTATCGAGGAAGCTTGTATGGACTGAGGTGTTGCATTAATCGCGGCGTCGACATTATCCTTCAGGAAGTCCCCGCTGGACGAAACCAGCAACTCCTTCAAGTACAGCTGCATCGGCTTGATCGCCGGATCGGTAATGTAGATCATCGCCGCAAAATAGTCATTCCAGAAAGCAACCGCAAAGAACAATCCGATCGTTGCCATAACGGGAAGCGAGAGCGGTACAATGACCGAGACCAGGATACGGATATTCCCCGCGCCATCCAGCTTGGCGGACTCCTCCAGCTCATCCGGAAGCCCCTCGAAATAGTTTTTAATGATGAGCATGTTGTACACGTTCACCATCGCCGGAAGGAATAAAACCGGGAAGGAGTTCACCAGATTCAAATTTTGCATGAGCAGGTACGTCGGAATCAGTCCGCCGCTGAAGAGCATCGTGAATACGAAGATCAACAGCAGGCCTTTCCGTCCCCGCAGCCGGTATTTGGACAACGGATAAGCCGTCAACGTAGTCAGAAACAAGCTGCAAGCTGTTCCGATGATCGTCAGAAAAATGGATACCTTGAGCGAATTCAAGAACATGGAATCCTGCAGCACGTACTTGTACGTTTCGAATTGAACCCCGACCGGGAGCAGCCCAACCTGACCCGATATGACAGCTCCCTCGCTGCTCAAAGATTTTGCGATCAGGTTCATGAAAGGCAGCAGGGTCGTTAAGCCCATCACGATGAAGAACGTATAATTGAATACCGAGAAGCATTTTTCCGAAAACGACGTTTGGATGACACCTCGGGTGGTGTTTGTTCCTTCCAAAGCTTTTTTGTGATCCATTTGCGCCACCCTTTCTTTACCAGATCCCGCGCTGTAAGTATTTTCTGCTCATGGCATTGCCCATGATGACCAATGTGAAGGATATAACGGCTTCGAACAAGCCAACCGCGGTCGAGAAGCTGTAATCCTGGTTCCCGAGACCCTGCCGGTATACATAGGTTCCAATGACATCCGATACCTGGTACACCACCGGATTGTACATGACGAGAATCTGTTCCGTTCCCGCTTCCAGCACGTTTCCGAGCCGCAGAATAAACATCAGGACAATAATCGGTGCGATCCCCGGGAGCGTAATGTGCCACAACTGCTTCCATCGTCCGGCCCCGTCGATCTTCGCGGCTTCATACAGCATCGGATCGATCATTGTAAACGCTGCCAAGTATACGATGGTGCTCCAGCCCGTTTCCTTCCAGCCTGCCGAGGTGATCAGCACGCCTCGGAAGACGCTGTTATCCAGGAAAAACGCAATCTGCTCCATTCCCAGGGATACCAAAACTTTATTGACGATTCCTCCGTTCGTTGAGAGGATATCGATAAACAATCCGCCGACGATGACCCAGGACAAGAAATGCGGAAGATAGATGACGGTTTGCACCGTGCGCTTAAATACCATATTCCTCAGCTCATTGAGCATCAGGGCGATAATGATGGGGAGCGGAAACAAGATCACGATTTTCAGGAAGCTGATGATGACCGTATTTTTGAATACCTGAGCAAAGTCCGGCGACGTGAACAGCTTCTCGAAGTGCTTCCATCCTACCCACGGGCTGTCGGCAAATCCGGTGAAGATGTTGAAATCCTTAAATGCAATCGTTATGCCGTACATCGGCGTGTACTTGAACAGCAAAATGAACAAGATGCCCGGTACGAGCAGCAAATAAAGATCCCACTCTTTCCATATGTCCGACCCTAATCGGCCCCAGTACCCTCGTTTTTTCTTCATCTCTCTATACGGTGCCGGCGATGGTTCTATCGTGGGTTTCATCGACTCGTCTCCCCCTTTCTATTGATTCAATCTCCTTGGTTACTACAAATTGTAATTCCCGGCGCAGGGACTGAGTAGGCGAGGATCATTACTATTTATGGTAATATGATGTTGTGTTGGGGCATGGACGTCAGTAATTATGCCATGAGGTTGCGGTGGGTGTTTCATGATGTGTTAACTTGTCACGATCGGCTAACCGTTGCTCCACTGAAATTCAAAACTGAAAATACACTGCCAAAAAAAGAGGATTGTTCATCACTCCGCATGCGGATTGTTCTTCCGATCCCTGTTACCCCCGGTTTTCTTCCGAATGAAAGAAACAATGTTGAAATCCGGGGATAAAGGGGACCGCTGCCGCTTCTCCAGAACAATTCCGCCTGCTCCGTTGAAGCTTGCTCAAGAATGATGTTGGCATTCGAAGACGGCAATACCGTGCTTCGTCGCCAAGGTGTGCCTCGCTGCTTTACGCCAAGCTTGGCCTCCCTACAAGCCCCCAAACCATACCCGTGCGGGTGATTACTTCTGCCCTGCCGATGGTTGGGGCTGGGGGTATAAACCAAACGAGCCGTTCGGGATGTACGCCCCGAACGGCTCGTTTGGTTAGTTTATGTAACTGCGCACGCTCTGCTGTGCTGCATTTTGCCCCCTCCCCCCGTTATCATGGGGGAGGATGGGGACCCACGCGGACCAGCGGAGAGGACGAATCGATTCCGGAAAAGCGAATGCGGTCGCCTTTGGAGACGAATTTCTTCCTCTGTAAAATCCATTCCAGGAAATTCGGCGACAACAGCGATTGGAGGAACGATACGACCGCGCAGCGGGCTTTCAATCTCTCCCTTCCCCCAACCTCTAGGGGGAGGCTTTTGGGTGGTTTGGACCCACGCGGACCAGCGGAGAGGACGAATCGATTCCGGAAAAGCAAATGCGGTCGCCTTTGGAGCTGAATTTCTTCCTCTGTAAAATCCATTCCAGGAAATTCGGCGACAACAGCGATTGGAGGAACGATACGACCGCGCAGCGGCTTGAAGAGGTTAGCAAGTGCCCTTACTTTTTTGCCCCACACACCCAGTCCATCCCCCAAAACTCATCCCTTAAACTCCCCCGGATTCACCCCCCAATACTTCCGAAACACCTTGGTGAAATAACTGACATCGCGGTACCCGACCAGCCGGGCGGCATCGTACACCTTAAGTCCTTCCTGCAGCAGCGACTTGGCCCGCTCCATTTTGCGTTCCAGCACATAGGTCGAGAAGACAACCCCCATTTCCTGCTTGAACAGCCGGCTGAGGTAGGAAGAATTGACATAGAGCCGATCCGCCACCGTATGCAGCGTAATTTCCTGATCCATTTCCTCCTCAAGCAGGTTCAGAATATCCTTCACCACCTGATTGCTCGTCGTTTTCCGCTGCTCGCTCATAAAGGAGACGATATGTTTCACCGTGCGCTCCAAGAGCGACCAGGTTTGCATTTTGGTGCTCAGCAGCTTGACGTTATGAAAATATTCGATATCCTCGCCGACGACTTTTTTTACCGTCCAACCCTGCTTCTGGATCATCCGGGTAAAGAAGCTGTTCATGAACAGAACCGCCTCATGAAATTCGTCCGAGGATTCGGATCTGGAGAAGGCTTCTTCCCATAACCCCTTCAGCGCCTCCAGCGCTTTCGTCTCGTCGGCCGTTTCCAGCGCGATCTCCAGCGTCTTCTCCAGATTCTGCTGCACGATCACGCCCTGGATATCCCGCTGGAGCTGCTCCCGGTAAGGAATCGCAAGGTCGTGTCCATACACGACGCGCTCCTGAAGCGCCCGGCAGGCCTGCGCATACAGCAGGCTCATATCTTCAATCGCCCCGATAGAAGCACAGATGCCGGCACTTGCCGTCAACTTCAGCACTTCCTTCGTCTGGGAGAGCAGCTTGGATACATCGGCATTCAGCCGCAGCATGGCCTCATTGGCGTCTTGATTTTCCTCCACGATCCACACCATCAGCAGCATACTCCCGGAATCCGACGTGATCCAGAGAGAGGGATGGGACAACAGCTCCTTGGCCAGGCACTGCATCGTAAACTGCAGCAGCTCGACATCTCCCCGTTGAAACCGGGTCTCATCCTCGGGCAGCGGATCCAGTTCGACCACAGCTACCGCAATACGGTCATGCTCCTGCAACGGAATATATAATTCATTGCTCTTGTTAAGAACATCCTGTTTTGCATATTTGCCGCTCACCCATTGAATAAAAAAGAGATTTTGCAGATGCGGAAGATTGTCCTTCCATTTTTGCTCCAACGCCGCCTTGCGCTGCCACTGCTCCAAATCCTCCCGAAGCTGCTGCCTCGCTTCAAGCACCGCTTCGAGAATATCCTCCTCGCCGGCAGGCTTCAATAAATATTTGGACACCCCGTATTCCAGCGCCAGCTGCGCGAACTCGAAGTTGTCATGTCCGCTCAGAATGATCATTTTCGTCAATCGGCTGATATCCTGCCGGCTTCGCAGCTCGCTGAGGAGTGTCAGTCCATCCATTTCAGGCATCTGCACATCAATCAGCATGATATCCGGTTTCTTCCGGCTTACAAGCTCAAGGGCTTCGACACCGTTGGACGCCATACCCACCACTTCAATTCCATGCTTGTCCCACGGGATATTGTAAGCCAGTGCATTACGCAGCCGGGGTTCGTCTTCCACAATCATGAGATTCATTCAGGTCCTCCCCTTTCGAGCGATCTATATATGAGTACCTACTTCAGGTTAACTTCCTTGCAGCGATCCAGCGGAATGGAGATCGTGACGGTTGTACCTTCGCCTGAGACACTGTGAACCGTGAGTTGGGCTTCCTTGCCATAATACAGCTTCATTCGGCTCAGCACGTTCCGAAGACCGAACAGATCCTTCATATGCTCTTCATCCTGGGAAGACGCCGGCACGCTGCGCGAACTCATCATCTCCAGCTCATGCTGGATATAACGCAGTCGTTCTTCCTTAATCCCCGGCCCGTTATCCTGTACGCTAATAACCACGGTCTGCCCCTTTTCGATCCGGCTGGATATGACCAGGCTCCCTCCGGAGGATTTACCCTCCATGCCATGAATGATTGCATTTTCCACCAAAGGCTGGAGCAGGAGCTTAAGGAGCGGAACATCCTTACTCTCTTCCGAAATGTGATAATCCACAGTGAAATTGTCCATGAAACGAAGCTGCTGAATTCGTAAATAGTAGTGCAGATGGGTGATGCTTTCCTCAATCGTGAACACCTGCCTGCCCTTATTTAGGCTCAACCGAAAAAACTTCGACAGGTTCATTACCATCTCGCTGATCTCATCCGCATCGTAGTTTTTGGCCGTCCAGTAAATCGAATCGAGGGTATTGTATAGAAAATGCGGGTTGATCTGGGATTGCAGAAACTTCAACTCGGTCGTCGTTAATCGCAGCTGCTGCTCATAATGATCCTCGATCAGATGCTTCTGTACGACGGCCATCTTGTTAAACGACTGAATGAGAAAGCCAAACTCGTCCTTCCGCTTGGTATCGACATGAATATTCAGCTCCCCGCTGCTGAGCCGCTTCATCCCGCGCGACAATTTCAACACAGGGGAGGCAATTCCGCTGTAAACCACCCATGAAATAATGATGGCCAGCAGGATGCTCAGCCCGATGATCGCAACCGTGAACAGGCGCAGCTGATCAGTCTCTTTGTACAGCTCGCTTTTCGGCTGAACCAGCGCGAGGCGCCATGCGGAGTAATCCGAGTCAATCGCTACGGTCATATCCTTGTCGGAAATGTTATCCTCATGCACTCTGCCGGTCTCCACCACCACTTGTCCCTTTTCGTTCAACAGGGCGATACGGCTGTTCTCGGAGGGAAGCAGCGTCTTGATGATATTTAACAGCTTGCTCTTGTTAAATGACACCACCAGCAGATTCGACTGCCGCTCGCTGTTGTACAGGTCCATCGCACGAATCAAGGAGACGCTGTCCGTATTCGTCATCTGGCCAAAAGTGATGCCCTCCGCCACTGGGGATTCCGACATCACGTAGGAAATCCCCGTTCCGTTCCTCCGGGCAGCTTCGACAAGCCATTCCCGCTGCGTCTCACCCGTCAGCTCTTTGCCGCCATAATGAGTAGAGATTAACCTGCTGGATGCCGGATGATACACCGAAATTTGGGATACAAACCGGTTCACCGAAACGGAATTCAATAACTGATCCAATATATCCGAGAAATCCACGATCGAATGAGGGGAGAAGTTGGTGCTGTTTTTGTTCAACAGCTCATTCATTCCAGGATCACTTGCAATCAGGGTGGATATCTCCTCCACGTTTTGCAGCGCCAGATCAAAATGATTCATCGCTGACGAAAGCGCCATCTCCGTCCGCTCGACCGCCTGTTCATACAGAATATCCCGGGACCGTTCCACCGCAAACAGGCTGATGATGACCAGCGGCAGCAGGATCAGCAGAAAATAACCGGTTAAGCGGGTTTGAATATTTTGCGAAAACCGATCCCGTACCCAGCGAATCAACGCCATCATTCGAGTCCCCCCTCCTTTGGCGGCCGACATCATTGTTTGGAGTACCATTCATTCACTTCCTTCGTGATTTCATCTCCTCCTTCTTCCTTCCACCTCTTCACATAGTCATCGAAGGCATCCAGCGGTTCCAGCCCCATAATGATCTTCGTAAACACATCCTCCAGATTTTTAAGCTTATTGCTGTACTTCGTCATGGCAGGTGTGGGAACGCCATAGAATGCATTCGGGGTTATATGCGAATGAATCATCTGCAAGTTGTTGTATAGGTTGAAATCGCCTAGTGAGTCAAGCCGCTCCTTAAACAGCATTTGGTCCGGCACATCTACAAGCGACTGATAAATTCCACGGTACAAATGCTTGTCGTGAAGCGCAAAATCCGTAACGATCGCCCCCTCCTCCCAACGCCAGATTTCGTTCTCGAAGCCGAGCTTCAGCGTCTTATAGTCACTGGCGATAAAGTCCAGAAACTTAATCACTTCGGCTGCTTTCTCCGATTCGGCGGGAATGACATTGTAGCCGCGGATAATATCCTTGCCTTCCACCCCTTTGAGTCCGTCCGGTCCCGTGGGATACGGTAGCGGAATCCACTTTGCCTCCGGATCCTTGCTCATATTGGCCGCAATCGGTCCCCGCGTATCGTACCAAGCTGCGGAGAAGAGGCCCACCGTGCCATTTTCTATTTTTTCGAACAGATTATTTTGCAGGTTAAGAGGAAACTCTCGATCGAGCAGATTCTCCTGATACAGCTTGGCAAAAAACGCGAGGGTCTCCTTTGTTTCAGGCAGAATGCTTCCGTTCACCAACTTCCCGTCCCGTTCAAACCACATATTACGCTGCGTGCCGAAGGCTCCGAAGAACGGGGAAGATCTGCCCAAATTCGATGTGAGCGTAAGGCCGATCGTATCCTGCACACCGTTGCCGTCCGGATCATCGAGCGTGAAGGCACGGATGACTTCGTAATATTCCTCCAGTGTTTCAGGCGGCTCCAGGCCTAGCCGATCAAGCCAATCCTTTCGGACATACATCAGCTCTGCCCCGGTCACCTCATTCAAGCTCGGAACCGCATAGATTTTACCGCCATATCGAACCCGATCCCAGACCTCCGGCGGAATTTTCTCCTTTAGATGGGGACCGTACTTGTCGATTAACTCATCCAGCGGCATAAATGCCTTTTGCTTGACATAATTGTCGAACCACACCGGTTCATACGTATGAAGCATATCCGGCAAGTTGCCGGAGGACATAATGACATCCAGCTTCTCGTTGTATACCTCAGGCGGCGGAAGATTAACTCCGATTTCAAGTCCCGTGCGCTCTTCAATGTAATTCAGATACGGATTGTCATTCTCGTCCATCCCGGCAGGAAACGTCATCCCGAGACTGGAAATGACGATGCTGATGGATGCGCTCTTCGGTTGATTCTCCGGCGGATGTTCTCCCTCAGAGTCCGTACTGTTACACCCGGCAGCAAGGAGCATCAGAAATACACAGACGGGAAGCAATAGAACGTTACCTTTAAGCAGCCTTGACACCCTTCGATTCCCATGTTGAAATAACTCATCATTACAGGCCTTGTTCATCGGCATATGTCCTCACTCCCTCAGCTAGTAAGCTAATATTACTATATAACGATTTTATGGTGAGCACGCTCACCTTTATAATCATTCTGTAATGTTTTGCAGCTTCCTTCACCCCGGATAAAAAGAAAAGAGCCGTCCCCGGTCTTCCCAAACCAGGGTGCGGCTCTATCTATAACAAAACATTCATCCTGACATCAAGGACCATGACGTCCCTTTTTACAGCTCGTGTTATTGTTTGGCACAACACACATGCAAGATTAAGCTCCCGCTCCAATTGATCGGCCCGCCCAAAAACTCGTGAGGTCAATTAGACCAACACTATTTTGGATCCTCTTGATCGCTGCCGTGTTCCAGAAGCGGAATTTCGTTACGCTGCTCTTCCGATTGCACCTGGATCACTTCGAACGTACGGCCACAGTGGGCACAAAACTTAGCGTTCATAGCGGAGCTGTTCCCACAGCCTCTGCATACCTTCTCATCCGTAAGATTGGCGATATGAAGCAGATTTTGTTCGATTTCAAAATTCAATTGATGAATCTTGGCCACGTAGCTCTTAATACTATCCTGATCAGGCGGCCATTTCCCAGCTTCGGTTGCAGCAAATACAACCTTGCCGATTTCCAGAAGCTGTTCATCGATGTCGCTTTTTTTACCATTGTTCTGCAGCTTTAACCGATTGATCTCCACCAGCGTTTTGGCTTTGTTTCCGGCGTCGGACACACCGGCCTTAAATTTATCAAAAAAACTCAAGTATGTTCACCTCTCTCTGTTCACCCGCGTTTGAAGCTTTAATTACTTTATTCCTATAAGGAGATTCTCAGAATTTTATCATGATCGGTATAGTTCACGCCAGCACCAAGCCCTCTTGCAAACACCTGAATCGGAACGTACGTCACGCCGTCGATCACTTTTGGAGCTACCGTAACGGTTTCCGATTTGCCGTTGTAAAAGACTGTTGTGCTGCCAATCGTGAGTGTTACTTTATGATTGCCTCTTTGCACGCCAATACTGGCCGCTTCGCGATTCCAGGTAACCTCAGCACCCATTCCTTCAGCGATTTCCCGCAGCGGCACCAGATTGACGTTGTTATACACCAACGGCTCACTGCCAAACTTCACCACGCTGCCGTTAACGAAAACTTTAAGACCCGACTTGGCATAAGCAGGAGCTGCCGGCTTCGGCGCAGTGGATTTTGTCGTACTATTCTTCGATGATTTGGCTTTAGGCGTCGATGAAGACGATGTGCTGCCTGAAGAGCTCCCTCCGCCATTATGATAATGATACTCGCCATAAGACAGACCCCAGCGTTCGCAATTGGTACGGCAGGTATGCCCGCCATTGGCATCCGTTCTTCCCGGATGAGCAGAAACAACCGAACCGGACACAAGCAATAAAGCGATGGTGCAGCACAGCATTTTTTTCTTCATAACTAACATTACCCCCTGGTATAATATTCCTCCACTACATTCTAGCATATTTTGTATATAGCAGATGAATATATAGAGGGCTACATAACATAGAAGAAAGACTATTGCATGCTGATGATCGCTTGCCTTGTTTCATTTTCAACCCCAGCGTTTATTCGTTACATATAACAGATCCTTTTGTGCCAAAATATTGCCAGAAAGGAATGAGGCCCTGATGAATAAAAAGAAACCTGAATATGATGGACAGTTCCCCGGCGTTGACCCTATTCCCGAACCCGATCGTCCGGATCAAGCCGCAACCGATAAACTCGACGATCTGGTCCTTGGCGTTTTGGAAGACAAAGATGAATCGAAAATCGATATCGATCCCGATACGGAAAATTACGATAAACTTCGCAAAAAGTAAGACAAGTCTCGCTTCAATATAATGTAAAAAATGAAATCAATCTGTAAAAGTGTTCAAAAATAATTTATCGTTCTCATTTTGAGAACGATTATTTTTATGTTATGATTAACATAGAAGCTTGGGACGAAGGGGGAGTAACCGTGAACTGTTTCTTAAAAACAGCAAGAATTCTTTGGATGCTGGTACTTGTTCTGGTTACGGCATTTGCCCTTTACATTCCCGTCCAGGAGTACTACAGCAGCGAAACCCATGATGAGCGGTATGTATACAAGCATGACCATCATCTGAAAGCGGCTGTTCTGAAACACTCTCACATTCTCTCCAAACTTAAGGCAGCCGGCAATGCCTTGCCGCTGTTCTTATTGATGTCGGCCGTTCTCATGCTGCAGGCTCCCAAAACACGTCTGCCTTATCGGCCGATCATTCCGCTTCGACTCCGGCTTTTATTATTATTCCCCATTAAATACACATCGAAGTTCGTTTAGTATCCTCCCCTTTTTCGCTTTCAAACTGACTGCGGTTTCTTAAATTCGCCCAATTTCTCATTTCTCAGGCAACCCTACGATCAACCTGTGATGATTTACGTATGCACATAGGTTTATTAAAGACTGTACAATTTCATCCTGAATGGATTATTGTATTTGGCTGCGTATATTTTGAGATCCGTGTGACCGGTCTGCAAAAAACTAAAAAAGTGTATTTTTAGGAGGATTTTAACCTATGCATGTTCGCGAAACAGATTTGCCCGGAATTGGTAAGAAGTTCGTAATTGATACCCGCGGTGGTGATAAACTGGTCATTATCATCCACGATGACGGCCGACGTGAAATGTACCATTATGAGCATGACGATCCGGACGAAAGCATCTCCATGATTTCCCTGGATGATGATGAGGCTCGCCAAATTGCCGCCATCGTTGGCGGTCTCACTTATAAACCTAAAGCGCTGGAAACGATCGACATCGCGCTGGACGAATTGATTATCGAATGGTATCGCATCGAGCCCCATTATTACGGGGCAGGCAAATCGATTGGTGATTTGGGCGTACGGCAAGCCTCAGGTGCAACCATCATTGCCACAGTTGATAAAAACAGTAAACAAATCAATCCCGGACCTGACGTTATTATTACGCCGGACTCGACTCTCGTTGTCGTCGGTGAACGTCAACAACAGCGGCTATTTAAACAAATCTTGATGAACGGACGTGGTTGATGAATGGATCATTTGGTTTTAGAAGTTGGACTGGCGATTTTCCTGATCGCCCTGGCGGGGTTGCTATCAGCTAAACTCCGGTTTTCCGTCGTCCCTTTCTACATTCTGGTGGGGATGGCGGTAGGGCCACATGCTTTTCATTTTGGATCATTCGATTTTCGTTTTATAGAAAGTGCCCCATTCATCGACTTTATGGGTCGCATCGGCGTGCTGTTCCTTCTGTTCTATCTTGGCCTTGAATTCTCGGTCGGCCGGTTAATCAAATCAGGGAAGTCCATCGTTGTTGGCGGCAGCATCTATATTGCCATTAACTTTACGCTTGGACTGATGATCGGGATCTTTTCCGGATTCCCCGTGGCGGAAACACTCATTGTTGCGGGAATAACCACCATCTCCTCAAGCGCGATCGTAGCGAAGGTGCTGGTTGACCTGAAAAGAACGGCGAATCCCGAAACCGAGATGATTCTTGGTATTATCATGTTCGAGGATGTTTTCCTGGCTGTCTATATCTCTATTCTGTCCGGTCTCGTATTGAGCGGATCATCATCGCTGGGCGGAGTACTGTTATCTGCGGTGATCGCCCTCGGATTTATGCTGCTTGTCCTTATTATCGGCCGTAAAGCCGTACCGCTTCTGAATAAAGCATTAAATATACGGTCGAACGAATTGTTTGCCTTAGTTGTTTTTGGCGCGTTGTTCCTCCTCGCAGGATTCGCCGAGACGATTCATGTCGCCGAGGCCATCGGCGCTCTGCTCGTCGGGCTTGTCCTGGCTGAGACAGAGCATCGTGAACGCATTGAGCATTTGATATTACCATTCCGTGATTTCTTTGGAGCCATATTCTTCTTTAGCTTCGGTTTAACGATTGTACCTTCCGAGCTTGGCGGAGCTGTGTGGTTATCGCTGATCGCCGTGATCATCACGCTCCTTGGCAACTTTATTGCAGGCATGCTTGCAGGACGCAGTGCGGGATTGTCCTCCAAAGCATCCTCCAATATCGGTCTGACCATCGTATCCCGCGGAGAATTCTCCATTATTCTCGCGAATATGGGGAAAGCGGGCGGGCTTGCAACCTTCATTCAGCCGTTCGCAGCACTGTATGTGCTGATACTGGCCATACTCGGACCGCTGCTCACCAAGGAGTCCAAGCATGTGTATAACTTCTTGAACAAAATCATTAAATTTAAAGACTATAAGGAGAAGAAACCGGTTAAACCGAAGCTAAAGGATGAAAGTGCTAGCGGATAAAGGAGGGTACATTGCCTATGGTTCAAGCCCCGGTCCGGGTAACGAACGGTCCGCAAAAGGTCGTAAATAAGGCAAGTACACGAAGAAGAATGAGCATGGCTGCCATCGGAGGCCTGATAGCGGCATTCGGTTTAGATTTATTTCTTGTTCCCAGCGGCATCATCGCGGGAGGCGTGACGGGAATCTCTGCGCTCGCTTCGCATCTGACGGGACTTCATACCGGCATGTTTCTGTTTGCATTAAACCTGCCTCTGCTCCTGCTGGCCTACCGTAGGTCCAACCGGGAAAAAGCCGTCATTGCCACCGTCGGGCTGCTTACTTTTTCCGTATGCTCGATCCTGTTTTTTCCGGTTCCCGCTCTCATTGACAGCAACATCGGGAGCGCAGGCATCGGCGGCATTATCCTTGGGCTGGGCATCGGACTCGGCCTTCGTTACGGCGTCGTCCTGGACACACTCCAAATGCCCAAGATGCCGCAGCAGATGTCACATCTGTTAACCCGTTTAAAGCTGCCATACGTCCATATCATGGTCAATACATTCGTACTGTCATTGGCCGGACTGCTGCTCGGCTGGGAACGAGCGATGTACTCTGCAATCGCATGCCTGATGGCGCTGGAGACCGGACGTATTACGACTTCAAGCCTTCCGCTTAAACGAGAGGTCCGAATTCGCAGCGTGAGCGAAGCGGAAATCAGACACAGCATGAAAGCCATCATGGGGTATGAATCCCAGGCTCCTAACACGAAAGATGACGCTATGCATGATGGTGACACCATCGGTTCGATGCAGCTGGTCTATCGGGTTCACATTCTGGAGATGCCCAGGTTCAAATCCATCGTGAGAAGCCTGGATCCGAATGCCGAGATTACCATCATTCAGAAGTAAGTTTCTCTCTAACATGTAACCAGGCCGGCTAAGGGTTTGCCCTAGCCGGCCTGGTTTTTTAAGATATCAGGAGTATAAACTCCGAAGCTTAAGCCTTCCTGATATCGCAAGAAAAACATCCCCTAACCGCTGTCTGTCTTCTAAAGAAAGTAAGTCGATAGACGTTTTTCTGATGACATCCCTGCTATTTACGAAACTGCTGGATCAGAAACAGAATCAACGAGCCCACCACGCTGATGACGAGGCAGGTTACAATCGGAAAATAAATTTTGACATGGGGTTTATCCACCACGATGTCACCTGGCAGCCGGCCGACAAATCGTCCAATGACAGGCCACAGCAGCCCGATCACAATTAGAGCGCCACCTATCCATAATAGAGCCCGAGTTACAGGATGCAAGGGTACGGTCACCTCATTCATCAAATCAAACACGTAAGCACGCGTGTTTCCTTGTATCATAGCGGATTTGGGGTGCCGCCTGCAAGGTCGGGCTTTCCTGTCAATCAAGCGATCATCCTTTCACCGCCCCCGCCGTCATTCCGTCGATAAAATACTTCTGGAAGGCCATGAACAAAATAAAGATCGGAATGATCGAGAAGAAGGAGCCGACAATTAATAAATCATAGTTGTTCCCGTAAGGAGTCAAGAGCGTCTTCAATCCGATCGGAAGGGTATACTTGCTATCGTCACTGAGCACCATGAACGGCCATAGAAAGTTGTTCCAGCTGTTCATGCCGTTCAGGATCGCCATAGCAGCGAAGGATGGCTTCATCACAGGCAGGATCAGCCGCATATAGATTCCGTATTCCGTCGCGCCGTCCACCCGCCCTGCCGCAATCATTTCTTTTGGAACCCCTCTTAAATACTGCCTGAAGAAGAAAATCGTGGCCGCGCTTGCGATCCCCGGCAGGACAATCGCCGAGTATGAATTCATTAGGCCCAGGTTGTACGTCAGGGAGTATAGCGGAAGAAGAAGAATTTCAAAAGGAACCATCATAATCAGAAGCACGCAGATAAACAAGAAGTTCTTGCCGATGAAATCGTAGGCTGCAAACCCGTAGGCAACGGTTGCGCTGACCAGCAGGGTTAACGTAACCTGCACCACCGTAAGGAGCAAGGAGTTAAAAAACCACATGAAGTAGGAGTGGTCGCCCGTAAACAGGTAGGTGAAATTGTCCAGGCTCATCACCGACAGGTCAAATTTCAAATTCAGTCCATACCGGATCAAATCCTCGCCGGGTTTAAACGAGGCAATGGTGACGGCGTAGAAAGGGACCAGGATTAAAAAGCAAAGTATGGAGAACAAAATGAAGAGGATTATTTTGACCAGCGTTTCTCTTCTCATCCTCAATCCTCCTTCTTGAACATGCCGGAGAGCTTTAGCTGCGTCAGGTTAATGAGCATGGTGATTGCCAGCAGCACAATCCCTACAGCGGCCGCATAACCCAGATTGTTCTTCTCAATGCCTTGACGGTACAGATAACCAACGATTGTGAGGCCGATATTTTTCGGGGAGTTGTTGCCGTTCCAGAGCATCATGCTTTCGATAAACATGGCAAGCCCCGCATAAATGCTGATCGTTAACACATAAATCGTGGTCGGCTTCAGCAAAGGCATCGTGATTTTGGTAAACTTCTGAAAGGCCGAAGCCCCATCGATGGATGCCGCCTCGTAATATTCGCCCGGGATGTTTTTGAGCCCCGATAAAAAATAGAGCATATTCACTCCCGTCCACCGCCATGTGGCAAGAGCTACCAGAGCAATATAACCGGTAACCTGTCCCTTCAGAAACTTCACCGGGTCGATCCCGAACCACCCCAGTATACTGTTAATGAGCGACCCTTCCATCTCGCCGAACATCAGCCGAAAAATGGTGCCTGCTACAACAACCGACGTCAGTGCCGGGAAGAAAAAGGATGACTTGAAAAACTCTCTTCCCCACATAAACTTATTGTTGATCAGTACAGCGAACAGCATGGGAAACGGAATGAGAATAAGGAGCGTCAGGATCATGTATATCGCGCTGTTCGTCACCGCCTTCAGAAAGACGCCGTCCCCCATCAGCTTCCCGTAGTTAGCCAAGCCGATCCAATCCGCCTCCTGCCCGAGCTGCGTCTTCTGAAAGCTCATGCTAAACGAGCTGCCCAGCGGAAACACCCAGAATATGAGGAATACCAGAATAAAGGGCAGGACAAACACGTAAGGAGCAACCTTTTGCGAGTACAGAAATTTTTTAATCATGATTCTACTCCTTTAATGAGAGCCGCTCACCGACGAATCCATGAGCAGCTCTTCGTTTTTGTACCGTATGAGCGAGAGTCATTTCAATTCCTGTTCAATTTGCTTTTGGGCATCGTTCAGAGCTTCGGTAATGTCCTTGCCATCCTCAAAAATCTCGTTGAAGGTCGTGGTGCACAGGACGTTGTTGATGGTAGGCGATGCGGAGGTCGATTTGATTAACCGGATTTCATCCCGGATCTCATTCAACACATCAAACGGGTTATTGACAAAATATTTCACGAACTGATTCTCGGCATTGTGCGTAACATCCTTCATATCCCAAACGTCCATATTAACCGGATCGAATCCCAGCGTGTTCCAGATCTCTTTATTGGCATCCAGGGACAGCTTGGCGAATGCCAGAAAGTCTTTCGCCAACTGTACGTCTTTTGCGGTCTTGGTAACGACCGTGCCGGTGCCGCCGCCGCCAACCGATCTTGGCATTCCTTCTTCAATGACCGGAATCGGCGCGATGGCTATTTTCCCGGACAAGTCGGACATGTAGTTGGTGTATCTGGACATTTGCCATAGCGGCATAAAAGCCGTAGCGTAATTTCCTGCATTAAACTCTCCATATGCTTCTTCAGTATCAGGCTGGCCGCCGGCAATGGTCGCTATGACATTGTTATCCTGCAAGTCCTTGAGCAGCGTCATCGCCTTCACCATCGCTTCCGAGTTCACGATCGGATTGCCGGAATCGTCCGTCAGATCCGCACCTTGCTGCGCCAATAGCATAGAAGCTTGCCAGGCTGCGCTTGTATCGGCTGTTCCCATGTACTTGCCTGTTTTTTCATACACCTGGATTCCCGCCTGCTTGAAATCCTCCCAAGTTACGATATCCTCATAGTTGACCCCGGCCTCCTCCAAAATCTCGGTATTATAGAAGGCAACGGATGCGCCAACATGGGTCGGGATGCCGTAGTTCACATCTTCCTTGCTGTATAGGTCAATTCGGGATTTGACGATGGTCTCCCGGTATGGATCAATCACGTCATTGAGCGGTTCTAACTGCGGCGTACCGGACAGGAAATCCGGAAACTTCCCAAGCTCGATATCCGCAATGTCGGGTGCCCCTGTCCCCGATTGAACCGCAATAGACAATTTGTTATGCATGTCGTCATACGGCATGACCGTCACGTTCAGCTTGATTTGGCGTTCGGGATTCTCAGCGTTCCATTTACCCAGCATTTTCTCGAAATGCTGTCCGTGCAGCTCAACAAACGTCCAATACGACAGCTCCGTAGCGCTTTCCCCTGCCCCTCCATCCAGAACAGAGGTTTCGCCGCCGGCATTGTTTGATTTACCGCACCCCCACAGAAACAACGTCAAACATAACACCATGAATACAACCATCCATTTTTTCATCATCCTACTGGACCTCCCTTAATGTTCGTTCATACAAACCTACACTTCAAAAATCGTACTTCTGCCACCCTCCAGAAATAAAGCGCTTTCATAATGTGTGTAATTTGATATGAGTATTTGGGAGACGGGGCGGTCCATGGTTCAACCGCCCCTGAATTTCCTTAAGCTTTTTTCAAGCGAATAACGTTCCATGATGCTTTACCAAGCCTTGCGGTAACCATGCCATTATCAAGCTTAGCTCCACCCTGATGATGAGGCTTGACTCTTTCCTCGGATGCGGTATTCACCGCTTTGAGATCCTCATGCTCCATCACGATATGCTCCAACAGCCGGTAGCCTTCAAAGCTGCGCACATCACATTCGAGCTCCAATGCTTCCTCCAGATGACGATTCACGGCAAAGATCGTAATTTCTTCATCCTCTTCGTTATGAACAACCGCGCTGTCCAGATACGGAACATCGGTAAAATCCTTGGAATCATACTTCGGTGACTCGACGATTGGCAGCAGCGATACGCCCCGGCCAAATTTGGAAGCATGCAGATACGGATAAAAGATCGTCTGCTTCCAAGAACGGCCGCCGTTCTCGGTCATAATCGGCGCGATTACGTTGACGAGCTGTGCCAGGCAAGCCATCTTTACCCGGTCTGCGTGGCGCAGGAAGGTGATCAGCATGCTGCCGACAAGAATGGCATCCTCGAAATTATACACATCCTCCAGCTGCGGCGGAGCAATGCTCCATGGATCAATCTGCCTGTCGGCGTCATTGGAATGGTACCAGACATTCCACTCGTCGAAGCTGAGATACATCGTCTTTTTGCTGCGTTTCTTAGCCTTGATGTAATCGCAGGTGGATTTGACCGTATGAATAAAGTGATCCATATCCAGGGAAAGGGCCAGATAGTTGGCGGTATCGTTATCGCGGTTACCGTAATATTGATGCAGCGATATGTAATCCACTGCCTCGTACGTATGATCCAGCGTCACGGCTTCCCATTCAGGGAATGTCGGCATCCCCGTGCTCGAGCTTCCGCATGAAACCAGTTCAATGGTCGGGTCGACAAGCCGCATGGCTTTTGCCGTCTCCAGCGCAAGCCGGCCGTATTCCGTCGAGGTCTTATGCCCAATCTGCCAAGGTCCATCCATCTCGTTGCCAAGGCACCAGGTCTTGATCTTGTGCGGCTGTTCATAACCATGACTGCGTCTTAGATCACTCCAGTATGTGCCTCCGGGATGGTTGGTGTATTCCAGCAGATTTCTGGCGGCGTCGATCCCCCGAGTACCCAAATTCACGGCCATCATGACATCCGAGCCCACTTCCTTGGCCCAGGATATAAACTCGTTCGTGCCGACATCGTTCGGCTCCAGCGTTCTCCAGGCCAGCTCCAGCCGCTTTGGCCGTTCGGCAACAGGACCTACGCCATCTTCCCAGTTATAACCCGATACAAAATTCCCGCCGGGATATCTTATAATCGGGACATCCAGTTCCTTGATCAGTTCCTTCACGTCGTTACGAAAGCCGCCTGCATCCGCGGTTTCATGGCCGGGTTCGTAAATCCCGCCATATACAGCGCGGCCCAGATGTTCAATGAACGAACCATAAATACGGTTATCAACTTGCGCGATCCGAAACGACTTATCCACGATCATACGTGCTTTCAATTTCTCAGCTGCCAAGTCCTTCACCTTCCGTTGATATAATTATGAAACAATTCAAATAATATTGAATGAATTCGTTTTCATGTATAAAATATCATATGAGAGGTCGGCTGTAAATATATAAATATAAAATGATTTATATAAATTAGAAATGAATTGTTTTCCTCCCTAAAAAATCGTTTGGTTCTGCTCAAAATCACCACTTTTTCGTATGTCTCGATTTATTATTTTCATAATAATTTCAAACAAAATGATTTTTAACTATTCAAATTGTTATTTTTCAATCAAATTCATGAAGAATTAGATGACATCTTTATTTAGCGCTCATATTGATTTATAATTATTTGAAATAAAAGTCTTTACCTATTACCATCGTTATATAATCCTCTAATCGGAAGAAGGTTTGAGATAAGATGATCTACATTAAAGATTTAATGAGCGGGCTTGATATTTTTAAAGCGCTCAGCTCGGAAATTCGCATTCAAATTTTGGAACTGCTGGCCAAGAACCAAAGCTTGAACCTGAACGATCTCGCGAACAGGCTGAATCTCAGCAATGGCGCTATTACCATGCATATCAAGAAATTGGAAGATAGCGGCCTGATCGAAATCAATACGACTGGGGGGAAGCATGGCATTCAGAAAATCTGCTACCTGAATAAAGATACCCTCATGGTTGATCTTCGCAGCAAGGACATTGATAACTTGTACGAGGTGGAGATTCAGGTTGGCCATTACAGCGATTATCAAGCTATCCCGACCTGCGGGCTTGCGACCAAGGACAGCATTATCGGAGATTTTGACGATCCGCGTTATTTTGCCGATCCGGAGCGGATCAACTCGGAGATCATCTGGCTTACCGAAGGTTTCCTGGAATACCGGATTCCGAATTATTTGAAGTCCAACCAATCGTTCCGCGAGATCCAATTCTCTCTAGAGCTTGGCTCCGAGGCGCCGGGATATTGCGACAATTATCCATCGGACATTTTCTTTTACGTTAACGGGATCGAGATTGGCAGCTGGACAAGTCCGGGAGATTTCGGGGACAAACGGGGTACCTTCAACCCGGAATGGTGGCCGCCGCATTTGAATCAATACGGCATGTTGAAGCTGATCCGGATTAACAAGGAAGGCAGCTTTATCGATGGATGCCGCATTTCGGATGTCGGTCTGAACCAGATTCAGCTTGATTACAAGAGCGAGCTCACCTTCAGGATCGCCGTTAACGAGCGATCTGTTAATAAACGCGGTTTAACGATTTACGGCAAGCATTTCGGCAACTACAGCCAGGACCTGTTGGCTCGCGTGCTGTATGATGTGAAGGAAGATTAAGAGGGAATTAGCGGTATCGGTGGAATACAAGCCTCACGCGTACAAGAACCGATGGATTATGATACGTTATTTGAATGCTTTGAGACACATAGGATTTCAACAAAAAGGGGCTTTCCATGATCATTCGATCATAAAGGGCCCCTTTTTCATAGATACCATCATATGCCTGTGTTAAGAACAAGAATGATAACTTCACTGTTTTATTGAACGATTACAGTTCATGATTCATCCACTTCCATGGACTGTCCCGTCTTTTCTAACCAACCTTGGCCTCGTTCAATGCCCTCAAAATGGTATGGCGGTCGCGCAGCGTGTGCGCCTCCTGAAGACTCTCCCGGAACAGCTCGTCATCAATGCCAAGCTCCTGCAGGGTTGACGGACCTCCGGCTTGCCGCAGCAGCTCGGCGATCTCCTCCTTCGAAGGGACCTTACGCAGCCACTCCCGAACCTGCTCTCTATATGTCTCCCAATGTGCAGGCTCGGCATGAGGATACATGCCCTTATCGGCCGCGTCGTGATAAAGGCTCGATATTTCGCTGCAGGCCACCCCCACTTTGGCACCATGCAGCAGGGCCCGGTTGCCGCGGCGCAAGTACTCCATCTCCCAATAATGCGACAGATGATGTTCCGCCCCGGAGGCAGGGTGGGACTGACCGAACAGCAGCATCGCGATACCCGACTCGATTAAAGCCGTCATCAGAATGCGAATCCCTTCCTCCGTGCGCTGGCCAATCGCCTCCACATGCTGAATGCAAGCCTCAAGCGCCTTCTCCGTAATGGCCGCCACCTGTTCATCATAGGGCTCGCCGGCCGTGGTCGAAGAGAATTTCCAATCCAGCAGCGATGTATATTTGCCTAGCATATCGCCAAAGCCTGCCGCTACCAGCGGCTGCGGTGCCTTCACAAGAATGTCCGGATCGGCGAATATCGCGATCGGAGCCGTGGCCGCAAAGGTTTGCTTGACTCCCCGGACCACGATCGGCGCTCCCGCCGAAGTAAAGCCGTCGACCGAAGGTGCCGTAGGTACCGAGATAAACGGCTTGCCGCTCCGATGACTCACAAAGCGCGTAATGTCATGAATGGTCCCGGACCCCACAGCGATCAGGCATCCTGTCCCTTCAGGCTCCACTTCGATAAACAGCTGCATCAAGGAGCGTTCATCCGCGACAACGTCGCCTTGCTCATCTGGCTGAATCAGGCACAGCCGGGGCTTCTGACCATCGGCTTCCAGGCTCTGCACCAGCTTTTTACCCGCCGCTTCATACGTATTCGCATCTGCAACAACGATTGGTGAACTGAGGGCCTGCCGTTTAAGATACGAAGGCACGTCTTGCACAGCGCCGGGCTCAAGCACCATGGTTTCTAACCCGCGGAACGTCGGCTGCAGCTCCCTAATCCGGTTCATTAAACCTTTTGCATCGTTCAAGTAATCCGTCACGTTCGTTCCTCTCCTTCATCCCATCCTGCCGTATTTATTCAGGCTTCTAGTCTGACAGGGCCTATTCAGCCGATTGCTTAATTCGTTTCAGCCGTTTCATCACGTCGTTTTCGCCCCGGCCAAAATAGTCATGCAGCTTGCTGTATTCCTGATACAGCTGCTCATACACTTCCACATGCTCCGGAATCGGCTTGAAGGTCTCTTCCTTCACCCGTGCCATCTTCTCGGCGGCATCGATAATCGAATCATACCCGCCCTGCGCCTCGCCCGCAGCGACTGCAGCGAACATCGCGGCACCAAGCGCCGGCGTCTGTTTGGAATCAGCCACCATAATTTCGCGATTCGTCACATCCGCATAAATCTGCATCAAGAGACGGTTCTTTTGAGGCAGTCCGCCGCAAGCATAGAGGACGTCCACCGCGACACCGTTCTCGTGAAAAGCGTCCACGATTTTGCGCGTGCCGAATGCCGTCGCCTCAAGCAAGGCACGGTAGATTTCCTGCGGCTTCGTCAACAGGGTCATCCCTAATATCAGCCCGGTCAGATCCGTATCCACCAGCACGGAACGGTTGCCGTTCCACCAATCCAGTGCAAGCAATCCGGTTTGACCCGGCTTATAGGCAGCCGCTTCTCGCTCAAGCCATTGATGCACGCCGATTCCTTCCTCGGACGCAGCTTCCTTTACATACGCGGGAAGTGCTTCCTCGACGTACCATTCAAAAATATCGCCTACTGCCGATTGCCCGGCTTCATAACCGTATAATCCGGGAATGATGCCATCCTCGACGACACCGCACATCCCTTCAACCTGCTTCTCTTCGGTACCGAGCAGCATATGGCAGATCGATGTGCCCATCGCCATCACCAGCTTGCCCGGTGTGACGACACCGACCGCAGGCACCGCGGCATGAGCGTCAACGTTGCCGACGGCCACGGCAATCCCTGGAGTTAAGCCCATCATCTCCGCCATCTTCTCAGTAAGACCGCCTGCGCTGCTGCCGAGGGGACGGACCTCTCCGCGCAGCTTCGTATCGGTCAGATCCTCCAACCGGGGGTCCAGCGCCTTAAAATATTCCTTGCTTGGATATCCGTCTTGTTTATGCCATATCGCCTTGTAACCAGCCGTACAGCTGTTGCGGACAATCTGGCCGGTCATTTGGGAAATGACCCAATCGGTCGCTTCCAGGAATCGGTCCGCACGTTCATAGATCGCTGGTGCCTCATCAAGAATTTGCCAGACCTTGGCAATCATCCATTCGGAAGAAATCTTCCCGCCATAGCGGGGCAAGAAGGCTTCTCCGCGCTCAGCGGCAATCGCGTTGATCTTGTCTGCTTCAGGCTGGGCGGCATGATGCTTCCACAGCTTAACCCAGCTGTGCGGCTGGTCGGCCAGCTCCGGTTGGAAGCAGAGCGGCTCCCCAAGCTCGTCAACGGGCAGCATGGTGCAAGCCGTAAAATCAATGCCGATGCCGATCACATCCGCCGGATCAATGCCGGATTGCTGAATAACGGCAGGCACGGATACCTTCAGAACCTCCAGATAATCCCCCGGATGCTGAAGCGCCCAATCGTGCTCCAGCTTCTTACCGGAACCTGGTAAAAACTCATCGATAACATGATGCCGGTAAGGCGTAACATGATCCGCTACTTCCTGCCCGTCAGCCAAATTAACCAACACCGCACGTCCGGACTGTGTTCCGTAATCGACACCAATGGTGTATTTATTCCCCATCTCATTTCCTCCTACAGATGAAATCATGAATGACAATCGTTACTTTTGACCGTAATAGGCATTAACTCCATGCTTCCGCAAAAAATGGCGATCCAGCAGCGTCTGATCCATCGGTTCGGTTTCCGGATTAATTTGCTGCATCCGGGCTGCAATCTTGGCGCACTCCTCCAGCACTACCGCATTATGCACCGCATTATGCGGATCCTTGCCCCACACGAATGGCGCATGCGAATGGACAAGCACACCGGGTACCATGTTCGGATCCAGGTCCGCGAATCGCTCGACAATGACGTTGCCCGTCTCCAGCTCATAGGCCCCCTCAATTTCTTCGCGGGTCATGGGCCGTGTAACCGGAATCTCTCCGTAAAAATAGTCGGCGTGCGTCGTTCCATAGGCAGGAAGCGCACGTCCGGCTTGAGCCCAGCTCGTTCCCCATGGTGAGTGGGTATGCACAATTCCGCCGATCTCTTTAAAGTTCTGATATAGGACCAGATGAGTCGGGGTATCGGAGGAGGGACGCATATCCCCTTCAACGACATTTCCCTTCAAATCCAGAACGACCATGTCGGCCGCTTTTAAATCCTCATAGGGCACACCGCTGGGCTTAATGACAAACAGTCCACGTTCACGGTCGATGCCGCTGACATTTCCCCATGTAAAGGTAACGAGTCCGTGCTTCGGAAGCTCCAGATTCGCCTCCAGCACCTGCTGCTTTAAATCCTCCAACATGAACAACCGCTCCTCTCTATATTTGAAAAAAATAGTTGTACGTACAAGTTGGCAGACAAAGGTCCGAAACTCGGACCCTTTACTCCCTTATTCTCTACCGTTTCTTCACCGATTCTCTCTCCACCAACTCCGGCTGAAACACCGTATCCTCTATAACGGTATGAAACTCAATCATACTAATTAATTGTCTGGCCGCCATGATTCCCATCTCTGTTTTCGGGTGGGTCATCGTCGTCAGCTTCACGCCGGAAGCAACGGCAAGCGTCGAATCATCGAAGCCGACCATGGACACGTCCTGCGGAATTTGCAGTCCGCATTGCCCGGCAGCCTCCACTAAAGATACAGCCAGCTCGTCGTTATAACATACAAACCCCGTCGGTCGCTGCTCCTCCGGCTGCTTCAGCAACTGGATGGCCTGATCATACGGAAGACTTCCCTTCTGCTCCGTTGTATACGTAACCACCCGCTCCGGTGAAACGGGAATTCCAGCCTCGCGATGTGCACGTAAGAAGCCTTTCAACCGGTTCACGCCTTGAAGATCATCCCGCTTGAAGAATCCGGCTATCGCTTGTTGTCCGTTCTCGATCAAATGACGTGCGGCCTTGTATCCGCCAAGCTCATCATCAAGCTTCAGACAAGGACATTCCAGCTCCCGATACTTCTCATTGATCATCAAAAACGGAATTCCCTTCTCCTGCAGGGACAGGAAATACGTCAAATTCGGGTTCCCCTCCGCACTCTTGGTCGGCTCGATAATGAGCCCGCTGAGCGGCTGGCTGGTCATGAGCTGAAGACTCTCCATCTCCTTCTCCTTGTTGTTATCGGTACTGGAGAGCAGCAGGCGATATCCCTTGCTGCGCAGCTCCGCCTCCGCTCCCCGAACGATATGCGGGAAGATATAATCCGAGATGTAGGTTGTAATGATGCCGATCGTCTTAACCTGCTCACTCTCCCGCCGGTCGGGATTTCTGGCGAACGTCCCTTTGCCCTGGATCCGTTCCAGCCAGCCCTCCTTCTCCAACTCGCCGAACGTTTGGCGGACCGTCTGGCGGCTTACGCCGAACTGGTCGGCGATTTCATGCTCCGAAGGAACCTGTTTGCCTGCTTGAAGCCTTCCGGATTCAAACCAGGAGAGCAGTTCGTTTTTTAATACAATATATTTGGGTATCCGTCTATTATTCATCATTCACCTCTAGCCTCACGCACTCATTATGTTAGGATCACCTGCAATCCTAAGTTATCTCGCTATTGTAACACAGGCCAGGGGAATGCCGACAGAACCAGTTACCGCAGACGGTATGCGGCTTCACTCCAACGGAGCTCGTTCTTGAAGCGCGGTATCGTTGTATCCTTATCAATAATGACCGTTTCAATGCCGACCATCTCCGCCCAATCGCTCAAATGCTCTGCCGTCATAGCATAAGAGAGGACGGTATGATGCGCTCCGCCAGCCAAAATCCACGCTTCCGCAGACTCGCGAAGGGATGGCTGCGGTTTCCACAGCACACGGGCGACCGGCAGCTTCGGCATCGGCTGTTCAACCTTGACGCCATCCACCACATTCACCAGCAGTCTGAAGCGATGGCCCAGATCGACCAGGGAAGCATTCACAGCTGGGCCGTCCTGTCCGTTAAACACGAGACGTGCCGGATCCCCCTTACCTCCAATCCCGAGCGGATGAACCTCCAGCGTCGGTTTATCCAATGCGATGGTCGGACATACCTCCAGCATGTGCGATCCAAGAATCATATGATTCCCCGGCTCGAAGTGATAGGTGTAGTCCTCCATGAAGGAAGTGCTTTTATTGCCCGCAAGCACCTTCAATACACGGGTCAGGGCAGCTGTTTTCCAATCCCCTTCCCCGCCGAAGCCGTAACCCGACTCCATCAGACGCTGTACGGCGAGTCCAGGAAGCTGCTTCATTCCATGCAGATCCTCAAAGGTCGTCGTGAATGCGCCAAAGCCGCCTTCCTCGAGGAAACGACGAAGCGCAATCTCGATCCGTGCTTGGTACGCAATGGAATCGCGTACGGGGCCATCGCTAAGCCCTTCCTTGGTTATCGAATACAATTCGGCATATTCATTCAAGAGGGCTTTTACCTCATCATCGCCGACTTCATTCATGGACTGTACAAGATCGCCGATGCCATAACCGTTCACGGACCAGCCAAGCTTGATTTGCGCTTCTACTTTATCTCCTTCGGTTACCGCCACCTGGCGCATATTATCGCCGAAGCGGGCCACCTTCAGCCTGCGGCTTTCGGCATAGGCCGCGGCAGTCCGCATCCAGCCGGCAATGCTGTCGCGAACCTCCCCGTCTTCCCAATGGCCCACAACCACCTTGCGGGCAATGCCGAGACGGGCACCGATATGACCATACTCGCGATCACCGTGCGCAGACTGGTTGAGGTTCATAAAGTCCATATCAATCGTTTCCCAAGGGATATCCCGGTTGAATTGGGTATGGAAATGAAGAAGCGGCTTCTGCAATTGGGCTAGCCCCGCAATCCACATTTTGGCCGGGGAGAAGGTGTGCATCCAGGTCATAATCCCTGCGCAGGACTCATCGTTGTTAGCCTCAAGAATCAGGTTGTATATTTCATCGGGTGTCGTTACGATCGGCTTGAACACAATGGGATAGGAAAATACAGGATCTTTATCAAACTCCGTTGCCACGATGCGGGAATGCTCAGCTACCTGCTCCAGCGTTTCGGGACCATACAAGTGCTGGCTTCCGGTGACGAACCAAAAAGAATACGGTTTCAATTTCATAATAATAACGCCTCCTGTATGAATGCTTGCTCACTAACTTGTACATACCTATATACAATCATTATCAATATACTTATAAATGTACGTACAAGTTGAATCACTCACATTCTAACCCCGCATCTCAAAAATAGCAAGATCAAAAATAAAAAAAAGAGCTGCCCCTGCAGGTGGAAAAAACGAACCCTTACAGAGACAACCTTCTATTTATTCAAATGATGATGATCATTTACCTCCAAACGCCAATGAACTTGAATGAATACTCTTCCTTAGACCGTCAAATAATGCTCGAACTGCTCCATATCGATAGCATCCTGTACCCCTTCGGCAACAATTGTACCTTTATCCATGACATAGATATAGTCGGCTACGCTCCGGACAAACTCGATGCTCTGCTCCACCAGAATGACCGACGTTTCCCCTTTGGCTTTGATCCCCCGGATCACGTCTTGAATTTCCTCCACGATGGAAGGCTGGATCCCCTCAGTCGGCTCGTCGAGCAGCAGAACCTTGGGTCTGGAGGCGAGCGCCCTCGCAAAGGCTAGCTGCTGCTGCTGACCACCGCTTAAATCACCACCTTGACGGTGGTACATTTGGGGCAGCATTGGGAACAGGGCTAACACATCCTCCGGGAATGCCTTCCTCCTCGGCACGATTGGCTCAAGTCCGAGCAGCAGATTTTCCATCACGGTAAGCTGGGGGAAAATCTCGCGCCCTTGCGGAACATATCCGATGCCGCCTCTCGCTCTTTTTACGGAATCCCAGCCGGTAACCTCCTGCTCGCCAAGAGTCATCCGTCCCTGTCGGATTTTCAGCTGCCCGGTCAGGGTCCGCATGAGCGTGGTTTTGCCGACGCCGTTGCGCCCTACCAGACATACGACCTTCGCCGGGTCGACAACCATGGATACGCCGCGGAGGACGGGACTCTCCCCGTAGCCCGATTCAATGCCCTGCAGCTTGAGCATTCGCCTCCCTCCTTTTTCCCAGATAAACCTCGGCTACCAGCGGATCGCGTTGAATCTCCTGCATGGAGCCTTCCTTCAGCAGTTTCCCTTCATGCATCACGGTAACCTTAGCGGCAAAAGAGCGCACAAACTCCATGTCATGCTCAACGACAACGACGGAGCATTCCTTGGCGATACGCTGGAGGAGCGCGCCGGTCTTCATCGTCTCCTCGTCCGTCATCCCCGCTACCGGCTCATCGAGCAGCAGAAGCCGCGGCTTCTGAAGCAGCAGCATGCCGATCTCCAGCCATTGCTTCTCTCCATGCGACAGAGAGCCTGCCCGAACGTGTAGCCGATCGGGCAGCCCGATCAACTCCAGAACCTTCTTCATCTCGAACGTGGTGCACCGATTTCTCCTGGCCTTCAGCGCACGGAACACGCTTCGATCGGGATCGACTGTCAGCTCCAGGTTTTCTTTGACGCTCAAGTTTGGAAATATCGACGGCGCTTGAAATTTTCGCCCCACACCGAGACGGGCGATTTCATACTCCCGCTTTCTGGTGATTTCCTGTCCGTCCCCAAGCAGCACCTTTCCTGCGGCAGGCTTTGTTTTCCCGCAGATCACGTCCAGCATCGTGGTTTTTCCCGCGCCGTTCGGGCCGATCAGAAAATGCAGCTCATGCTGACGCAGTGCCAGATTCATGCCGTTTACTGCCACAAACCCGCCAAAAGTGACCGTAATGTTCTCCGCGGACAACACGATGGGGGGAATACCGATGTCCCTGACTTCTCCATGGACAGCTAGCGGCATATCAACTCTCTTCGCGTATGGCTGCATGCACAGTCCCTCCTCTTCGAGATAATGACGAAACCACCTTGCTCCACAATCCGGTCAATCCTTTTGGCATCAACACAACAACGATGACAAATAATGCACCCAATACAAGCAGCCATCCTTCCGGATAAGCCTCGCTGATCCCGGTCTTGGCTGCGTTCAGCAGCACGGCGCCAATAATAGCGCCGATCAGCGTTCCCCTGCCGCCGAGAGCGACCCAGAGCACCATTTCAATGGATGGAACGATGCCCATCATTGACGGCGAAATAATGCCGACCTGAAGGACAAACAGCATGCCTGCAAGCCCGGCCAGACCGCCCGATACGGCAAAGGCAAAGGTCTTGTAACGGGAAGGGTCAAAACCCAGAAACCGCACCCGGTTCTCCCCATCTCTGGAGGCTTCCAGCACCTGGCCCACCCTGCTGTTCACAATTCTTCGGCACAGAATATAGGCTCCTGCCAAAGCGGCAAGCGTAATAAAATACAACCCGATTTTCGTTGACGGAGAGTTCAGATTAAAACCCAAAATGGAATTGTATCCCGTAAGCCCGTTCGTGCCCCCTGTCCACTCCTGCTTGCCTACAAACAGCGTAACCACAATCATGACCAGAGCCTGCGTCAGAATCGTAAAATACACGCCGACGATCCGGTTGCGAAACGTAAAGAATCCGAGTATCAACGCAAGCAGGGCCGGAAGCAGCATCCCGAGTAGCAAGGCTGCGGGGAACGATCGGAACGGCTCCCAGAACCACGGGAGCGCCGTTACTCCGCTCCATCCCATGAAGTCAGGCAGGGACGCGCCGCTGGCGTCCAGCTTCAAATACATGGCCATGGCATAAGCGCCTAATCCAAAGAACACGCCGTGCCCAAGGCTTAGAATGCCGCCATAGCCCCAGATCAGGTCAAGCCCGACCGCCAGGATCGCCAAAGCCAAAAATTTCGTCAACAATCCGAGGCGAAAAGGGGTCGTGAACAAAGGTGCCATACACATCAGGAGCAGTACCGCGCTCCACATCATCCGTTTCGATCGGCTGCCGGGGTTTCCTGTCAACCATTTCAGCACCATACCATCCCCTCCTCTCTAATCCAGGCTGCGTGTTCGTAGTGCAACGAGCCCGCGTGGCTTCCACTGCAGGAATGCCACGATGCAGGCGAATACCAGCACTTTGCCGATGGATGCCGAAGTGTAAGTCTCAAACAGCGTATTGAACACGCCGATGCCCAGTGCCCCGGCAACCGTGCCGATCAATTTCCCAACGCCGCCGAGGACCACCACCATGAAAGCATCGACGATATAGTAGGTTCCTATCGAGGGACCGATCGGGCCGAGCAGTGTCAACGCACAGCCGGCAATGCCGGCAATGCCCGAGCCGATCGCAAACGTCAGGCCGTCCACGCGTCGGGTTGAAATACCGAGACACCCGGCCATGCTTCGATTTTGCATCACCGCCCGCATTCTTCGGCCTTGGACCGTTCTATAAATATAGAGATACATGGCTGTCAGCACGACGGCCACCAATACGATGATGAACAGCCGCTTGTATGGAAGGACGATGCTTGAAGTGATCCCCAGCCCGCCATTTAGCCAGGACGGGCTGGTAACAGCCACATTCGGCGCGCCGAAGATGAATCTTGCGATTTGCTGGAGCATCATCCCGACGCCCCATGTGGCGAGCAGACTATCCAGCGGCCTGCCGTACAGATGGCGTATAAGCACCATTTCAAGCAGCCATCCGACGGCCGCTGCAACCAAGAACGATACAAGCAAAGCCGCGATGAAATAGGTGTCGAACCAGGATTTCGGCATATACGCGGTAAACAAACCTTGCGTGACGTACGTTGAGTAAGCACCGATCATGATCAGCTCGCCATGGGCCATATTAATGACATTCATCAAGCCGAACGTCACCGCTAAGCCAAGAGCAATCAATAATAGGATCGAGCTGACGCTGAGTCCGTTAAACACTTGCAGAATCGTCATTTCCATCCGGGTGAACCTCCTTTCACGAAATAGCCCGAAGGCCATCCATGCATGAAATCAAGCTTTATTCTCCGCTTAATCCCTTCGCCCAATCATAAGTTTTCAGATAAGGGTCCGGTTTAACGGGTTCTCCCGAATTCCAAAGCTCCTTGAATTGCCCGTCAGCCTGCACCTCGCCGATGCGCACCGTTTTATGAATGTGCTGATTCTCCCCATCAATGGTTACTTTTCCTTCCGGAGCGGCGAACTCAATGCCTTTTGCCGCTTCCTTCACCTTGGCCACCTCCGTTGTTCCTGCCTTCTCCACCGCGGCCTTCCATAAGTACACCGCCGTGTATCCTGCTTCGATCGGGTCAGCCGTCACGCGGTCAGCGCCGTATTTTGCTTTGTATTTGTCGACAAAAGTCTTGTTCTCCGGAGTATCGGTAGATTGATAATAGTTCCAGGCTGCCAGATGCCCCTCCAGTATATCGGCGCCGATGCCGCGGATCTCCTCCTCCGCCACGCTGACGGACAGCGTGGTCATATCCTTGGAGGTAATGCCCGCATCCTTCAGCTGCTTGAAGAAGGCCACGTTGCTGTCGCCGTTCAGCGTGTTATAGACGATATCGGGCTTCGCCTCCTTGATCTTGGCTATAATCGTGCTGAAATCGGTATGGCCCAGCGGCGTGTATTCCTCCCCGGCCAGTTCACCGCCCTCTGCCGTCAACTGTGCCTTGATGATCTTGTTGGCCGTTCTCGGAAACACGTAATCGGAGCCGAGGAGGAACATTTTTTTGCCGCGGTTCTCCAGCAGCCAGGACACTGAGGGTACGATCTGCTGATTGGTTGTTGCGCCCGTATAAAAAATGTTAGGTGAGGATTCCAGCCCTTCATATTGGACCGGATAGAATAAAAGGCCGTTGTTCTGTTCGAAAACAGGGAGCATGGCTTTCCGACTGGCGGAGGTCCAGCCTCCGAATACGGCGGCAACCTTATCCTGCTGCAGCAATTTTCCCGCTTTCTCCGCGAAGGTCGGCCAATCGGAGGCACCGTCCTCGATTACGGGTTCGATCTGCTTGCCAAGCACGCCGCCAGCTGCATTGATTTCTTCGATGGCAAGCATCTCCGCATCCTTAACGGATACCTCGCTTATGGCCATCGTTCCGCTGAGTGAGTGAAGAATGCCAACCTTAATTGAATCGCCAGCGGCTTCTACCCCCGGACTCCCGTTATCCGCACCGGCGGTTGGAGCGGCTTCCTTTTCCGTCACGCAGCCTGACATCAAGATTGCACATAAAACAAATGAGGCCCAGCCTTTAACGATCACGCTTTGTTTCTTCATTCGCTCCCAACTCCCTTTTTTACGTTTCCGAACATTCTATCTGCAAACTGCCTTCTCTGTTCGTTATCCCACATTATAGTTGCCTTATATTTCCTATGTCAATAATCATGACATTATTTTATTTATTTTTTCAAAAATAATAAGATTTCAGTTTATTTTTCGTAATTTAAGTAATATTTTCTTACATAAACATAAAGAAACCCTGAAACTCACTCTTAACATTTAAATTTCTGTTATATTTTCTAACATAAAAAACAACCCTTGATTTCTCAAAAGGTTGTCAACACCGTTACGCCATTTATCTGATCATTTTCCTGTTCGAAATTGAAATCGGTACCCGATCCGGGTAATCCGTAATAATCCCATCCACGTTAATTTGAAGAACATAAGGAATTTGCAGCATATCCCGGATGGTCCAGACCATCGTTTTCAGCCCGGATTGATGTATCTTTTGAACCAGCCCTTTGGATACCAGCCTCATCGATACATTCACATACTCCGCATAGGTCTTCATATCTACCAGCCGCTGCTTGGATAAGTCGCCCGCACTGGTGATAACAACGCCCAGCGGGATATCGGGCATCAGTTGACGAAATCGAAGGAGCGAGTCCGTATCTGCTGACTGCACGATGATCAGGTCCTTGTACCTCTCACCACCATCAGCGCCGATGATATACCTTTTCAACTCGTCTGCGACCCTTTGCTCGATACCCGGATACCGGGAGGGAGATTTCAATTCGATCAACAGCCCGATGCGCCCCGCGAAATGCTCAAGCACCTCCGCCAAAGCGGGAATGACTTCTCCTTTAAACGCCGAATCGTACCATGAACCTGCATCCAGCATACGCAGCTCCTCAAAGGTTAAATCGCCTACTTCTCCCTGCCCATCGGTGGTTCGCTCAACCGTGGAATCATGAATCACAACGACCTGTCCATCCTTGCTCAATTGGACATCCAATTCCAGCATATCCGCTCCCATATCAAATGCTTTAACAAAAGATGCCATCGTATTTTCCGGGGCATAACCCGACGCGCCCCGATGGGCGATATTAACCCAGGATTGATCGCGCTCATTCTCCGACCTCATCCAGACTTCCCGTTCCCCGGTTTGATGATAAGGATAATGCGGGACATCAGCCGTATTTTGAGAACCGGTCACTGCAAGCACAGCTGTTAGAATTACAATCATTCTTTTCATCGGGTCATCAATCTCCTAGTCGTACCTTGTTCACTTCATAGCTAGCCTTGCTGAAGAACATTTCAGGGCAGCCTGCCCATCCCCATTGATGCTAGTTCTTCCCTTTCTGCTGCAAGTTCAGTCAGATATAAATGAAGTCGGCTAGATGTTAACCAGGTATAATTATGGTTCATTTAGGAATTAGCTCTTGTAATATGAACATAAATGGAGTAATTTGTACTTATATGAACATTATGAATTCATTATAATAGAATGATGAGGAGATGAACGAACATGGAAAGACGTTATGCATCACACCCTAATGAAGTGAAACAATATGACACAGAAAGACTTCGCAAGGAATTCCATATCCCCGTCCTGTTTACGCCTGACAAGCTGGAGCTTGTCCTGACGCACGAAGATCGTATGATTATCGGTGGTGCCGCTCCCGTTCAAGAACAAGTCAAATTGGAAACCGACCTTAAAGAACTGGGTGTTTCCTCTTTCCTGGAACGCCGTGAGCTTGGCATTATCAATATTGGCGGACATGGTACCGTACTGGTGGACGGTGCGGAGCATGAACTGAACAACAAAGAATGCTTGTACGTTGGCATGGGCACGGAAGAGGTTATTTTTAAAAGCACGGATCCATCCAACCCAGCCAAATTCTATTTGAATTCTGCGCCAGCGCACCAATCATTCCCGACAGCCAAGGCCACTCTGGAGGAAGCCGATTCCAGCGCTTTGGGCGATATCAAAAATTCCAATGATCGCGTAATCTATCGTTTCATTCATCAAAAAGGCATCGAGAGCGCCCAGCTTGTCATGGGTATGACCCTGCTGAAAGAAGGAAACATGTGGAACACGATGCCTGCCCATACTCACCCAAGACGCATGGAGGCATATCTCTATTTTGATTTACCGGAAGAAGCGGTTGTCATCCATCTGATGGGTGAACCCAATGAAACGCGGCACATCGTCATGCGCAATGAGCAGGCCGTGATTTCGCCAAGCTGGTCGATCCACAGCGGGGTAGGCACAAGCAACTATACCTTTATCTGGGGCATGGCCGGAGATAATAAACGTTATGATGATATGGACCCGGTGTCCATAAAAGATTTAAAATAGAGGGGATTATCCATTAACCCACGGAAGAGTTGAGATTCATATGAACCCGTTACGACGCTATGAAAAAATAATGGAGTACCTTCTAACCCATAAAGAAGTGACTGTCGCCGACCTAAGCCAGCAGCTTCAAGTAACCGGAAAAACCATACGCGAGGATCTGACCAAGCTGGAGGAACAGGGGCTAATCGTTCGTGTGCATGGTGGAGCTGTCCTTGCACACAGCGATCAATTCGGCATCCTGCCGTCCAAAGAACCGCTTGCCAAACATCCGACTGAAAAGACCGAAATCGCGCTGAAAGCGCTGAAGCATATCAATACCGATGACATCATTGCCTTAGACGGAGGCAGCACCACGCTGGAGATTGCCCGCAGGCTGGAGGATGTGCCTCTGACAGTCATTACGAACGATGTGTATATCATCAGCGAATTGGCAACCAAGAATCATATCCGTTTGGTCGTTCCGGGGGGCTACCGGGTCCGCAATATGCTCGCAGGCCCTGAAGGTGTATCGTATGTATCACAGCTGAACATTCAAAAAGCCTTCATATCCGCCACGGGCGTCCATCTTGATCATGGATTGTCCATATATACCGGGGACTTGATCCCTTTCAAACGGGCATTAATCGAAACCTCGCTGGAGGTTTATGCCGTTGTCGATCATCACAAATTCGGTCAAACGGCATTAAGGACATTTTCATCCCTGCAGGAGATCAGCGGCATCATTACCGATGCGGGACTGTCATCCGAGACGATCAAACAATATGAAGGTGCCGGCGTTACCATGCTGTAAACGCCGCATGAAAACTCAAAACCGACCTAACTTCATAATCACTAATAGAGAGCATATGAGAGGGGATACTGGGGCATGAACAGGTTTGACTTATCAGGCAAAACTGCAATCGTTACCGGCTCCGCCAGAGGACTAGGGCAAGGCATAGCGATAGCTCTAGCCGAAGCCGGCGCGGATATCGTTGCCGTGTCCATGAATACAAGCGCCGAAACGATAGAAGCCATTACTTCACTCGGCAGAAAAGCTTCCGAAATCAAGGTCGATCTAAGCGACCAGAGCAAACTCCAGCAAACTTTTGACCAAGCACTGGAGCTGACGGGGCATGTGGACATTCTCGTAAACAATGCGGGTATTATCCGCCGGACGCCTGCCAAGGATCATGGTACTCAAGATTGGCTTGACGTGATTGATTTGAATCTGAATACCGTATTTTTCCTGTCCCAACTTGCCGGAAGACATATGATTGAACGCGGCAGCGGCAAAATCATTAACATTTGTTCCATGCTATCCTACCAAGGCGGAATCAACGTGCCCGGATATACGGCAAGCAAGCATGGTGTTGCCGGCCTTACGAAAGCTTTAGCCAATGAATGGGCCGCCAGCGGCATCCAAGTGAACGGAATTGCTCCCGGTTATATCGAAACCGATAATACGGCAGCCATCCGTCAGGATGAGGAACGACGGACTTCCATTACGGAACGTATTCCTGCCGGACGCTGGGGAAAACCCGAGGACATTGGCGGACCCGCCGTATTCCTCGCTTCCGCCGCTTCGGATTATATGAACGGACATGTGCTTTGTGTTGATGGCGGATGGATGGCCCGATAAGGAGCATAAAGCGTGTATCAAGAGCATGTCAACGTTAGCTTCAATTCTATCTAGCAAAAATAGGCTGTGCTTTTCCGCTGCTGCTGCAGGCGGAGATAGCACAGCCTATTTTCATTCTCCTTTTCCATCCAATTAGAGACCCTAAGTTCTTGCCGTGTACCGACATTTCACGAATATACGAACCATCCTTTGGGACATCCTAACTTTACGAAATGGGCCTCGAAGGACCGTGAATAAAGAAAGGATGGTTTCTGGAATCATGCGCGGAACAAAATCGATACGTTGGATCAGTCTTGCCTGTTTATTCACACTGATCGGTTCAATTGTACTTACCGGATGCACGCCTAACAGTAATGACCGGGTGCCGACCCCCAACATGGGCGTAAATCCTTACCGGGTGAACACGGGCTTCCTGCTTCGGAATGCCGTGGAGCGCGGGACCCTGCGAATTGCAACGGAACGGGATTATCCCCCTTTCAGTTACCATGGAACGGGCGGAAGACTTACAGGCTTTGATGTGGAAATCGCTGAAGAGGTTGCCCGCCATATGGAGCTAAGAGCAGAATTCGTTGAAACCGAGTGGGAGAATCTGCTGCAAGGATTGACGGAAGGCAAATACGACGCCGTCTTCAACCAGATTGAAGACAAGCCGGACCGGCGGGCTCTCTATGATTTTTCCGTTGCTTATTTATCCTCAACCCCGGTTCTGCTTGTGCGTTCCTCGGGTGAAGATAAGATTCGCACCTTCTCGGACATCAAGGATAAGCGTGTCGGCCTGAACCCAACCGGAATTTATAAGGATATGGCCAAGAAGCATGGAGCGGAAATTGTCCCGATCAAATATATATCAGACGCAGCTAACAAGCTCGCAAACGGAGAGCTGGATGCCGTCATTTCAGATCAATTATCCGTAACCAACCTGAAGCAGCAGTTCCCGAATCTGCCTGTCGCTGCCGCCGAATCCGCCGATCAGGTGTCCGAGATTTCCGCAGCCTTTGTAAAAGGGAATCCGGATCTCGTGGCCGCCGTTGATAATGCACTGGCTACCATGCAGCAGGACGGAACGTATCTGACCATTTGGAACAAATACTTTGGAGACGCCCCGATGAGTTATAAAGGCATCCATGATCGCAAGGTTAAATAGAATTTTCTAATTTCCTGACAAAAAGGCGCCTGCTCCGCTGGATTCCAGCATAGCAAGCGCCTTTTTAAATGTGCATATTATGATTCTTCGGTTGTCTCTCCCGCATCCGCTTCCTTAGCTTCCGCTTCATCCACCGTCTCTGCAGCCTCAACGGCTCGTGGCACGATGACGGTTGCGAGAACCTCCTCATCCGAAGCGTGCAATGTAATACCTTCCGGTACTTTAATATCTGCAACCGTAAGCTTGTCGCCTATCTCCAGAGCGGATACGTCCGCTTCGAGGGTAGTAGGCAGCTCGCCCGGCAATCCCTCTACTTCGATTTCGGTCACCTGGGTTTGCAGAATACCGCCAGATTTCGTTCCGGCAGCAGTACCTTGATAATCCACCGGTATGCTGACACGAACCGGCTTGTTCATGGAGATCCGCAGAAAGTCCACATGGGATACAGTGCCGCGTCTCTTTTGAATGTCCTTAATCAAAACCGGAATTTTACCGGAGCCTGGAATATCAAGCTGGAATACCTCTGAACGTCCGGTGTGGAACAGCTTGGCCGTATCCTTGAAATTAACAGCTACAGGGATACTTTCCTCGCCCGCGCCGTATACAACGCCGGGGATTCCGCCATTTTCGCGAAGCACTCGGCGAGAAGCCCGGGTGAATTCATCACGAACATCTGCTTGGAGTTGAACTGTGTTTCCTTTTGACATGAGTGACATCCTCCTTTATCGAAAACAAAGTCTATCTCATTATTACCCTATTTACCTGCTAACTAATCATGAGTTTCAGATGTTTTAAATTTCAAGCCTGTGGGTAATGAATGGTACCCCTTTTGAAATATAAATAACAGGAGCCCCCTTTTCAGTACAAAAGGAGGGCTCCTGATTTTTTAATATACAATCCTTAATACAATCCTTAATACAATCCTTAATACAATCCTTAATACAATCCTTAATACAATCCTTAATACAATCCTTAATACAATCCTTAATACAATCCTCAACTCGCCATATCCCGCTGTTCTTGGCCCTCGGAGCCGTCGTCTTTGACGCTTACCAGCGAGATCCGTACCTTGGCTTCGTCTGGCGGAATATCGATAAACCAGTCGTTCTCGCCTTCCCGATCCTCCCAATCATTCAACCTGACGATACAGCCGACCCGCTTGGTTCCGGAAGCTGCATAGAAGACCGCTCGAGCTTTGCCGCCGTCCACGCTTGAGAACGGCACGCTGCCATCCTCCACGCCCGTTCCCCACACCCACACGTTCCAGCCATCATATGCTTGATCACGTCTCTCATATTCAATCTCAACGGTAGTCAGCCCTTGCTTCTTCTGGGTCTGATCTTCGTACAACACCATCAGCGACAACCCTGGAACCGCTATAGCTCCTTGGTCCAACGTCTTGATAGTATCCGTACCTGCCTGACGATCATTCACCACGATGCTCCAGCGGTAAGGTGTTGGCGGCAGATCAACCGTCATTTCATGCTCATTCCCGTTCACGATCACTACAATCTGGCCCCAGCTATCTTGTGGATGATGCGTTAATCGGTACGCGATAATCCGATCGCTGCTGCGCAGCACTTCCATATGTTCCTCAATCTCTTCTCTTGCTGCCATACGAAATGCCGGATGAGCTTTGCGCAAGGCAATAAGGCCTTTGTAATAGTCAAACACGGGTTTGAATCGTTTCTTGTTCGACCAGTGGATCGCATTAACGGCATCGCCGCTGCGGTAGCTGTTATGATCGCCAAATTTCGTGCGGAGCAGCTCATCGCCGGCATGCAGCAGCGGAATCCCTTGAGAGAGCAGGACGATCCCGTTAGCCAGCAAGCTGCGGCGCACAGCCGCTGCCGACATTACATCTTCATCAGGAATACCGGCATAGGGTGTTGAAGCAGCCGTAGCCTGCCATACATCGCCGCCGTTAACCAGCTTCCCGTCTGTCATGCGAAGCAGACCTGCCTGTTCTTCCATCCCGCAAGCAACCAAAATTTTGTCCCACAGATTCAAATTATCGTGCACGGTGACATAATTGACCGTCTCATCCGGATGAAGCGCAAAATCATGGATCGAGCCCATCATCCCTTCAACGACAGCGCCCTCGTACCACGGTTCGCCCGTAGCAAAGCCTCGGCCGCGCCCGTCATTGTCACCCTTGATGGCATGCCGGAAATGATCATTAAATACAGCGAAACCTTGACCCTTCTGGCTTCCTTTGACGGTTTGCTCTGTCAACGGACTCATTCCTCCCGTCCAGGGCTCACCGTAGAACAAGAGAGAGCTATCGACCTCACGACGCAGCTCGCTTACAATCTCTTTCATCGTTGTTGTATCGATCAGAGCCATCAGATCAAATCGAAAGCCGTCGATATGATACTCCTCGGCCCAGTACCTTAAGGAATCCTTGATATATTTGCGTACCATCGGCTTCTCTGTAGCCAGCTCGTTGCCTACACCTGAACCGTTCGATAAATGTCCATATCCATCCTTGCGATAGAAATACCCTGGCGCCAATCGTTCAAACGGACCGTCATCCACCGTATACGTATGGTTGTAAACTACGTCCATGACGACACGGATTCCCCTTGCATGCAGAGCCAGAATCATCTCCTTCAGCTCCCGGATGCGCAGGATCGGATCCATAGGATCTGTCGAATATGAACCTTCAGGAACATTGTAATTCTGCGGATCATACCCCCAGTTATACTCGCGGCTCAAGCTGCCGGCTTTATAGCCGTCCAGCTCATTGACCGTTCGAAAATCAAATATCGGCAGCAGATGCACATGGGTCACACCTAATTCTTCGAGATGATCCAGTCCAATGGTATTCCCTTCGGAATCCCGCAGGCCACCTTCTGTGAATGCCTTATATTTACCTCTATATTTCATTCCCGAATCGGTATGAATCGAGAAATCGCGTACATGAAGCTCATAGAGCACCGCATCCGTAGGCTTCAACAGCTTGGGTCTAACATCCTGCTCCCACCCCGGCGGATTGCTCTTCGCCAGATCGACAACCGCCCCGCGGCAGCCGTTGGCTGATACCGCTGTTGCATAGGGGTCAACGGCATAATGCACGTCGCCGTGCGCTGACTCGATTTGGTACATATAATAGGTTCCATGAAGATCCCTGTTTACGACAGCCGACCATATGCCGTCGCCATTACGTTCCATCAAATATAATGTGCCACGCTCGTGATCCGTTACGAGACCTTGCTCGTTATACTCTCCCGGGCTTTCATACAAAGCCAGTTTCACATGAACCGCATCCGGAACCCACACCTGAAAGGTCGTTTCCTCTCTTCGGTACGTTGCCCCCAGCTTAACACTTGTGCAGCTCTTGATCATGTCCATAGTCATCATCACCGTCACTTATAAGTAGATTTACTTCCTAGTATGGGCGCCTGAATCATAAGACAGACCTCTAGCACATGAATGTAGAACGCTTTCATATATCATGATATGCCAAAAGCCCTGATTTGGTTTGGGTTTGATGCCAAATAACTATATATTTAGGCTATTATACTAGCAAATATGCCGGGTGTCTTTCTTTTGACAAAAAAAACATCTGACCGAATGGACAGATGTTGTCAATGTAAAGCTATCGTGGAAAAAGTTGGTATAGTACCCAAAAAACAAACGAAATACGACACTGCATGGATCGATCAAGATGTTAAGTTGTCTTCCTTCTTACTCCGCTGCAGTTTCTATGGATTCCACCAGAGCCACAACTTCCTCTGCGGTACCCATTTCAAGCGCCTTGGCAGCGAGTGCCTGCATATCACTGCGGGACAGCTTCCCGATCTGGCTGCGCGCCGGAAGAATGGATGTAGCGCTCATGCTAAACTCATCCAGCCCCAGACCGAGGAGAATTGGAATCGCCGTGGCGTCACCCGCCATTTCACCGCACATGCCAACCCAGCGGCCTTCGCGATGAGCAGCATCGATGACCATTTTAACCAGTCGCAGAATCGCCGGATTATAAGGTTGATACAAATAAGCAACCCGTTCATTCATGCGGTCAGCGGCCATCGTATACTGGATAAGGTCATTCGTTCCGATACTGAAGAAATCAACCTCTTTGGCAAACTGATCCGCCAGAACCGCGGTAGATGGAATCTCCACCATGATCCCGAGTTGGATGTCCTCGGATACCGGAATGCCCTCGCTCACAAGCTTGGATTTCTCTTCCTCCAGAAGAGCTTTGGCTTCACGGAATTCACCGAGCGTCGCGATCATGGGAAACATGATTCGCAGATTGCCATGGACGCTTGCGCGCAGCAGTGCCCGAAGCTGGGTTCTGAAGATATCCTGACGGTCCAGGCACAGCCTAACGGCCCGGAAGCCCAGGAACGGATTCATTTCTTTTGGCAGATCCAGATAAGGCAGCTCCTTGTCCCCGCCGATATCGAGGGTGCGGACAACAACCGGCTTGCCTTCCATTTTCTCCAGTACCGATTTATAGGCGACATACTGGATCTCTTCGGAAGGAAGTTTATCTCTGCCCATGTACAGGAATTCCGTACGATACAGTCCTACCGCTTCTCCGCCATTCTCCAGCACGCCGGTTACATCGTTCGGTGTCCCGATATTGGCGGCCAGCTCCACATGGATCCCGTCCTTGGATACCGTTGGTTCGGAGCGGAGTTTCTTCCATTCCTCGACCTGTTTGGCATAGGCATCCTGCTTCGCACGGTATTGGGCCACGATGGCTTCCGTAGGATTAATGATGACATCCCCTTCCAGTCCGTCAACGATGATCAAATCCCCGTTTTGGACCGAAGAGAGCACGTTTTTCGTTCCGACGACAGCCGGAATTTCAAGCGAACGGGCCATGATGGCAGAATGCGAGGTGCGCCCGCCAATATTGGTCGTGAATCCTTTAACGTAGTTGCGGTTCAACTGCGCTGTGTCCGAAGGAGTCAAGTCCTCTGCAACCACAATTACTTCTTCGCTGATTTCTGAAGGGCTGACATAATTCAGGCCCAGCAGATGCTTGAGAATACGTTTGGTTACGTCGCGCATATCCGCTGCCCGCTCCTGCAAGTAAGCACTCTTCATGTTCTCGAACATTTGAATGAATTGGGTTGCCGTTTCATTTAAGGCGTACTCCGCATTAACCGAATCGGAAGCGATTTTCGCTTTGACTGGTTCAATCAATTCCGGATCATTCAGGATGAGAAGGTGAGATTCGAAAATCTCAGCCTTCTTCTCCCCGAGTTCCTGAAGCGTGCGGGCTTTGATCGCTTCAAGCTCAGCCTGGGACTGAGCCAGCGCCGCATCCAGCTTCGAAAGCTCGGCATCCGTGTCTGCCACTTGCTTTTCCGTAACAGAATAATCAGGATGCTCCAGTGTAAAAGCACGTGCAATCGCGATGCCCGCGGAAGCCGCGATTCCTTTCAAATTATTCATGAAGCTCGCCTAACCCTTCGTTCACCATCACTTCTTGCAGTGCTGTCAGCGCTTCGCTCTCATTGCCGCCTTCCGTGATCAGTGTCAATGTATCACCTTGCTCCAGTCCGAGGGACAGAACGCCCAGGATCGATTTCAGCGTTACTTTTTTGCCGTTAGCTTCAGCAAATGAATTGGTGTCCTGGAATTTGTTAGCTGTATTTACCAATGCTGTTGCCGGACGTGCGTGAATTCCATCTTCATCAATAATTTTGAATGTTTGTTGCATGTTCATCATCCTACTTTCGTATATTTAAATTTTTTAAGAATCCTTGAGATCACCGTGAGGTTAAGGCTTCGAAATGGTGATGATCCCTTTTTCACCGCTTTTTACTTCACCGGTCTTGTTCAGCTTCACGGAAGCTCCCTCCGGCAAATTCGAGAAGATCACAGGAGAAATAATCGATTTGGCATTCTCCTTCACATAATCCAGATCCACCTGCATGATCGGTTGGCCCGTGGATACCAGATCCCCCTCTTGTACAAGAACTTCAAAACCCTGCCCCTTCAGCTTAACGGTATTGACGCCGATATGGACAAGCACTTCCTTACCGCCATCGGACATAATGCCGACCGCATGCTTGCTGGGGAATACGTTAAATACGGTTCCGTTAACAGGAGAAGCGATCGTTCCGTTATGAGGTAATACCGCAAATCCATCTCCCGTCATTCGTTCTGCAAAGACTGGATCAGGCACATGGGAAATATCCATTAGCTCTCCATCGACTGGAGATACGATTTCCTCCATGACAAGCGTTTCCCCGTCCTGACCAGCCTGCTGCTCCTCTTGAGCAGTCGGCATCGTCTTCGGATCCGCTGTTTCAGGCGCGATTGTCGGCGTTATTCCCGACATAATGTCCTGGATTTGCGATTTGATAGTATCGGAACGTGTTCCGAATATCGCCTGGATATTATTCCCCACCTCCAGCACACCTGACGCACCCAGCTGTTTCAGCCTTGCCTTATCGACATGGCCCTTGTCTTTCACCTCTACCCGAAGCCGGGTAATGCAGGCATCCAGATGAGCAATGTTAGGTTGGCCGCCAAGCGCAGTCAGAATGTTAAGCGGCAGATCATTTTTGCTGTCACCGCCTGCTCCCCGGGAACCTGATTCCGATTCCGTTGCGGAAGCTTCCTCCCGGCCCGGCGTCTTCAGATTGAATTTCCGAATGACAAACCGGAATCCGAAATAATAGATTACTGCCATGATAGCACCAACAATGAGTACATTCCACCATGGCGTCCGGTTCGGAATGACACCGAATATCATGTAATCGATCAGACCGCCCGAGAAGGTCATGCCTATCTTGGTACCCAGAATATGCATGGTCATGAAGGACAGACCTGCGAACAATGCATGTACGGCGAACAAGATCGGCGCGACGAACAGGAAGGAGAACTCAAGCGGTTCCGTGATTCCTGTCAAGAAGGAGGTCAGCGCTGCCGAACCCATAATACCGGCGACAAACTTTTTGTTCTCCGGTCTCGCTTCATGATAGATGGCAAGCGCAGCCGCAGGAAGACCAAACATCATAAACGGATACTTACCCGTCATGAAGGTGCCTGCCGTAAACTCGACGCCATCCCGAAGCTGAGCCATGAATATATTTTGATCACCGCGCACCATTTGACCTGCCTGATTCAAATATTCCCCGAACTCAAACCAGAAGGGAGAATAGAAAATGTGGTGCAGACCGAACGGAATCAATCCGCGTTCCACAACGCCGAACACAAAAGCGGACAGCGTCAGGTTTTGTTCCAGCATGAAATGGGATGCAGTGTTAAGCGCAGACTGGATCGGAGGCCATATAAAGACCATCAACAGACCAAGCAAAACGGAGGTTGCAGCCGTCATAATCGGAACAAACCGTTTTCCTGCAAAAAAGCCCAGATAGGACGGAAGCTCTATTTTGAAAAATCTCCGGTACATGCTTGCCGCTAATATACCTACAATAATCCCGCCGAATACCCCAGTGGCTAAGGTCGGAATGCCAAGCACGCTGGCATATTCGTAATTCGTGCCAATCATCGATGGCGTCACGCCGATCACGCTGCCCATGGTAACGTTCATGACGAGGTAACCGATGATAGCCGCAAGCCCGGCCACACCTTCGCCTCCGGCTAGGCCGACGGCAACCCCTACTGCAAACAGCAAGGATAAATTCGTGAACACGATTTGTCCCGCATTCATCATGACGGTGGCAGCTGACTGAACCCAAGCCGCATCGAGCCACGGTGCGTACTGCAGGAAATCGGGGTTGACCAGCATATTACCAAGGCCGAGCAAAAGTCCAGCCGCCGGCAATATGGCCACGGGCAGCATCAGAGCTTTACCGACCCTTTGCAGTACGCCAAAAAGCCGCTTAAACATGAAAATTCTCACCCTCTATCTAGTTGTGGTCACAAGCTGTTTGTAGAGCATCATAAAACAACCAAATCAAAAAAAGGCATGAGTAACCACGGGAAAATGGATGGCTAATCTCATGGATTAGATTACCCAGAAATGGGTAAAAACAACCAAATTCCTGCAATACTCATGCCTGATCGAATCAGTTACACGTTTGATTTGCAGTTTTATGCTTCATAACTGTTCGTATTGTAACACCGTTCATTTTTCGTTGCAACCACATGGTAAGGGACTTAATAAAATCTTCACATTTGCTCGCCCTGCTCTTTGCGCTGGACCAGCCGCTCCAGATGAATGGTCAAATAACCGGCCTCGGCGGGATATACAGGCTTTTTCAGCCGCTGCTCCATCATCTTCGTCAGTTTCCATGCCAAGGAATACGTTTCGGGATATTCGCGCTTCAGCAGACCATCCAATGAACTCGTCTCGTTCACCGCTTCTCCCCGCCGAACCCGCTCCAGGGCAAACCGGAGATGAGTCAGCAGACGGGAATAATCCAAGGTATCCCTCGGGATGGCATAATCCAGCTGCTGTTCAACGGTACGTACTAAATCCGCAATCAGTTCCGAATGCTTGCGAACCTCCGAAATGTGCTGGTTTGTGAGGGCACCGTGAAAATGAAGGGCAATGAATCCGATTTCTTCTTGGCCCAAGTCGACCCCAAGCTTCTCCCGGATGGTACGGACGGCGTATTCCGCCATCTCGTACTCTTCAGGATACATCTCTTTGGTTTCGTATAAAAAAGGATTATGGATATAGAGACCTTGGGCATGACGTTTAATGGCAAATGCAATATGATCAGTCAACGCTATGTGGATATGCTCATTCAGAGGAGCGTCGCTGGATTTGGCAGCATTCAGAATAATGTCATTCATCGCCTCAATCAGCTTCTCATCGATATGAGGCACCAACTGCTTATACTGCTCCTGCTCCTCCGGTTTGGTCAAAATGAACATCTTCTCGGCAGCGGAGGCCGGGATAAGGTCTTTATTCTTCCGGTTAAAGCCTATTCCCTTGCCAATAACAACAACCTCGCCATGTTGAGGATGCTTCGCTATGATTACATTATTGTTCAACACTTTAGCCACTTGTAAGCTGCTCACGTTTGCACCTCTTTTTGATTCATACGCGTATACTCGGATATCTTATCAGAAATATAAGTGCGCGGCAAAATCATATGTGGTTGCCAAAGTCTCCAAAGTGCCGTACCGCTGCCTGTGACCGCTATCCCAGTCCTACTTGCCGCTCGCTCTACTCTTCCTTAGCAGCACTTGTCTCAACAGGCACCGGTACCGGAACAAGCTCCTGTTCAACAGCTACTTGCTTTTGGACTGGAGAAGCTTTCTTTGTCGTCAATCCCTTAATCAGTTCTTCCACATCAATCCCTGACACACTCTTCAGCATTTCAGGCGCAGTGGACATCAGCTCGGTCACATAATTGCTCACGCGAGCCGCACCTTCGCCTTTGCCTGTATCTACAACCGTCAGCTTGTCAATGGACGAGATTGGCTGAGCAATCTTGCCGGCAAGCTCAGGCAGCATTTTTACGATGATATCGAGCACAGCAGCTTCTCCAAACTTCTGGAACGCTTCGGCAAGTTTCTCCTTGGCATCGGCTTCGGCAATACCGCGCAGGCGGATGACTTCGGCTTCGGCCGTACCTTTGGCACGCTCGGCATCCGCAACGGCCAGACCATCCAGGCGCTTCTGTTCGGCAGACGCTTTGGCCTGGGTTTCGATGGAGTACTGCAAGGCATCCGCTTCGCGCATCTTGCGGGCCTTATCCGCTTCGGCCGCCTGCTCAACGGCATAGCGATCAGCTTCGGCTTTCTTCTTCACGTCCGCGTCATACTGCTTCTCGCGAATCATGATTTCTTTCTCCTGCAGATCGATTTCGCGCTCCTTACGAACGAGCTCAACCTTCATTTGTTCCTCAACTGCCGTCTGTCTGGCACGGGCTTCCTGGATATGATAAGCTTGGTCCGCTTCGGCCTTCGCCGTATCCTGCTCCTTCTTAAAGGACGCAACCTTCAGCTCCCGTTCCTTCTCGGCTTCCGCGATATTGGTATCGCGTACGACCTCGGCCTTTTGTCCTTCTTCTTCCGCACGCGCTTTCTGAATCCGCGCGTCGCGCATCGCTTCGGCTTCGGCAATCTCCGCATCCCGCTTTACGGTAGCGATCCGCGGTTTACCCAGCGCTTCCAGATATCCATGCTTGTCGCGAACGTCCTTAATGGTAAAGGATACAATCTGCAGACCCATTTTCTTGAGATCTCTTGCAGCGACACCCTGAACTTCCTGCGCGAACTTGTCACGGTTACGGTATACTTCCTCTACCGTCATGGAACCGAGTATGGCACGAAGATGACCTTCCAGCACTTCCTGGGCTTCGCCCTTCAGCGCTTCAATCGGCTTGCCCATGAATTGCTCGGCTGCCGTTGCCACGTCTTCGATCGAGCTCCCCACTTTTATGATGGCTACCCCATCGGCCATAACCGGAACGCCTTGCTCCGTGTACACTTCAGGCGTCATAACATCCAGTTTATGAGATAAAAGCGATACAAATTCGGAGCGCTGAAATACGGGGAGTATAAAAGCGCCGCCGCCGCGAACGATTTTGATTTTGCGGCCGGATTCATCCTCCGATAAATTTTTGCTTCCCAAAAAAGAACCGGTTACGATCATCGCTTCATCCGGACTCACCGTTTTGTAACGGGCCCAGAACGCAAGTCCTAACACAACAATGACACCTACAACAATTGACGGAATTACTAAGTATTCTGGCATTGAATCAATCCTCTCCTTTTCGTTCTTCCAGTTCGGACACTCTCAGGACACCCTCAACAACGTCAACAACCACCACGCGGACTCCTGCGGGAAGATTTTGGCGATCAAAGCTAGACGCGATGTGCGTTGTGTTGCCTGCGCCAATCTTGACCATCACTTCGCCGAATCCCTCTGCAGGAAGCGGTACGGTGACAATGCCGATCATCCCAGCCAGCTCCTTGATAGAGAAGCCCGTCGAGTTCTCGCTGTTCTCCATCGGTTTCACGTACCCGAAATAGACGAGAATCGAAATGACGATAGCCGCTAAGATAGACAGCGTTACATGGGCACCTGCCGCCAATTCCGTGTATTTCGTCAGCATGATTCCGGTACCGCCAAATACGGTGATTCCTCCAGCGATCACAACCGGATTGAAAAAATCCACTGACAAAAAGTCCAACAATCCGTCAAGCGCCGAGCTAAGTATGTCGCCAAGCACCACGGTTACGATGGCAAATATCACGCCTCCGATCAGACAGCCCCAATATAACGCTTCCATGTTGATTGCCCCCTCTGAAATCCCTTACTGTGTATAACAAGTAATACGGCAAAATGTTTGCTAAAGTTTCAATTATTTCCCTCAAACGTATGGAAATCTCTTCATATCTATATTCGACACACCCGCAAAAAAGCCTGCACGGCATGAACCGGCAGGCTTTATAACCATTTCAATTCCTTGTCATATAACGACAGGACAACCCTTATAGCGACATCCGATAAATCTCCACGACGTCTTCACGCTGCAGCTTGCGGAAGTTGCCAAAAGGACCAAATCGCATCGCCTTATCGGCCATTGCCTCGATCTGGCTGTCATCAATATCGTACGCCCCCAGCGTGCTTGGCGCACCGATGGAAGTCCAGAAGCGGCGAAGCGCTTCGATCCCTTCCAATCCGACGGCTTCATCGGTCTTTCCTGCCGGGTCAACGCCGAATACGTTCACGGCAAGAGACTTAAAGCGCTGAGGATCCGCACTCCGATTATATTTCATCCAATTCGGGAACAGGATCGCCAAGCCGCCGCCGTGCGGAATGTCGTAAACGGCAGATACTGCGTGCTCGATATTATGGGTTCCCCAGTCGCCGGCCATCCCCATATTGATCATGCCGTTCAGCGCCATCGTACCGCAGTACATGATCGTCTCGCGGAGCTCGTAGTTCTCCAGGTCCTCAACCAGCTTCGGCGCCGTATCGATAACGGTCCGAAGGATCGTCTCGCAGAAGCCGTCCTGCACCGGCGTATTGGTATCCTGGTGGAAGTAGTGCTCCAATACGTGAGACATGATATCCACGATACCGTACACCGTTTGATCCCGCGGAAGGGAGAACGTATGTACAGGGTCAAGAATGGAAAATGCAGGGTAAGCATAAGGGCTTCCCCAGCCCATCTTCTCTTGGGTTACTTCATTGGTAATGACGGAGCCGCCGTTCATCTCGGATCCGGTCGCAGCCATCGTAAGCACGGTTCCAAGTGGGAGACCCGCTTGCGGGACGGCTTTGCGTTCGACGAAATCCCACATATCTCCTTCATACTTGGCCCCTACAGCAATGGCCTTGGAGCAGTCAAGGACGCTTCCGCCGCCAACGGCCAGTATAAGATCAATGTTATGCTCCCGGCACAATGCCACACCTTTGTGGACCGTCGACAGGCGCGGATTCGGTTCCACACCGGCAAGCTCCGTTACCACCGCATTCGCTTCCTTCAGTAACGCGATAACCTGATCGTACAGCCCGCTGCGCTTGATGCTGCCGCCACCATATACAAGCAATACGTTCCGGCCGTATTTAGCCACTTCACCACTTAAAGCGCTCAGCTTGCCCTTACCAAAAATCAACTGAGTCGGATTATGAAAGACAAAAGGTCTCATGTACATTACCTCCATCGCATCTGGTTCGCATCTATTTTTTATCTTGCATGCTTTTTCATTCTATACCATTCCCCTTATGCAAAACAAACAGCCGTCCTTCTCCAGAAAGATCGGCTGTTTGCATAATGATCAACTTCAATACATCATTTATCCATAAATGAATGTCTATTTGCTGCTTGGGACGTATCCCATATGGCTCAGGAATCGCTGAAACGCCTGTTGTCCTTCTGCCGTCTGTTTATATACCCCGGCATGCTCCAAAATCGTCGTGAACTTGTGGCCGACCTCCCGGCGAATCAGCTCGATCGCCCCGGCTTTATCCAGCGCTGCTGTTTCCTGTCCACGCAGATCCTCGATCCAGTCCCCGTGGACGGCAAGCGGATGGTCCGCAGCCTTGCTGTCCGCGTACAGCTCCTCGTTCCCCGCAAGGATGTCGGCGATTTGATCGAGCTCTTCCTTAAGCCTGCCCGGCAGGATCGCCAGCCCCATCACTTCGATCAGGCCGATGTTTTCCTTCTTGATGTGGAACATCTCCCGATGAGGATGGAAAATCCCTTCCGGATATTGCTCATTCGTGCGATTGTTCCGCAGAACCAGGTCCATCTCGTAGATGCCCTCGTCATTTCGGCGGGCAATCGGAGTAACCGTATTGTGGCGGATGCGCTCTCCGTCCACTTCGCTGAACGCTTCAATGTCCGCTGAAGGATCACTGTAGATTTTCCATGACTCGTAAATGCCGTTTGCGCATTCAAGAAGCGAATTCCGATCGCTTGAGGATAGCCGAATCACCGACATCGGCCACTTCACGATGGCCACGGATACGTCTGGATAATCCGCGTGCGTAAACCCGGCCACCTTCGGTGCTTTCTGGATCGGGAAGGTATGCCGTCCTCCCTGGAAATGATCATGCGTGAGAATCGAGCCCCCGACAATGGGCAGATCCGCGTTCGATCCGAGAAAATAATGCGGATAAGCATCAACAAAACTCAAAAGGCGGGCAAGCGTCTCTTTGGTCAGCTTCATCGGCACATGGTCATGATGGAATACAATGCAGTGCTCATTATAGTAAACATACGGCGAGTATTGGAAGAACCACGGTTCCCCGTTTAGCTCCAACGGAATAATGCGCAGGTTTTGCCGTGCCGGGTGGTTGACTCTGCCTGCATAACCGACATTCTCGCGGCAGAGCTGGCATTTCGGATAAACCGGCGGAGGCAGCAGTTTAGCCATGGCGATTTCCTTCGGACTTTTCTCCGGCTTGGAGAGATTGATGGTAATCTCAATATCGCCATACGGGCTGGCGTGCCGCCAGTATTCATTTTTGGCTACGCGATCCATGCGAATGTAGTTGGAGTCGATGCATAGATTGTAAAATTGGCGGGTTGCCGCAATGATCCCCTGCTCCTGCTGGACCGTCCGGAACTGAGCCGTTACGTCCGAAGGTCTGGCCATGAGCCGACCCATGATTTTGGCGTCCAGCAAATCCCGGTACGTATCGGTATTCTCGGGAATCATTCCATGCGCTGCACCGTAATCGATCATCACGTCGAGCATGGCCTGAGGCCCATCCGGTACCGGGTCGTTCATTTCGTCTCCGTACGGCTCGCTGAACCCGAAATCCTCCAGCAGCAGATTGCGGCTGTAATCCGCATCCGCTGCCTGGATAAGACCTTTATGAAGTGCAAAACGCACAAGCATTTCAATTGCATGAAGAACCTGCTTGGATTCGGGAGTTCCTGATGTTGCTGCATTCATGGTCATCGTCCCCCTTGGATTAATTGTCACCGTAACCGTCCGGGTGACTGCTGTGCCATTTCCACGCGCTCTCGATAATCTCTTCCAGCGTCGTTCTGGATGGGGTCCATCCGAGAACGGTACGCGCTTTATCCGAAGATGCTACCAACACGGCAGGGTCACCGGCACGCCGTGCCTCCATGACAACCGGAATGTCAGCACCCGTCACCTGCTTTGAGGTCTCGATAACCTCCTTAACCGAGAACCCGAGTCCATTGCCGAGGTTAAACACATTGCTGGACTCTCCGCGGCGGAGGTAATCAACCGCGCGCAGATGAGCGTTCGCAAGATCGCTGACGTGAATGTAATCGCGGACACACGTGCCGTCAGGCGTTGAATAATCGTCGCCAAACACCGAGATGCTTGGGCGCTGTTTCAAAGCGGTTTGCAGGACAAGCGGGATCAGATGGCTCTCCGGACGGTGATCCTCGCCGATTTTTCCGCTGGCATGCGATCCGGCTGCATTGAAGTAACGAAGGGACACATACTTCACGCCAAGCACGGTATCAAACCAGGACATCATCCGTTCCATCATCAGCTTGGTTTCCCCGTACACGTTCGTCGGCTGCGTACGGTCCGTTTCCTCGATCGGCACCTTCTCAGGCTCGCCGTAGGTTGCTGCCGTTGACGAGAAGACGATCTTCCGGACACCCGCTTCATTCATGGCTTCCAGCAGGCAGAGCGTTCCGTATACGTTGTTATCGTAATATTTCACCGGATCCTTCATGCTCTCGCCAACCAGTGAATTCGCGGCAAAGTGGATAACGGCATCAATATCGTTTTCCGAGAACAACTGCTTCAGCAGCGCCTTGTCGCGCAGATCGCCGACATACAGCTTTCCACCCAGCAGCGCTTCGCGATGTCCCGTCTCCAGGCTGTCGATCACAACAACTTCTTCCCCTTGCTCCAACAGCTCCGCTACGGTATGAGAACCTATATATCCCGCACCGCCAGTCACTAAAATAGCCATCTTATTCGCCCTCCTTCACTTCATGAACACCTTGACCTACGCCGCATACATAGAAGTCCGGCTTCAGTCCCGTTCTGGCTTCGTACTGCTGCCCCACCTCTGCGATGAAACGCTCCACCGCATCCTCGTGTACAAGAGATACCGTACAGCCTCCAAAGCCGGCTCCTGTCATTCTGGAACCCAGCGTGCCCGGAATCCGCTGTGCTTCTTCTACCAGCGCATCCAGCTCGTCGCCTGTTACTTCGTACAGATAACGCAAGGAGTCGTGGGACTGATTCATATATTGTCCGAATGCTTCCAGATCTCCGTTCCTCAAGGCCTTCACGGAATCATGCACACGCTGGTTTTCTTCAACGACATGCTGGGCACGTCTGCGGACGGTTTCATCCCGGATGCTGTCCTGTAGGCTGGCGAATTGATCCGGATTCAGCTGAGCGAGATACGATAACGCCGGCAGCTCCTTCTGCAAAATTTCCAATGCGCGGTCACACTCGCTGCGGCGTTCATTGTATTTGGAATCGACGAGTCCGCGCCGTTTGTTGGTATTCGAAATCACGATTTTGTAAGCTCCGGTCCGGAATGGCACCAGTTCATATTCGAGCGTATCGCACATTAACAGAATGGCATGATCCTGCTTGCCGTTGGCTACGGCGAATTGATCCATAATGCCGGAGTTGACGCCGACGAACAGGTTCTCCACCCGCTGCGAGAGCTTCGCAATCTCCACCGTATCCGTCTCCTTGCCTTCCATCTTCAAGAAGGCGTAAGCCGTGACCACTTCGATGGACGCCGAGGACGAGAGACCCGCGCCGTTCGGGATATCCCCATGGTAGAGCAGGTCGTAACCGCTGCTAAGGTTACAGCCGATTTTATTCAGCTCCGTTATGACGCCAACCGGATAATCTGTCCATTGATCGCTTTTGTAGCCATAATCCTCATCCAGGCTGATCGTTAATTCATAAGGGATATTGGTGGATGAAAAGCTCACCTTGTTATCATCGCGAGGCCTTATAATCAAGGTCGTGCCAAACTCCAAGGCGGCCGGGAGCACGTAGCCTCCGTTATAATCCAAATGCTCCCCGATCAGGTTCACGCGGCCGGGCGCGTTAAATATGCGAACCTTATGCTGGCTCTCACCGTGCTTGTCCATAAATCTTTCCATAAGCTGTTCCGTCGTCACTGCCCATCACTCCATCCTGTACATATGGTAGTTTTACTGTCTTCAGTATAATGGAAATCTCGTTAACCGATAATGAAATCTTGTGCGTTACATATGGATTTATGTGACTTCTGGAGGTACAATAAATTCATAGAATCAACCCTGTCCTCACAGTTCCTCTTTTTCCCAAACTTATTGTAAAGGAAAATGAATAATGAAACCAACCTATTCTGTTGCTTCCAATCCTGCGCAGCAAGGCAGCGATTCGCTTCACGTCCGATTCGCCGGCGAGAGCCAGACCCTGCCGGAGCATGCATTGGGTCCGAAAATATACGATCATTACTTATTGCATATCATCGAGTCGGGACATGGCATATTCCGAACCGAAACCGACAGGTATCAGCTCGGCCCCGGCGACTGTTTCCTGATCCATCCCGGTCAGATTGTCAGTTATGTATCCGATGCGAGCCATCCCTGGCGTTACCGATGGGTCGCCTTTGATGGAGAACACGCCGGCGAAGGGGTACACCGTTCGGGACTCACCCCCGAAAAGCCTGTCCTCCATCTCATGGAGAACAACCCGATTCCGGGCTACGTGTCCCTCATTCAAAGCCATTTTCAATCCAGGGAGGAGAGCTCCCATATCGCCGCCATCGGTTATATGCATTTAATCTGGGCCGAGATCATGAACCGGAGTGACCGACCGTCCCGTTTAACGCTGGCAGAGCCGCAGGTTCAGCGCACGGTGAAGCAGATGATCAGTTATATGGCTTCCCAATACGCCCATCCCGTCTCGATTGAACAAATGTGCGCAAGCCTGGGCTACAACCGGGCGTACCTGTCGCGCATCTTCAAGCAGGAAACGGGCATGACTCCGATTACGTATCTGCTTAAATTAAGAATCGACCAATCCAAGCGGCTGCTGCGCGAACGTCCCGATTTGTCCATCGAGCAGGTTTCTGCATCCGTTGGACTCACCGATCCGCTCTATTTCTCGCGTCAGTTCAAGCGTCTCGTCGGTCGATCCCCTACAAGGTACCGCAAGGATATCCTCTCATCATCCGCACTTTCTTAACGATATCGTTTGCCCGATATATCTGAACGAAAAAGGAGCGCCTGTCAGGTCTGTCATCCATCCTGAGGCGCTCCATTCATGTAGCTTGGTATCTATGTTATGTGTTCAGCATGCAATCCTTAGTGGTAATCATTATCCCTCCGCAGAAGAGGCGTTCTCCGTTTTCAGGATCGCTTCAATGCGATCCAGTTCTTCCTTCGAGAACTCCAGGTTGTTCAAGGCAGCCACATTGTCCTCGATCTGGCTCACCTTGCTTGCCCCAATCAGGGCAGATGTCACCCGGCCGCCGCGAAGGACCCAAGCGAGAGCGAATTGGGCGAGACTCTGATTCCGCGCTTGAGCGATTTGGTTCAAAGCTCTGATCTTGCGCAGCACTTCTGGCGTGATATTGCTTTCGTTCAAGAATACGGATGCGCTTGCGGCGCGTGAATCGCCGGGCACGCCATTCAAATATTTGTTGGTCAATAGTCCTTGAGCCAGCGGAGTGAAGGCGATGCTTCCGACCCCGTTCTCTTCCAGGACATCGAGCAGTCCGTTCTCCACCCAGCGGTCCAGCATGGAGTAGCTTGGTTGATGGATGAGCAGCGGAGTTCCCAGGCTTTTCAGAATCGAGATCGCTTCCCGCGTCTTCTCCGGCGAATAATTGGAGACTCCGACATATTGCGCCTTGCCTGAACGAACAAGATGGTCCAGCGCTGCCATGGTTTCCTCAAGCGGCGTTTCCGGATCCATCCGATGATGATAGTAAATATCGACATAGTCCAGGCCCATACGCTTCAAGCTCTGATCGAGACTTGCAACCAAATATTTACGCGAACCGAAGTCGCCGTAAGGTCCCGGCCACATATAATAGCCCGCTTTGGACGAAATGACGAGCTCATCACGGTATGCCTTAAGATCCCTTGAGAGAACTTTACCGAACGTCTCTTCGGCAGAGCCTGCAGGCGGTCCGTAATTGTTCGCCAGATCGAAGTGGGTAATGCCCAAATCGAAGGAACGCGTTATCATATTACGCCCGTTTTCATACGTGTCGACACCACCGAAATTATGCCATAATCCAAGGGAGATCGCCGGAAGTTTCAATCCGGATCGCCCCACGCGGTTATACTTCATTCCTTCATAGCGGTCTTCGCTAGCCACATAGGTCACTTGCAATCCCTGCCTCTCTAAGTGATAGGTCCATTGCTAAATTCCATCTTATCGTGTTTGGTCGTCCTTTGACAAGAAAACGATTACAGTCATTGGTGCAACAGCGCGTCCGCCGCTATCGCCGTTACGTGTTGATCAGCTTATCCACCTGCGTCAAGACCTGACCGATCCGATCCGCAATCAAAAGGCCTGCGCGGTGATCGTAAGGGGTTGGATCTGCATTCAGCAAAGCTACCTTGCTCCCATGAAAATAGGATATCAAACTCGCAGCGGGGTGTACCGTCAGCGAAGTCCCGCCAATAATCAACAAATCTGCCGTCGATATTTCCTGGATCGAGCGCATGATGATGTTCTGATCCAATTCCTCTTCATACAGCACGACATCCGGACGCACCAGTCCTCCGCAATCCTTGCAGCGCGGGACGGTTTCCTTGATGTCCAGAATATCCTGGAGGCTGTAGAACCGGGAGCAATCCATGCAATAATTGCGGTGCACAGAGCCATGAAGCTCCAGCACCTCGGAGCATCCGGCGGTCTGATGCAAACCGTCAATATTTTGCGTGATTACCGCCTTCAGCTTACCGTCATGCTCCAGTCTCGACAATAACCGGTGACAGCCGTTGGGCTGCGCATGCGGATGAAGCATCTTGCTTCGGTAAAAGTCGTAAAACACTTCCGGATGTTTCATGAAAAAAGTGTGGCTGAGCATGACCTCCGGCGGATACGGAGATTGGTGCTCGCTCTGGTATAGTCCGGCTGCCGAACGGAAGTCAGGAATCCCGCTCTCCGTGGAGGTACCGGCTCCCCCGAAAAAAACAATGTAGTCGCTCGCTTCGATCCATGTTGCCAACTGCTCGATCTTTTCCCTGTTCTCCACTCTTTTACACCTCCGTACAGCCCTTAAATTAACACGTCTACCTGTACACGTCTAATTCATTATAATCGGATATGACGACATCGGCATCTGTCAGATGTACAGGTTCCCCTTCATCTGTCATTAAACCCACAGCCAGAGCCGCGCCTGCTTGCTTCGCCATTTGCATATCCGCGTTGCTGTCACCGATCACCACCGCTTCCTCGGGCATAATCCCAAGCAGACGGCAAGCGGTCTCGGTCATTTCCGGGTGCGGCTTGCCGTTTCGAACCTGATCTCTTCCCAAAATGGTTGTAAATGAAGTGTGCAGCCCCATCCAATCCAGCTGTTCCTTGGCATTAGAGGTGTCGTCCGAAGTAACCACGGCCATCTTCACGGACGCCAAGCTGCATTTCTTCAGAAAATTCTCCAGCCCGGGCATCGGGAATGCCGGCTTCTGCTGACGAACCTCATACATGGCGTTTTTCGTAATCTGATGGACCTGCATAATCGCTTCGTTCCAGGGCATTCCTGCAGCGTACAGCTGCCAAGCCAGCAGCCCGTTCGTCTCCTCCACAGTACCCATGGCGAGAGGACCCTGAACGTCGTACCCCGTCATACGTCCGCTTGCATCATGCTTAGTGCCCAGCACCTGCTCTTTAGGCAGCGTGAAACCGGCTCCCATTAATCCCAACCGTTCCTCCATGAACTTGAGCACATAATCGGCCCATCCTCCCCACAGCGCCATAAAATGGAGCAGCGTTCCGTCTTTATCAAACAAAATCCCTTTGCAGGGAACAGTTCGTCCCTTCACTTGAACAAACGGCAATGTTAAAAAACCTCCCTATCCTATTCTTGATCATACTCTTATTAAACCATGAAATAAACTCTGATTTAAGCGGAAATAACGCCGGACTAAGAAATCGATCCGAAATGGAAATTTACCAATCTTTAGTCGAATGTTTTGATTCATGACAAATAAGCCGTGGTAAGTAACATATACGCATAGCAAATACGACGGTAAAGGAGTGATTTGTGATGGCAACAAGCAGCAATCGAAAGATGACCCGCGAAGAAGCAGGACGTCTTGGCGGCGAAGCGACCGCGAAAAAACACAGCCGAGAATTCTACCAGGAAATCGGTAAAAAAGGCGGCAAAGCGACGTCCAAGAACCATAGCCGCGAGTTTTACCAGGAAATCGGTCAAAAGGGCGGCGAAGCCACCTCGCGGAATCATAATCGTGAATTCTATCAGGAAATTGGCCGCAAAGGCGGCAAGAAATAGCATCACCACTCAAAAAGGAGCCTTATCCCACTCAAGGGAAACAGGCTCTTTTCATGTCATCACAGCTGGCGTCTTTCCATTGCTTCCTATTAATATCATGTAGAAAAACCTACCTTTTTGTGATAGACTCATTTAAAACCTATTCGCTGATTACAGGTACCCGGCTGCTTTGCCGGAAGACCGCGCTAAAGCGTAACAATTTTATAATAGATCTGGGGGGAAATCGACATCATGACAACCAAAAAAATGCGTTCAGACATGATCAAAAAAGGCTTTGACCGCGCGCCGCACCGCAGCCTTCTGCGTGCAGCAGGCGTTAAGGAAGAGGATTTCGGCAAACCGTTCATCGCCGTATGTAACTCTTACATCGACATCGTTCCGGGTCATGTGCATCTTCAGGAATTCGGTAAAATCGTGAAGGAAGCGATCCGTGAAGCTGGCGGCGTTCCGTTCGAATTCAACACCATTGGCGTGGATGACGGAATTGCCATGGGTCATATCGGCATGCGCTACTCGCTGCCAAGCCGCGAGATCATAGCGGATTCCCTAGAAACCGTTGTATCGGCTCACTGGTTCGATGGCATGGTATGTATCCCGAACTGTGATAAAATCACGCCCGGCATGCTGATGGGTGCCCTGCGCGTCAATATCCCTACGGTGTTTGTCAGCGGCGGGCCGATGAAAGCCGGCGTGGACAGCAAAGGCCGTAAATTGTCCCTGACCTCCGTATTTGAAGGCGTCGGCGCTCACCAGGTCGGCAAAATCAATGATGATGAGCTCCTGGAGCTGGAACAATTCGGTTGTCCAACCTGCGGTTCCTGCTCCGGCATGTTCACCGCTAACTCCATGAACTGTCTAGCCGAAGCGCTGGGTCTTGCTCTCCCGGGTAATGGTACCATTCTTGCCATCGCCGAAGAGCGAAAAGAATTCGTCAAGAAATCCGCCAAACAATTGATGGAACTCGTCAAAATGGACCTCAAACCGCGTGATATCGTAACCGTTGAAGCAATCGACAACGCGTTTGCGCTGGATATGGCGATGGGCGGCTCCACCAACACCGTGCTTCATACGCTGGCTCTCGCACAAGAAGCCGGTCTCGATTACCCGCTGGAGCGGATCAACGAAGTTGCTGACCGTGTTCCTCACATCTCCAAGCTGGCTCCAGCTTCGGATTACTTTATTGAAGACGTACACTTGGCAGGCGGTGTGAGCGCGGTTCTGCATGAGCTTCTCAAGAAGCCGGGCGCACTGCACGGAGATTGCATCACCGTAACAGGCAAGACGCTGGCCGAGAATGTAGCGGGCTGTGAAATCCAGGATGAGAACGTCATCCATCCGATCGATTCCCCGTATTCCGAACGCGGCGGTCTCGCGGTACTGTATGGCAATCTGGCTCCTGAAGGTTCTATCATCAAAGTCGGTGCCGTTGACCCATCGGTTGGCGGATACCATAAAGGGCCTGCTATCTGCTTTAACTCTCAGGACGAGGCGCTTAGCGGAATTGCCAACGGCAAGGTCAAGGAAGGTCATGTGGTTGTCATTCGTTATGAAGGGCCTAAGGGCGGACCTGGTATGCCGGAAATGCTGGCGCCGACCTCACAGATCGTAGGTATGGGACTCGGAGCCAAAGTCGGTCTGATCACAGACGGACGCTTCTCCGGTGCTTCCCGCGGTATCAGCATCGGACATATCTCGCCGGAAGCGGCGGAAGGCGGACCTATCGCTTTCGTTGAAGACGGTGATATCATCGAGCTTGACCTGAATAACCGGACCATTCAATTGCTGGACGTTTCCGACGAGGAAATGGCTGTACGCCGCAGCAAATGGGTTGACTTCGAACCGAAAGTGAAGACCGGTTATCTTGCTCGCTACTCGAAGCTTGTTACGAACGCCAGCTCAGGCGGCGTATTGAAAATCTAATTCATCATTCGTACAAAGCAAAGGGGTTATCCCTCGCAGGCATTGAAGCCTGCGGGGATAACCCCTTTTTAATATCCACGCTACATCTATTAGATAATCCAACATAATGACAGTAAACCATCGATTCGATGAACTACATGCCCTGCGATGCACCGGCAACCGCCAGGTCAGCCACATGTTCCTGCTCTATTTCCTGCTGCTCCTCGGATGGAGGCTGAATCTGACTCTTCTTCTCAGCATAACGCCCGATCAGAACATCCACCGGCATCATCAGCATTTTTGGCTCCATGATCTGACTGCCCTCTTTAAGACGGGCCTGCCCTTTCGGATGAATAACGCTAAGCAGCAGTTTCAGATACAGTCTGGACGAGCTTGCAAACAGTCCCCGCGGTAAATCCATGACATGAAATCCGAATTGCTCCGGTCCCCGTGAAATCATGGTTACAGCATACAATCCCTTGATATCCTTGTACTCAGGCCGTTCCAATACCATATTAGCCAGAGAAGGAAGATCATTCTGCACGGCACGAATCATTTTGATGGCGAGCTGCACTTCCGAATGGGAGCGGCTGCCGATCTCAAACAATTTTTTGTTATCAAAATGGAGCTCCAGCACCTGGTCTCCCTTTTCAAGCTGGCTGCCATCTTCCATCACGACCGTTTTGCCGGTAAAAGCGCGCTTTCGGAAATGCAGCATCGGATCTGCCGGCGAGACCGTTTTGAGCGCAAATACCGCATGAAATCCTTTTTCCCACAGAAGCCACAACGAGACAATCATACGCTTCAGAGGAGACAGTTTCTTCGCTTTCGCTTTGCTTTCCTTCGCCATCATATCGTCGATTCGGATGCTTCTCATTCCCTTCTGCTCTGCGACTTTCAGAACACGTTCCAGCGCGATCAGCATTTGCTCCGGTGCATCGGGATTCGCCCCCATTGTCGTGCCGCAGTCATGTAGGAGCATAACCTCACCACCGTTAAGCTTGGAAAGCATTCGCTGGGTCAGCTTGTCGGCGCCGATCTTGCTCCGCCAATCATTAAACATCGAGGACCATAGGATGATCCGGCAGCCGGTATTTTTGGTAAAATCGAATAAATTCACGATTCCCCACGGCGGTCTGTAATACCTCGATCGTTCACCAGTGATGGAGTAAATAATATCATCCGTGCGCTTGACTTGTTTACGGACAGTGACCGGCCGCATGAACCAATTGCTCTTGTGAACATAGTTGTGAATCCCGATCAGATGACCCTCACTATGAATGCGTTTTACAACTTCTGGATGCTTCTCCGCATGGGAACCCACCAGGAAAAACGTCGCCTTCATATTATACTGCTTCAAAAGATCCAGAAGTCTTGGTGTATAGAGCGGATCAGGACCATCATCAAAGGTTAAGGCAAAGTCGTTCGAGCCTGTTCCCCTGCGAAATACTCGGAAACCAAATATCCGGGTCAAGATGCCGGGAATAAATGCATAAAAAGATGAAAGGTAAAACAACCATAGCAGTAATGTTTGCATGCTAACTCCCCGCTTTTTATTTCTTTTTCTAATGAACCCACTATTATTATTTTAGCATAGCACTTAAAGAAATAGGCTTTTTTTTCACAAATCGTGTACAATGATATCAATTAATAAAGTATAAAGGAGCCGATATCCCACTATGCTTCCCTTGTATAAAAAATATTGGAGAACCGCCTTTGATATAGGTTTAATCGTGCTTACGGTTTACCTCATCATGTTCATATTCAGCAAGCTGTACCAAATTGCGGCTCCGGTGTTTTTATCTTTCCTCGTTTTCCTGATTATCGAGCCTTTCTCCAAATTTTTGCACCGCAGGGGGCTCCCGAAACCATTTGCCGCGGCAATATCCGTTCTGCTCTTCCTGCTCGTCATTCTGGGCGTCCTGTTCGGAGCAGGGGCTCTCATCGTGTCGCAGTTCATGAACCTGCAGGATAATTTGCCGGCTTACACCCAAACGATCCAGAAACATTTCTCGGAAACCCTCGTATTCCTGCAGACCAGGCTCGACGCCCTGCCACCGGATCTGACAGAACGTCTGAACGGTTATTTCCAGGACATCACTACCTTTGCCCAAGGTGCTGCAGAATCATTTTTCCATTATGTCGTCGGATTTATGGGATCGTTCTCCTCGTTCATCGCGAATTTCGGGGTTGCGATTATCCTTGCCTTCTTCCTGAGCACTGAGATCGGCAGCTGGCGGAGAATCGCCAAAGACAAGACGCCGAGAACCCTCAAGACGGCTTTTGTTTTCCTCAAAGATAATGTATTCAAGGCAATTGGCTCCTATTTAAAAGCTCAGATGAAGCTGGTCAGCATTACCTTTGTTATTGTATATATAGGACTTCTGATATTAGGTACGGGAAATTCCCTGTCCGTTGCGCTCATCTGCGCCGTGTTCGATGTATTGCCGCTGCTGGGTGTTCCCGTTATTCTTATTCCGTGGATTACCTATTTGTTCATCGTCGGGAACACGGGACTCGCCATTGGCTTGATCGTGCTGCTTGCCGTGGTTGTCATTTCCAGACAGCTGCTCGAGCCTAAAATTACAGGAAACTCGATCGGCGTATCCTCTGCATTTCTGATGTTGTCCTTTATGATGATCTCGCTGTCCATTTTTGGAGTTGCCGGTTTGATCCTGGCGCCCATCCTGCTGATTCTCATCAAGGAACTGCTTACGCAGGGATACCTGAAGCAGTGGATCCGTCTGCCGAGCGAAGAATTCGATGTGTCTCCATGGGACATGTCCCGCTCTTACGCAGAGCCGGAGGCCGATTCAACCGAAGCCAAGAAATCGGAAACCTGACCGAATATGTCGGTTGCCTGATTGCTGCTGTTCGGGTTCCGATTCTCAACCAATACAGCCACGGCATAACGTGGCTTCTCCACTGGGCCGTACCCGACAAACCACTGGTTGTTTCGGGCACGGCCTTTCACTGTTACCTGGGCCGTACCGGATTTACCTGCAAGAGTCCATATGCGATTTTTTAATGAGCTGCCTGTTCCCTCTTCGACAACCTCCTCCATCCACTCAAGCAGAATGGATGAGGTTTCCCGGGAAATACCTTTTCCAGATGTTCGTTCCTTTAAAGGATCCGTATCTTGCAGCAATTGCCCGTTAGCATACCGGATCTGCTGTAGAATACGGGGCTGGGTCTTCACCCCGCCATGTAGCAATGTTACCATCGCATTGGCGGCTTGCAGCGGGGATACGGCAGCATCCCTTTGGCCTATGCCTGTCTGGACTCTAACACCTGCATCTGAGGCGTCAGCCGTGCTGGAAAATACCGTACCCTTCTCTTCATGATCCAACGGCGCAAAAGAACGGAGACCTAGAAACTGCTGAGATTTCCAACCTACCGTTTGCCCGAATCCCAGTGCGGCGGCCGCATCCGCCATTTGCTGAGCGGACAGTCTCTCCGCAAGTGTAGCAAATACAACGTTGCATGATTCCGCGAAGCCTTCACGAAGATCTATCGTTCCATGCCCCCCCTTTTTCCAGCAGGACATTCCAAACTTACCGTATTCGCCATCACAATGGAAATGTTCGCCTTCAGAGCTTAAACCATGCTCAAGTATGGCTGCAGCCGTGACCAGCTTGAAAATGGACCCTGGCGTGGCTGCCTTCAACCCGCGATTCTCCCACTGACCATCCTTCGGATGAATCTGCTCCGGATTGTAGAATGGTCTTGAAACCATGGCCACGATATCCGCATTTCGGGCATCCAGCACAACAACCGCCCCTTCTTTCATGCCCGCTTTCTCCGTTATAGCCTCAATCCCTTGTTGAATATCGATATCAATCGTGGTGGATATCCGTAACGGATAGTACCGATTATCAGGCGCCTTCACCATGGGCTTGATATCCTGAATGACTTCATTGGTGCTGTTAACTGGAAAATAGACAATGGTCGGCCCTCCCCCCCGTATCAACGAATCCATCGTTTTCTCCAATCCACTGGTTCCGGTAACCACTGGATAATCGTCAAAGAACAGGCTTTCCTTACGCTGACCGGACACAAAACCAAGCCACTGCATTCCCGATTGGCGATTGCCGTATCGCTGCTCATAGGGAAGAACCTTGAGTTTCGGAAGTTCAAGCTCTTGAATCTGCGTTATCTCATCTTTGGTTAAGGAACGAGGAATAAGGGAATTGTCTCCATGCCACAATTCTGGTTCCTTTAACTTACCCCAGGTCTGTATCAAATGATCCTTATTCGTTCCCAGTATACGGGCCAGCTTCACTAACTGTTGATGGGAGTTCTTTAGTTCCTGCTCGTCAGCAGGAAACATCACGGCTGCCCAGATGAGCTTGCCCGTGAGCGGTTTTCCGTTCCGATCCGTAAAATGACCGCGACCGGAATCCAGCACAATGCCCCGCTCCCTCTGGATCAGCGATGCCTCAACCATCGTATGCCGGCTGCCGGGAACCCGCTGATGCTTCATCACGAGCTGCACCCATGCAAGACGCAGCGTCAATACGGCGATTAAAAGCGTGAGTATCAGCCATCCGTATGTAATTCGCTTATTGCGGATAAGCCTCATGTCTTGCTCCTCCAATATGGTCTATTGTCTCATCATTATTTCCATATGGAAGCTGGCTCAATCACCTTCGCTTCTCTACCAAAATGAGCTCTCCAGAAAAGACACCCCCTGATTAAAACGTTGACTCTTAATCCGGTTTCTTTGGCTGCTTCCAGGGCGGGTCACCATATTTGTGCAGATACTGATTTATTTTGAATAGGGTGAACGGAACGATGATGAGCAGGAGCGTGCATATCACAACAAGCGGATTTAACAAAAGGTCATAGCGAAGTTCCATCATTTCCCCTCTTCTCTTATTCGGTACCGGTAACGGTTCCAATGGTTCTGACTTTTGCGTCAACGTTCACATGAATCTTGCATTGCGAAAATATAGATTGGCCACGGTCCCAGTCATTCTTGTAACGCACCCATGTGCGATATTCCCGCTCTTGGCATTTTTTCCAAAACCCCAGGAAGTCGGTTTTATATTCGTTCTGCGCCTTAAGAATAACGTCCATGGCAATTTGCTTGATCCGTTGCTCGGCTTTGCGTTTGATCTCTCCGTTTAATTCACGAACGTTTTCACCTTGATCCAGCTCCGACTCTCCAATATTTCCTCTGACCGAAATCTCAACATCAAATTCAGGAAGACCCCGATCATCCAGATGGACGCGAATGATCCGGTTGAACTCCTTGACTTCATAAACAAGCTGTTTGCCGTAAACAACCAGTTCCAATGATGCTGTTTTGACCGTTCCCTGGATCATATTACGGCCCGTGGTTTCATCCTGGTCCAGAAAGCCCTTGAACTTGTAGTTCTCACCGTTAAACACTGCGGCGCCACTGGTGGATATTCTGTCATCCTCCGTGATGGAAATCTTAGGTAGGGCATAACTGGACTTGGATAGCAGAAAATGATGCAGTTCACCAATATTTGTAGGAGGCGTTATGGATTCGCTCTTGTCCTTATTCTCTTGCGTTGAACGAATATATTGCGCAGGCAAGGTTTCAATCTTCGAATGGGTTTCCAGTATCTTGCTTGCCTCTCCATGAGAGACCATAATATTAGATGCTCTTCGGTTCTCCGGATCCCTGACGAATAAATCCAGTACATCGCCAACGTGCTCCGTTTCAACCAGTTTCTCCGAGATGACGATCACTTGGTTATGGGCAAGATAAGGAGAGCGGCTGATCTCATTCGACATCTTCCGTGCAGCCTTGAATACGCTGTCCGCGGTTGAGGATAGATTGATAAAAGGGCTTCCTCCCTCATTCTTCTGACCGCTGGACCCTTTCATCTGTGTAGGCACGACAATTTGAAACGTAAGCTTAATTTGTCCATCCTCTGCCGCATCAAGTGCAGTACCTACCACAAATCCACGCTCCTCGATTTCTATGCGGTCCCAGCAGCCTGCCAAAGGCCACACCAGCATGAACAACATCAGCATCCGAAGCATTTTAGCCATTGCCCTTCACCCCCCGTATCTTGGCCACCAAGAGCAGCAGAGCCGGAAGCAACCAGGCGAATCCGATACCCATATAGCTGATCCATTCGGCAAATACGTTAAGCTCCCTGAGCGTGCTTGGCAATAAACCGAGTATGAACAGGATTGGTGCCAGAATGAGGATCATCGTAAATCTGCGATATTTAGGAAAAACGGATTCCAGTGCCAGTAAAGCTACATCAAACGCCATCGCATTCGTGCTGAATAACGTCATCAACCAGATGACAAAAAAGAAAAATTCAAACCGTTCAAATATACCCCCAGGGACCTCAACCTCTTTAGCCAATTCCGCTAACGGATACAGTGTATTGGAGACCACGATCGGTCCAAAAACACCAATGACAAAAACGAAAATAATGAAGTAGATAAAGATGGGTATTAACACCCCCCGGAAGACGGAACCGAGAAGCTTGCTTTTCCTGACAACGTAAATGTTATAGAACAGCATAATTTCGAGCCCTAAATAGGAGAATACCGTATCTTTTGAAGTGATAACGATTCGTCTCCAGTCGGTTTTAAACACAGGCAGCAGATAATGCAAGTTTAAACTTCCGAGATTCAAAATTACGATCAGCAGCATGATCGATACAACGATGGGGAAAAAAATCAGATTCAGGCGTATCAAAGCGATGCTTGGCCCTGCGACTGCATAAATGAGCACCAGTAAGTAAACTAGACCGATGATTTCCTCCGGCGTGTTATCAAATAGATATAGTCTTGTGATGGTGGAAACCCCGCGTACTTGATAACTGACAAACAACAATAGGTATAGACTGATCAGCAGCGTCACCACATGGGCTGCTTTTCGATTCAGGATGAACGTTGCCATCGCATGATAATTTTTGCCGGGAAACCTTGATGCCAACGCCCCGATCGCCCATGCAAATCCAAGAGCGATCATGCCCCCAAGCATGATCGACATCCAGCCATCCGAAAAATGGGTATTCCTTGCAATCGTATTAGGGAGCGTAAGAATCCCGAGTCCTATCAACATATTACTAACAGAATATACAATCTCTTTACTGCCAATCGATTGATTGCTTAATTGGTTATTGTTCATTACAAATCACCGCTTTTTTGCCCGATGGATGTCTTGGGGCTTCATAAATAAAGGTCTGCGCGTAAGCCAAGTCACCGGCACGCGGATAAACATATCCTTCCAATCATGCTGAATAGAGGGGGCAATGGGACTGAGATAAGGGATTCCAAAAGTGTGCAGCCTCATCAAGTGGATACAGATCATGATAAAAGTCAACACGATCCCGTACAGTCCCAGAAAGCTTGCAGCAATCATGATTGCAAAGCGCAGCATTCGAAAAGATATGCCTGCGCTGTAAGATGGAATGGCAAAAGACGATATCGCTGTCAGTGCCACAATGATAACCATAATCGGGCTCACGATCCCAGCCTGAACCGCAGCCTCCCCTATTACAAGTCCTCCGACAATACCAATCGTCTGACCTATCGGCTTCGGTAGGCGGATTCCCGCTTCACGCAGCAATTCCAGTGTAACCTCCATCAGTAAGGCTTCGATCACAGCAGGGAAAGGTACGCCTTCCCGGGAAGCAGCAATCGAGAATACGAGTTTAAACGGGATCATCCCTGGATGGAAAGACAGAATAGCAATATACAGCGCAGGTAGAAACAAGGTAATTCCGATAGCCGCGAGGCGCAGCAAGCGTATAAGCGAGCCAATGCTCCATCGTTCATAATAATCTTCTGGGGAATGTAACAGAGAGACAAAAGTAAACGGTAGAAGCAGCACAAAGGGGGTACCATCCAACAAAATCGCTACTTTTCCCTGCAGCAGGGCAGAAGTCACTTTATCAGGTCGTTCGGTATTCAGGATCTGCGGAAACGGCGATAAAAAGCTGTCCTCAATCCACTGCTCTACCGTCCCGGATTCAGGAGCATAATCAAGATCCAGTGACTTCAGCCTGCGGTTCACTTCTTCAATTAGATCGGGATTCGTCAGGCCTTTAATATAGATGACCGCAAGGGATTGATTGGATCGTCTGCCGATGATGTGCGTGTCGATCGTCAGATTAGGCTCCCGAATATGTCTTCGTAATAGAGATATGTTCGTGTAAATGCTCTCCGTGAATCCCACCCTCGGCCCGCGAACCAGCGCTTCGGTTTGAGGCTCCTCAATGCTGCGTGCCGGCCACTTGCGGCTTTTGATCAGTAAGACTTCATCCGTCCCCTCCAGCATTAATGCCGTATCGCCCGAGAGAATGATAGGAATCACCTCATCCCATCGCCTTGTACGATTGGTTATCTGCAGCGATATCATCCGATTCTCAATCTCGTGCAGCATCATATGAGCACTTATCATGGATTCCTGGGAAAGCTCCTGATTTTGCTGGATCGGCTGGATAATCTGCTCCTTAATCAACAATTGATCAGATAACCCTTCGAGGCTGACAATGGCAGAGGTATAAGCGCTCCCTCCAACCTGCAGCACTTTCGTGGTAAGGTCGCTAGGATCGTTGAGTAACAAGCTAAATGTTGTCAGATTTTCCTTAAGATTCGTTGACAGGAATTCAGGTGTATGACCAGGCTGCCTTGTATCCAAGTGACCTCGACTCCTTCAACCATATTCTCCGTTATCATTGCCTCTGAAAGTTATTTTTATCCGGCATCAAAAATAGCCCCACAAAGTGGAGCCTATGCTTCGTTGCTTATTCGCTTCGCTGAAAACTAATAAATTCAGTAATATGAAAAAGGCTGCCCCATCAGCTTAAGCGGATAGAGCAGCCTTTGAATTATATTTCAATCTTACAGTCTAAAACGAGACAAGGTCTCTTTCAGGTCATTCGATACATTCTCCAGCTGCGATGATAGATTAACCAGCTGACTGCTAACGCTTTGCTGCTCTGTAGAGAGAGAAGCCACCTCTTCCGAAGTTGCGGAGGATTCTTCGGCTACCGCGCTCACATTACTCATCGCTTCCGAGAGTACATTCTGAGATTCATTCAGTTCATCAATCGAATGCGTTACCGAATCCAAGGACTCGATAAAATCGACCATCTGCTGCTGAACGGATACGAAGATATCATTCGTCTCCTTAACAGCATCCATCTGACCTTTGAAAAGTGGATTCGCATCCAGCAATACCTGGACGGTTTCATTCATCTCCGTCATGATGCGGTCTGTAATCTGGCTGACCATATCGATGGACTGCCTGGATTGGTCTGCCAGCTGGCGGATCTCATCGGCCACGACCATAAAGCCTTTACCAGCCGCCCCAGCACGGGCAGCCTCGATTGTCGCATTCAATGAAAGGATATTCGTTTGCTTTGTAATATTCTGAAGTACGTCCAGCACTTTGACAACCGAGGAAGTTGTCTCCTTCAAGCCATCAACCTTGTGCATCATCGAACGGGTCATATCCTCAGTCTGATGGGTCTTATCCAGCAAGTCACTCAAATGCTTCGTTCCAAGCTCACTGGCGCTTTCCACGTGACGGGCCGATTTGCCCATCTCTTCGTTGGCTGATACGACCATTTGCATCTGCTTCGAGATATTGTTGGTCAGATCGCTGCCGCGCTCGGCTTCAACCGCCAGACTGCTGGCACCGTTGGCAATCTCCTCGGTCGCTACGGCAATTTCTTTGGCGGAAATTGCCGTCTTCTTCGAGGCATCACTTAACTCGGTTGCCGTTCTAAGCACTTCCTGAGCGGTATTGCTCGTTTGCTGAACGAGTCCGGTAATCTGCTCCATCATATCGTTAAAGCTTGCGGAGAGCTGACCGATTTCGTCCTGGCTCTTATGATCTGTGCGAACATTCAAATTGCCTTTGGCGCCTTCCTTCATCAACAGGTTAAGCTTGCCTAATGGACGGGCAATCATTCTTACCATCCAAATCCCGATCAGAATAGCAAAAATAACGTCGATGGCAGCCACGATAAGCGTGATGACCAGTATGCTTGATGCATCCTTTGTCAGCTCGCTGGTTTGGACAGATCCTACGAGCTTCCAATCGTTGGTGTTCAGCGTATTATAGACCGCCAGTACATTTCTTCCTTCCTCATCCTTCGTTCTTACGTCATCCGTTTTGGTGTCGGCCGGAAATTCCTTCGCAAACGTCCAAGCGGTTTCCGAACCCACAATGGAGGACTCGCTGGAGGAAACAACGATGCCTTCCGGACTGATCAATTGCAGCTGGCCGTTCTCGCCCAGATTGATTCCCTTCAGCTGCGTGTCCAGTACCGAGGCGTTAAGTTCAAACATTACCACATACGTTGAAGTCAGATCGTTCATAGACCCCAAAGAACGGGCAATCGTGAAATATGGTGCCCCGCTGTTCTGCATCGTTGGCAGCCACGTAATCTTCTTGTCGCCTTCCTTCAATTCGGTATACCAGCTTTGCTCAAGGACGGTTTTCGAGGACTCCGAGGCTTGACCTGCCGATATGATCTTCTCACCCTTGGTAGGGATCAAATAAATGGCTCGGATCGACGAATCCGATGTTATCTGATTGGATAGTTTATCCCGAATGCTGCGCTCCACCGTAAACGCGTCGTAATCGCTTAACTTTTTATCCGTGTATTCAGACAACAACTTCTGCAATTCAATGTCATAGAAGATTTGTCTACCGGCATTCTCGTACTTCTCCAGAATGATGTCGATTTTCTCAGAGGTTTGAATGATCGTCTGCTGATTGCCGTTTGCAGCATTCTTCTCAATCGTGCTCTTCGCCTTATCGTAGGACAGATAACCCAAGACGATCACAAAAAATACAATCGCTGACAAAAAGATCAGGAACAACCGGATTCCGACGGATTTCGCCGGGTTCATCGGCATCCGGCTTACAGCCGTTCCCACGTTTGCAAAAAACGACTTGGCAGTATGTATCCCTGTTGATGCCGAAGGTTTTTCCTTTTTCTCTTTGATACCCCCGGGCTTCTTGCCCTTTTTCGGCTTCTTATCATGCTGCTCAACTTCTGACATTAGCTGTTCACCTACCACAATCATATTATTAATACGTCGGTCCAATCCCTTGAAACGTATTCGTTACTCTTTATTTCGACAATTGGAGGTGTTTTCCTTTGGGTTTTCGCAAAAAAATAATTCTTAATCCCTAATTTTTTCACAAACAAAAAGAATCCAAGGTCCATCCACAGACCCGGATTCTCAATTGTGTAGTTCTTTAGAATTATATTTTGTTATCCTTTACGCTTTCTCATCATATCAAAATGGCGCACCGGCTGATCCACCTTCATGCGAATGAGCTGCAAAGGATGGCGAGCTGCATCAAGTTCATTGCCGTTCTCATCCTCAATAGGACCAACTGCCTGCTTAAAGAAGGTTCCTTCCGGTCCGAAAAACTCGATTTCATCCCCTGGCTTAAAGTGGTTCCGCTGCTGAATGACAGCCGTTCCCGACTTCTCGTCATACTCCATCACCAGGCCGGCGAAGTCATAAGGGACCGCCTTCTCTTCGGGTTCATAGATATGATCCTCATGGTCAGGTGTATCATAGAAGAACCCGGTATTCAGCGGTCGATTGGCCGCTTTATTAATTTCTTCGATCCATTCCGGCTTCAATACATAATGATCAGGGTCAGCCATATAGGAATCAATCGCCTGTCGATATACATTAACCACAGTCGCTACGTAATGGATCGATTTCATCCGTCCTTCAATCTTGAAGCTGTCGATTCCCACCTCAATCAGATCCGGAATATGCCCCAGCATGCAGAGATCCTTCGACCCCATCGTAAACTGGTTGTCTTCCGGCTGGAACAGCGGGATCTGTGTAACGCCTGGTTTGAATGGGGACGGAGCAGGGGCTGGCTGTTCCATCAACTGCTGCTCTTCCGATATCCATTGGCCTTGCTCTTCTCTTCCATCCACAAACAAATCGTATTTCCAACGGCAGGATTGGCAGCATCCGCCCCGGTTGGAATCACGATCCGTAAAATGATTGGACAACACGCAGCGACCGGAGAACGAGGAGCACATCGCGCCATGGATAAAGGCTTCAATCTCAATATCGACATGCTCTTTAATCGCCGCGATTTCCTCCAGACTCGCCTCGCGTCCAAGTACAACCCGCGGCAATCCTTCATCCTTCCAGAACTTCACGGCCTGCCAATTCAGCGTGGATTGCTGTGTGCTCAGATGAACTTCGAGCTTGGGCGCGGCATGTTTGGCCACTTCAATAATTGCCGGATCTGCGGCGATGATTGCCGCAATGCCTGCTTCCTCCAAACTTCGCAGGTAGGCTTCAATTCCCTCAATGTCCTCATTATGCGCATATATGTTGGTTGCCACAAATACTTTGGCGCCGTATTTCTTGGCGAACTCCACGCCTTCTTTCATTTCTTCAAAGCTGAAGTTGTCCGCATTTGAACGAAGCCCGTATTTCTGACCCCCAATGTATACCGCATCAGCGCCATAATGCACCGCAAATTTCAGTTTTTCCAGATTACCCGCCGGGGCGAGCAATTCCGGCTTGTCCAGGCGATAGCGTTTGCCCTTGTACTTTGGCTGTGCCATTGCTTCCATGCTGTCCACTCCTTAATAAACTTGTTCCTTATAGAAAAATCCAAACGACAATTCACGTTCCGGATCCTGAATCGCACGAATTCCGTCCATCCACTCTTCCTGAAAAGCATAAGTGGATGCATCTGCAGCATATAAATCAATCGCTTGGCGATAGGTTCGAATCACCAGCTCATTGTAATGCCGCGGCTTCAGCAGCGTCTCAACCTTAAAGCTATCCATGCCTGCTGCCATTAACAGATGCAAATCCTCCAGGATGCAAATATCCTCCGAACTCATAATATGGGTTCCGTTGATATCTTCATAGATCGGATATTTCTCTTCTTGACGCTCAGCTTCAATGAGAAACAAACCGCGCTCCTTGCCAAGGCTGCCTTCATTCACCGGTCTGCCCTGCTGCTGCATATAGCTGTTCACCAGGCGCCGCTTGGAATGATAGATGTTGGTCATGCCATGAACCTGAACCTGTGCTTCCAGCTGAAGCTGCGGCTTCATGTCGGTTACCTCGTCCATATTTAATTCACGCGCAAGAATAACCCGGGAGGCGCCTTTGCTTCCCCAGTAATTGGCCGTTGAATAGTTGGTGGCGGTCATTTCTGCGTTCCAATGAAGTTTTACCTGTGGAGCCAGCTCTTTTACGGTAGTGAGTACGGATGGATCGTTAAATTCCACCGCGTCTACCCCGATTTCTCCGAGCGCCTTAACATAGGCAGGCAGCTCGGGCAGCAAATCATTTGTCATCAAGTTGTTCAAGCTGACGTACACTTTGCCTCCTCGTTCATGAGCAAGCTGTACGACTTGGGTTATTTCGTCCAAAGTCAGACTGCCAGGCAGTCTCATGCCGAATCGATCCTCGCCAACGAGCAGTGCGTCAGCTCCCGCTTCCAGATAAGCAGCGGCATCAGCCAGAGACCCGGCTGCTGCCATTAATTCAGGTTTGATACTCATTTAAAAAGTCCTCCCTACTTAGAGGTTGTTCAACAAGACTCTTCTGAGTACGAGCTGGATCTGTTCCTTGTCACTCAGCGTATCAGCGGACTTGCTCAACACGTAATATTATTGTTGTGCCATCTTCTTGCTGGTCTCGATATTCTTCAAATGCTCTTTATACGTTTTGGCAAACAGATGCTCTTGTGTACCGTCTTTCTTTGTTACATAGAACAAATAATCGGATTTCTCCGGATTCAAAGCAGCCTGAATCGATTGCAGGCTCGGGCTCGAGATCGGGCCAGGCGGCAGACCCTTTTGACGATATGTGTTATACGGGCTTTCAACCTCAAGGTCGGCATAAAGCAATCGTTCCTTCGGTTTATCCAACAGATATTGAACGGTTGCATCGATTTCCAGCTTCATGTCCTCTTCCAATCGATTATATATAACGCCAGCCACCAGGGCACGCTCCTGATCTGCAACCACTTCCCGCTCCACCAGCGAAGCGATGGTCATGAGTTCATGGAACGTTATGTCGCGAGCCTCCAATTGACGCTCCCAACCCGGAATTTCGGCCAAACGTTTCTCCGTTTCTTTCAGCATGGTTTCTACAATGCCTTTTGCCGTAATATCCTTCTTCGGCAGTTCATAGGTCGCAGGGAACAAGTATCCCTCGAGATGATGCCGGAGGTCTGCCTCCTGGGGAATTTCTCCAGCAATCGGAACATCCCAGCCGGCAGGCTGATCCACAACCTTCAAGAATTCCTTCTCGTCGATTCCGCTCTCTTGAGCGATGGTCTCCGCCATCTGAAGGATCGTATATCCCTCAGGGATCGTGAAACGAACCATCTCCTCGGGCTTCACTTCGCCATTGTTCATCTTCGATAACAGTTCCTGGAACGGAGTGCCCGGGGTTGCCTCATAGGTTCCTGCCATCAGACGGCTTCCTTCCCCGCTAAGTTTTAAATAACCTTTAAGTATAAGGGCATTCTTGATCAGTCCCTTTTCCTCAAGCAGATCGGCGATAGAGGACGTGCTCATGCCGGACTCCACGGTGAATTCGACGGGAGTTTCCGAGCTTTGAACGGGCTGTAAACCATTCCATACGTAAAATACGGCCCCGCCCGCAAGGAGGATCAGGACCAATACTGCTATTGCCAGTTTCTTCAATCTACTCATCCCTTCACACCAAAAGGGGCGGACAGCTCCGCCCCTTCCTGAACTTTCATTTGAAAATTAAGCATGTGCTCCTGCAGGAGGGAACTTAATCCTCGTCTCCTTCGGGAAACGTCAGCTCATCATAGAGCTCTGACACATTCTCCCATTCCTCGTCGTCGTCAATGGTTGCCAGCTGCAATCCGCCGTCCTCGCCCTTGACGATACGTAGCACCTCGTACTCCTCATCGGTTCGATCCGGCTGAACCAGAATGGCATACCCTTGACCATCCACTTCAAATTCGGCGGCAATATCATAAACCTCGATATGGCCTTTATCGTCCTCAAGCTCGACACTCTCACCGAATGCTTCCTTAAGTACTTGGGTCCATACGATATTCTCAACCGAAAAATCAGACATCATTCGTCTCTCCCGTCCAGCTCTTCCACGAGCGTATTGAAGGTTTCTTCAACAATGGCCCATTCTTCATCGTCTTCAATCATAAACAATTTCAAGTCGTCTCCGTCTTCCTCATAACGGAAGGCGTAGACCTCGTCTGTCTCTTCGTCGGCAGACTCCCTTGGTACGACCATCATATATTTAGCATCCGAGCCATCCACTTCGAATTTCATGATGACTTCGAATTCTTCCTCGTTGCCTTCATCGTCGGGAATATAAATAATTTCCGGTTCTTCTTCCATACCAATATGCTCATTAGCCATTGTAATCACCCTCACCTTTACCTTTTAGAATCCAAGTAGTTTTGCAAAATCAAGCTTGCCGCCATTTTATCTACAACCTGTTTTCGCTTCTTTCGGCTGACATCGGCTTCAAGCAATGTCCTTTCAGCGGATACTGTTGATAGCCGTTCATCCCAAAGGTGAACGGGTAAGGATAGGGACTCTCGCAATGTGCTTGCGAATTCCATGCAGATTTCGCCCCGCGGACCAATCGTGCCGTTCATATTTTTAGGCAAGCCGACCACGATTTCACCGACCTCGTTATCTTTAACGAGTGCGGCAATTCTGTCCAGTTCGGCTTCATCACGGCGGCGCTCGATAACTTCAACCCCTTGGGCCGTCCATCCGAACGCGTCGCTTATGGCAACACCGATTCTGCGGTCCCCGTAATCCAATCCCATGATCTTCTTCATCCCTGTGTGCTCCTAACGGTGACTGGCTAAATAGAACCGGACCAGTTCTTCAATCAATTCATCTCGCTCTTTTTTCCGGATCAAACTTCTGGCATTATTGTGCCGAGGTATATAAGCGGGATCCCCGGACAAAAGATACCCTACGATTTGGTTAATCGGATTGTACTCCTTCTCTACCAGCGAATCGTATACCGAAAGTAGAATGTCCTGGGCGGAAGCCTCCTTTTCATCACCTTTTACATTGAACTTGACAGTCTTATCCATGGAGTCCATGTGTGACACACCTCGCTTCTTCAAAGAACATGTTTACCATGCTTCGTCGAATAAATATTTACCAGCTTGATCTAGTTATATCATAACATAATCCTAAGTCTCTACGGAAATCGAAAGCGAAATATTTAGAGAGTGTTCCAAAAAATTCGGGATTGTGTACAGCAAAACGTTGGATCCCGCTTACGATTGCTTGCTGTACACAATCTGGACAAATCTGTTACACGCCCCGGGCTATGAGATCCTCGGCGTGCTGCAGCGCCTGGGTCAGTTTGGAACCGTCCTTGCCGCCGGCTTGCGCCATATCCGGACGGCCTCCGCCGCCTCCACCGCATATTGAAGCCACTTCTTTAACGAGCTTGCCGGCATGATAGCCCTGCTTCACCAGATCCTGCGGAACGGCTACGACGAAATTCACCTTGTCGCCTGCTTTGGAGCCGAGCACGAGGATCGTCTCCGGCAGCTTGCCCTTCAATTCGTCAGCAATGCCGCGGAGTCCATCCATGCTGCCAGCCTGCACTTCAGCTGCAAGCAGCGACGTGTTTCCGACCTGCTTCACTTTATCGGTCAACTGGCTAGCCTCAATCGCTCCGAGTTTGCCTTGCAGGGACTCGTTCTCCCGGGCAAGATCCTTCACCTGCTGGTTCAGGCCTTCAATCCGCTTTGGCACGTCCGCAAGATTGCTCTTCAACAAACCTGCGGCTTGCTTGAGCAGGTCCATTTGGCCTTCCAGATGCTCATAAGCGTAACGTCCCGTTACGGCTTCAATCCGGCGAACGCCGGAGCCGATGCCGCTCTCGCCAAGCAGCTTGAAGATTCCGATCTGGGAGGTGTTGCCTACATGGCATCCGCCGCACAGCTCGATGCTGTAATCTCCGACCTGAACGACACGGACGATATCTCCGTATTTCTCTCCGAACAACGCCATGGCGCCCATCGCCTTCGCTTCATCAATGGCCTTGCGCTCGATAACAACCGGAATGCTCTTCCATACCTGTTCATTCACGCGGCGCTCAATATCGGCCAGCTCCTCAGGCGTAATGCTGCCGAAGTGGGAGAAGTCGAAGCGCAGACGCTGCGGTTCAACAAGGGAACCTGCCTGATTGACATGATCGCCCAGCACTTCCTTCAACGCTTTATGCAAAAGGTGTGTAGCGGTATGGTTCTTGACGATATCATTGCGCATAGCGGAGTCCACCTGCGCTTTGACCGTATCGCCCACTTTAAGCTCGCCGAGCTCTACGGTTACGAAATGCACATGCTGTCCATGCGGAGCCTTGAAGAGACCTTCCACTCTGGCACGAACGGATCCGCCTTCTATCATCCCCTGGTCGCTGACCTGACCGCCGCTTTCGGCATAGAACGGGGTAACGTCCAGAATGACCTGACAGGTCTCGCCTTCACTGACGCTGTCTGCGAAGCTGTCACCTGAAACAATGGCGAGCACTTTCGCCTCGCTGACGGTGTCATTATATCCAACAAATTCACTTTTAACCGTATAATCGGAAAGAACGCCGCCTTGAACCTTCATGCTTTCCGTTTCATGACGGGCCGCACGCGCACGGTCACGCTGTTCCTTCATCGCAGCATCAAAGCCTTCACGGTCCACGGTCAATCCGTGTTCGGACGCATAATCCTCCGTTAAATCAAACGGGAAGCCATACGTATCGTACAATTTGAACGCGTCGCTGCCGCTGATGACCGATTTGCCCTGCTTCTTCGCATCGGCGCTAACGTCAGCCAGGATGTTCAAGCCGTCGGAGAGCGTTTTGTGGAACTGTTCTTCTTCCGTTGCGATGACCTTCTCGATAAAGGCGCGCTTCTCAACGACCTCTGGGTAGTATACGCCCATAATATCACCTACGGTTCCGGTCAAAGTATACATGAATGGTTTGTCCAGCCCGAGCACCTTTCCGTATCGAACCGCACGGCGGAGCAAACGACGGATGACATAACCGCGTCCTTCGTTGGAAGGCAGAACGCCATCGCCTACTGCGAATGCAACCGTACGGATATGGTCTGCAATGACCTTCAGCGCGATATCGTACTCCGTCTTCTCATTGTATTTAACGCCGACTAGCTCTGCCGTCTTCTGAATGATCGGCTGGAACAGGTCGGTATCGAAGTTGGACGCTACGTTTTGCAGGATGGAAGCAAAGCGCTCAAGTCCCGCACCCGTATCAATGTTCTTGTTCGGAAGCGGTGTATAGCTGCCGTCCTTGTTGTGATTGAACTGGGAGAATACGAGATTCCATACTTCGAGCCAGCGTTCATTCTCACCGCCAGGGAACATTTCGGATTCCGGAGCATCCGTGTCGTATCCTTCGCCGCGATCATAGAAAATCTCGGTACAAGGTCCGCAAGGTCCTTCGCCGATATCCCAGAAGTTATCCTGCAGCTTAATGATGCGTTCCTTCGGAAGTCCGATTTTTTCGTTCCACAATTTGAAGGCTTCCTCGTCTTCCGGATAGACGGTAACGGACAGCTTCTCCGGATCGAAGCCGATCCATTTCTTGTCCGTCAGGAACTCCCAAGCCCAGGTGATAACCTCTTCCTTAAAATAATCCCCAATGGAGAAGTTGCCCAACATTTCGAAGAATGTATGGTGACGACGGGTTTTGCCGACATTCTCAATATCATTGGTCCGAATACATTTCTGCGAGTTCGCAATTCGCGGATTTTCCGGCTTCACGCGCCCGTCAAAATAAGGCTTGAGCGGAGCCATGCCTGCATTAATCCAGAGCAGGGACGGGTCATTGTGCGGAACAAGCGATGCACTTGGCTCGATATTGTGGCCTTTCTCTGCAAAAAACTCTAGCCATTTGGAACGGATTTCACTAGCTTTCATCTCTACACTTCCTCCAGTCATAATATGGCGCCCGGATCACTTGGTTCCGAACACAAAAAACGCCCCTGAATTAAATTCAGGGACGATGTTCTCGCGGTACCACCCTGGTTATCGTCCATTCATCCTCCAGCAGGGTCCTCCTGGAATCACATATGTGACGATCGCCTCGTAACGGCTGGATAACGGGGGCCACCCGGTGAATTTGAATCACACTCAAAAATTAGCATTCGGCTTAGGTTCGCTTCCAGGTTCTCGCAGCCAGCCGGAAATTCTCCGGGCAGGAACCTGTTCTCTGGGCAAGGTACGCAAAGCCTACTTGATTTTCTCATCGTTTTGTTCGTTTATAGGTTTATCATTTCAAGTATATATAGGGCGAAACTATCTGTCAATGCATGAACATTGCCGCTACAAGACTGGAGTCTTCAGCCGGATTTCCTTCTGACATAATAAGCGAAAAAATGCTGCAGCAGCACTTTGATGACGGCAAAGACGGGAACAGCCAAAATCAAGCCCACGGTTCCTGCGATCTGACCGCCGACAAGGAGCGCAAAAATGATCAGGAGCGGATGCATATGCAGCTTTTTCCCCACCACTTGGGGCGAAATGATGTTGCTCTCCAGCGTCTGGCAGATCATATTAACGGCCACCACCAGCAGCACCATCTTCCAGGATATCGTGGACGCCATCACAAGCGCAGGCGCCGCCCCGAGAAAAGGGCCCAAATACGGAATGATGTTAAACACCGCCACGATGCTTGCCAGCAGCAATGCGTACGGCATACCAACGATCATATAGCCTACATAAGCCAGCACGCCGATGATTAAGCATACCAGGAATTGTCCGCGGACATAGTTTCCAAGAGCCGTGTCGATTTCCTTAAGCAGCGTAACAATCGACTTCCGGCGGCTCCGCGGCAGATAGGATACCGCGGTTCGCTGGAACACCTCAAAATCTTTTAATATGTAAAAGATCAAGAATGGAACAATTAACACGTTAAACAGGATATTAATCGTGTTGCCGATATTGTCCATGAAATCCGAGATCCCTCCGGCCAGCCTCGATTCCATCTGCAAGAACCAGCTGTTGACGCCTGTCCTTACTCCCGGAGGCAGCAGCCTGCTGTCCAGATTGGTCATCAAGCTTTGGGCGTTCATCGTTAATTCAGGCAAGTGCTCGTTGAGCTCCTCCAGCTGCCGAATCAGCATCGGAATCATGTTCATCAGAATGACGGCAAGGGACGTGAGAAAGACGGCATAAATGAGCAGCACCGCCATGCTCCGCGGAACTTTGCGGTCAGAGAGCATGCATACAACCGGATTGAGCACATAAGATATGATCATGGCAACCAGAAATGGCGCCAGGACAGCTTTGAGAAATCGATAGACATCCAGAAACAGCGGACGCAGCAGCCAGACAAAGTAAAGAGAGATGAGTCCGAGCATTAACCATACCAACAATCGAAACCATTTGTTCTCGGTCAACTGTTCCACACAGGCACCCTCCTTTTTCGAAAGCTACCCTGTAGTATATGTACAAGCATACAGAAATAAACTAACATTTCCGCCGGACAAAGTGAAAAAGACTCCTGCTTCGTCAGCCGTACAGGCCTTCAGCAAGGAGTCGTTATCTTACAATATGTACGCGTTCTTTAGGAAGACGCGTGCATAGGAGGGAAATCCGGCTGCATTTCATCACCGAAGAACAAATCATCCAGCGAGCTGAGCGTGCCATCCTCTTCTACCTGGTATACGGACATTTTCTCTCCGTTGACTGTCAATTCGATAAAGCAACCCCAGCAATAAAACTGGTGGGAGCCGATTTTCCCGATATCTTTGGAACTACAGTTTGGACATTTCATCCTACCTCACCCTATCCGTTCACAGAATTAATGGCTTTTTCCAGACGCTGTTCGCTCATCGGGGGTACCATAACGGCACTTTCGCCGATAGCCATTTCCGCTGTGCAAGGCAGCCATTTGCGACCTTCGATCAAATCCGAGACAAATCCATCGGATATTTCCAACCCTAGTATTGTATTGCCCTGTTCCTGCTCAAAATAAACATCCGATATACGCCCGAGCAGGATACCATCCTCTGTCAAGACCTGCATCTCTTTCAGTTTGCGCTTGCCCAAAAGGTACGTAAGCGGTATATCATTGGCGCCCAGCTTGCGGACAGCCTCTTGGCTCCGGATCATGACGGCATCTTCCCCGTATGCTACGATATCTTCCCATGAGACGCTTTTCACATGCGAGGAAAACAAAGCCTTGCCTTCCAGCTCCAACCCGGTAATCAACCAATTCTCATCTAGTATAAAATCGTGGATTTTGCCGATTTCCTTACCGTTCTCCACGTCGAATACAGCCAGTCCAATCATTTCTTGAAGTTTCATATACAGTGGACACCTCCTCATCCTTCATGGTTTGAAATCAGCCGCCGGTCAAAATTTCGTTAGCCTGACGGGCCATTTCCAAGGATGAAATGGACGAACGCATACCCCCTATTCCCTAGAAGGAGAAATCCCTTAACATCTATTTACGTAACCGATTAAGGATGGTTCCAATTTTTTGGGCTGTGTACTCCATTTCTTGTGTAGTATTACCCAAACCGAAACTAAAACGAATCGCGGAGCGCAAAACAGGATCAGAAAGTTTCATTGCTTGGAGTACATGGGATATTTCCAGAGATCCCGACGTACAAGCCGAGCCGCTTGCCGCCGCAATTCCTTCCATATCGAGGTTCATCAGCATCGTCTCCGTGTTGGCACCGGGAAAGCTGATATTTAGGATGTGAGGTAGGTAATGTTCCGAATTTCCGTTGATCACAAAAGCATCCTCGCCAATCTCCTGACGAAGCCCTTCAAGCAGCGTCGATCTCAGCTCGCGATAATGCCGGATACGCACCTCCATATTATGAACGGTCCATTCCACTGCTGCTGTAAAACCGGCAATTCCAGCCATATTCTCTGTTCCGGCGCGACGCTTCTTCTCCTGCAGCCCTCCGAACAGACGTGGAGATACGCTGAGACCTCTGCGGACAACCAATGCTCCGACACCCTGGGGTCCGTTGATTTTGTGGGCGGAAAAACTCCACATATCCACAGGAAGCTCACGGCAGTTGATCGTTTCCGATCCCAAGGCCTGAACCGCATCGGTATGGAACACGATGCCCCGGCTCCGGCAGAGCTCGCCGATTTCGATGATCGGCTGAACGGTGCCTACTTCATTGTTGCCATACATAATGGTGACAAGCACTGTGTTGTCCTGAATCGCGCCCGCAATGTCCTCCACAGAGACACGCCCAGTAGAGTCGACGGGGACATAGGTGACCTCACAGCCCCGCCGTTCCAGCTCATGGCATGTATGAAGCACCGCATGGTGTTCAATCGCCGACGTAATCACATGCTTGCCCTTCACACCAAGCGACTCCAGCAATCCAAGTATAGCCAGATTATCGCTCTCGGTTCCGCCTGCGGTGAACACCAGCTCGTCCGATTGGCATCCTAAAAGGGACGCAATTCGATCACGCGCCCCATTCACGATCTTCTTCGCTTCCCGTCCAAAAGCATGAACGCTTGAAGCATTGCCGTATTGGCTTGTCATCACCTTCATCATCCGCTCGGCAACCTCCGGATGAACCGGGGTTGATGCGGCATGGTCCAAATATACTGATCTCATATCGTCACCCTTAAATATAGAACATATAGTTGTCTGCAGCAGACTGTTCCTGATAGTTGATCAGATAATCCAGCGTCGTGGAATCCAGCACTTCAGCAATGCTGTCGCGGATACGGAGCCACAGATCCCGCTTCGCCGGATCGTCCTCTTCCGTGAAATCCACAGGAGATATCGGTCCTTCCAGTACGCGGATGACGTCCCCGGCCGTTATGGATGCCGGATCACGGGACAGGATATAGCCTCCGTATGCGCCGCGGATGCTTTTGACCAGCCCTGCATTCCGCAGCGGTGCGATCAGCTGCTCAAGATAATGTTCCGACAGCTGGTTCTTCTCGGCAATGCTCTTCAGCGAAGTCGGCCCTTCACCAAACCTGGCGGCCAGCTCCATCATAATGGTTAATCCGTATCTTCCTTTTGTTGATATCTTCAAAGGTGACACCTCTTTCGGTAATTGTATATTATGTCCATCCTGTAATGAGTTGTAGGTGGCGGGTGAGCGATAAATACGGCGTAATCTACGTGTGAAGCAGCTTATCCTGTATTTTTCTCCGTATTCCGATCATTACCCTCAGCTTATGGTAACATATCCTGAACCTCAATGGGTAATATTCCAGCTGGAAAGATTGAAAAATGTTCACCCTGAGTGGACAAAATGAAACGTGTGAACCTTGTTCCAATATGTTAAAATACCTCCATGGGCACAATTCAATATGAAAATGGTGATAACGATGTCAAAAGAAAAACATAACACTCGTATCGTTGTCGGCATGTCGGGAGGAGTCGACTCCTCCGTAACAGCGCTCCTGCTCAAACAGCAGGGCTATGAAGTGATCGGCATCTTTATGAAAAACTGGGATGATACCGATGAGCTTGGCTACTGCACAGCTGAAGCGGACGCTGAAGACGTGCGCCGCGTGTGCGAGCAGCTCGACATTCCCTACTATACCGTCAATTTCGAGAAGGAATACTTCGATAAAGTATTTACCTATTTCCTCGATGAATATAAAGCTGGGAGAACGCCGAACCCCGATGTCATGTGCAACCGTGAAATCAAATTCGGCGAATTTCTGAACAAGGCAATGGATCTGGGAGCCGACTATGTCGCTACCGGCCATTACGCCCGCGTCATCGAAGAAGACGGACAGTACCGGCTGCTGCGCGGCGTCGACAGCAACAAGGATCAAACCTACTTCCTCAATGCGCTGAGCCAAGAGCAGCTCTCCAAGGCGATGTTCCCGATCGGGCATCTGCCGAAACCGGAAGTTCGCCGACTCGCCGAAGAAGCCGGGCTGTATACCGCCAAGAAAAAAGACAGCACCGGCGTTTGTTTCATCGGCGAACGGAATTTCAAAGAATTTCTTGGACAATACCTCCCCGCCCAATCCGGCGATATGGTGGACATTGTCACCGGTGAGGTGAAAGGCCGCCATGATGGCCTGATGTACTACACGCTGGGACAACGCCAAGGTCTCGGAATCGGCGGCTCAGGCTCCGGAGAGCCTTGGTTTGTTGCCGACAAGGATTTGACTAACAATATTTTGTACGTTGTTCAAGGCGATCATCCGTGTTTGTATTCAACCGGACTCGTTGCCTCCGGAATGAACTGGATTGCAGGACAAGACGCTATGCCCAAAGACGCCTACACCTGCACCGCGAAATTCCGCTACCGTCAGCCGGACCAGGAAGTAACGATAACGCCGCGCGAAGACGGAACCGTTCATGTCGCGTTTGCGAAGCCCCAAAAAGCAATCACGCCGGGCCAAGCCGTTGTCTTCTACCAAGGGGACGAATGCCTTGGCGGCGGAACGATCGAAACGGCGGATAAAGTTCCTTATTAATCCGCTGGCTTAAACGAAAGAGCACACACTTCACACGGAAGATTCCGTAAAGTGTGTGCTCTTTTTTACGTGTTAGCGAAGAACATATTCTACCGTTTCTCCGCGTTCCAGGCTGGCGGATACGTCAATGAAACGCTGATTCGAGCTGCCTCGGAAGGGAAGCGCGACATCCCTTAGCTCCAACTGGAATTTGCCATCCACGATAACGTCGCACTGTTTTGCCAATTCGCGCAGCTTCGGCTGCCTCATCAGCGCTTCAAAGGTGAAGCCCGTGTAGGCCCATATGCTTTTCCCGGGACAGAGGGTTCTGAGCTTGCGAACAAGTGCCGCGCATTCCTCCGGCGAGAAGAACGGGTCCCCACCGCATAAGGTCACGCCATCCAGCAAAGGGTTGTCGACGATGTCCTGCAGTATGGACGCGGACAATTCTTCTGTAAACGGCTCCCCCGCTTCAAAGTCCCAGGAATCCGTATTAAAGCATCCAGCGCAGGCATGACGGCAGCCGCTCACGAATAGAACTGCCCGAAGTCCTGGGCCTTCATTAATGCTCTCGGGGATATATCCGCACACATTCACAGATGCTTCACCCGATCCCTGACTTCAGCCTGCTTGGCCGAATTGAAGCGCTCCGTATAATTGCCCGTTAGGTATCCCGTCACCCTCCGCAGCCGCTGGAAGTTCCCATTGTCTTCCGTAGCGCCGCATCCAGGGCAAGAGCTTCCGATGATCCCTTCGTAGTTGCATGCAAGGCAGCGGTCGACGGGATGGTTTACGGAGAAATATCCAATGTTCTGCTGCAGGGCAAACTGCACGATGTCCCGAAAAGCAGCCGTATTCTGCCGGGCATTGCCGTCGAGCTCCACATAAGAAATCGCTCCTGCATTACACAGCTCATGGAAAGGAGCTTCGGAACGGATTTTGCGGTACGCGGCCATCGGATAGTACACCGGAACATGAAACGAGTTCGTATAATACTCACGGTCTGTCACACCCTCGATCACACCGAAGGTTTGCCGGTCAAGCTTCGTGAATTTTCCGGACAGCCCTTCTGCCGGCGTGGCAAACAACGTAATGTTCAGGTCGTATTTTTCACTGGCCGCATCGCAGAATCGGCGCATATGTCGGATGATTTCGATTCCCAGCCTGCGGCTGTTCTCATCCTCTCCGTGATGCAGTCCGGTCAATGCCTTCAGGCATTCTGCAAGCCCAATGAATCCAAGTGCGAGAGTGCCATGCTTAATCAGTTCGCGTACCTTGTCCACCGGCGCCAGGTCTTCGCCGCCTTCCCACACGCCTTCGCGCATCATAAAATCGGACGCTTTGGCCGGTTGGTCCGCCTGCAGCTCGTAGCGGTGAATCAAACCCTCTACCGCAATCGTCATATACTGATCCAACTGCTCGTAGAAGAGGCTCAGGTCGGGCATATCCCGCTTGCCTTCGACGATGCCATGCTCGATGCCGAGACGAACCAGATTGATCGTATTGAAGGACAAATTGCCTTTTCCGCTCAGGCGGTTTCGCCCGAACCGGTCTGAAATCGTCCGTGTCCTGCAGCCCATGGTGGCAATAATCGTGTCTGGCTCGTCCGGCTTATAGTAGACCAGATTAAACGACGCATCCACGTTGACAAAGTTCGGGTAGAGCCTGCGGCTTGAGCAGTCAACGGCTTTCAGGAACAGATCGTAATTGGGCTCCCCTTCCGCCTGGTTAACCCCTTGCTTGCACTGGAATATATGCTGCGGAAATATCGGCGTCTCTCCCCCACCGAGCCCTCTCATCGTGGCATCCAGCAGAGCGTGGGACACCAGCCTTCCTTCCGTTGACGTGCACATGCCATAGTTCAGCGATGTGAAAGGGATCTGTCCCCCCGCCCGGCTGCTCATCGTGTTCAGATTGTGAATCAGGGATTCCGCGGCCTGCTTTACTTCATTCACCGTTTCGTTATATGCGCAGTGATATATTCGCGGGAACATGTCCTTCAACTGCTCGTTGTCTATGTATAATTCGTTATCGGAAAGAATTTGTACATTGCGTCTATGCTCGCCCTGCTCCACCTCTCCGAAGTAGGCAAGCCCTTTCCGAAAATGCCGGCGAAACGATTTGCCGACATACGGGGCCAGATCCCAATCGATTTTATTTCCGGACACGCCGCCGAATTGACTGTTCTGCTGAGATTGAAATATGATGGCCACCAGCGCCATCGCGGTCATGATGCTCTGCGGCGGCCTGACCGATCCGTTACCGGTATTGAATCCCTTGGCCAATAGACGGTCAAACGGGATGAAAATACAGTTCGTCGTACCGAGTGCATACTGGTCCAGGTCGTGCACGTACACATAACCATCCCTGACCGCTCTCATGAGCTCTCCGGGCAGGATAAATTTGCTTGCCATCCATTTGGCATACTCGGAGCCGATCCGACTCATTTTTCCACTGAAGGATTCCCCGTTGAGATTCGCATTCTCCCGCAGCAGATCCAGATTCGTTACCCCAATCACATCCCTGCTGATCTTGTAGAGCTCTCCCCGCCGCATTCGCTCCAGATCACGGGCTTCCCTGTAATGTTGGTAGGCTGCCGCTGCCTCAGCATAACCTGTGCTTTCCAATTGTTCAACAACGATATCTTGAATTTCCTCCACACTCACCTGCTCCATCCCCGCGGTGGCGCGGGCAACCTCCTCGCCAAGCTGCAGGGAAGCCTCCTTGCGGGACACACCCTCAACAGCTATAAAAGCTTTATCCACTGCCTTCACAATCCGGCTTATCTCAAAATTCACCAGGCATCCGTCTCTCTTCATGACTTTCATGAAACGATCAACTCCTTCTTCTCAGATCATTCACACACTATATATAGTTTCGTTTAATCAATTTACATCCATATATAGTTTAATGCTGTGAGATAGATCACGTCTGCTGATCCTATGAAGCGTATGAGCGATTCCTGATAACGTCCTTAAAGGACATGAATCCCAACAGAAAAAAGGCACTCGAGTGATCCACTGATCACATCGGGTACCTTCTTGTTTAACCACAGTAGAATTAACTTTCGGCAGGCGGCATCGGGGTTGGTGTCGGCTTAGCATAACCTGTGCTGTATTTCTCGTCGATTGCGGTCCGAATATCCGTCAGGCTTTTGCCCTCGCTGCTCATTTTGGCAGATTCCACGGCAATGTCCAGGCATACCCCGCAGCGGGTGCCATGATCATCCCACACCACGGTGCCGTCCTCCTGGATCTCATCAATAAAACAGTTCAGGTTGCTCTCATGACCGGCGCTGTCCCCACAGCCGCAATAACAAGGGATGTATTTCAGGACATCACTGACCTGCGCGGACAAGGCATAGATCGTTTGGAGCTCGCTGGTCTGGCTCTTCAAAAAGGCAGGCAGCTCATCAATCGAAGCCGTCGCCTCCTGGATATCCCCGTTGGACAGCTGCGTCTGATGTCCATGCTCATGCGCTGCCTCGGTTGCCTGTCCACTTTCGACCTGCTCCTGGGCGCTTTTCCCCGAACAGCCGCTCAGCATAAGACCGACGGACAGCAGCAGGATGACAAACCGTTGTTTCCCTGTTTTCATCTTTCGTTTCCTCCATTTAACTAAACTAGCAGCCGTAGATCCCATTATCGCAGTAAGGCCCTATTCTTCGCGTCGTAATCGCTGGTTGTGAGCGATCTTGGCTTCGTTCCCCTGCTCCGTCGCCTGATAGAACACCCTGCGGGAGAGCTCCTTCGGCAAATATTCCTGCTTCACGTAATGGCCCGGATAATCATGCGGGTACTTATAGCCGACATGCCCCAGCTTCACCGCCCCCGAATAATGCGCATCACGCAGATGAAGCGGGACCTCCGCCGATTTTACTTCATCCATGGCGGACATCGCCCGTGATATGGCGGTCACAACGCCATCGGATTTTGGACTTTCCACCGCAAACAGGATAGCCTGGGCGATATTAAGCTTGGCTTCCGGCCAGCCGTTATTCCGGTAGGCGTCCAGTGCGCTTACCGCCTGCACCATCGCTTGCGGATTAGCCAGCCCGATATCCTCGCTGCTGGCAGCAATCAAGCGGCGGATGAACACCATCGGGTCCATCCCCAGCTTTTCGACCGCATACAAGAACCAGAACAATGCCGCATCGCTGGAACCCCGAATGCTTTTATGAAAGGCGGACAGCACGTCATACTGCGTGGACTCGTCCGCCTTAACGAGCGGCTTGCGTATCGATTCCTCGGCCACATCCAGCGTAATATGGACCGTACCGCCTGCATCAGGCGGGGTCGTCATCGCAGCGAGCTCAAGCGCATTCAATGCACGCCGGATGTCGCCGTTCGCCATCGTTGCAATATGCTCCAAAGCTTCCTCATCTGCCTGAAGCTCCATGAATCCAAGACCTTTATCCGGATCGGATAGCGCGCGCTGCATCGCGATCAAGGAATGGTTCTTATTCAGGGGCTCAAGCTGGAACAAGGTTGAACGGCTCATCAAGGCCCCATTTACATAATGAAAGGGGTTCTCTGTCGTCGCGCCGATAAATATAATCGTGCCATTCTCCACAGCAGGCAGCAGCGCGTCCTGTCTTGAGCTGTTAAAGCGGTGGACCTCATCCAGAAACAGGATCGTTTTGGTGCCGTACAGACTGCGGTTGCTCTGGGCTTGCTCAATGACCTCCCTGACGTCCTTAACCGAGGCCTCCACGGCATTCAGCCGAACAAAGTACCCCTTCGTTTGCTGTGAGATAATATGCGCAAGCGTTGTTTTGCCGCATCCCGGCGGGCCGTACAATAAAATGGAAGAGACTTGGTCTGCCTCTATGGCCCGTCTGAGCAGTTTGCCCGGACCGATAATATGTTCTTGTCCTATATATTCATCCAGCGACGAAGGGCGCATCCGATCGGCCAGCAGCCGGGAATCCCGGTCCCCTTCACGCCCGATACTGAATAAATCCATTGCTACACTTCCTTGTCTGATATCAATGTAAAGATAAGCCGGTTTCAATCAAATCCGTCACACTCTATCATACCATATTCAATTTCGCCATGCCTGTAGAAACCCTATGACATCCACTCTAGTGAAGGGAGGTTTTTGAATTGAAACGAAAACCTATGCGAAAAATGACCCTCTTCATCATCTTGGCAGCGGCACTTTCCATCCTCATCGTTTGGACCTTGATCCGGTATATCGAGAATCTGGGCTCTTCCTACCAAATGCTTGGTTAAGCAAAAAGCAGAACAAAAAGTCCCGCAGAGAAAGCACATGCAGACATGTGCCACCCCACGGGACATCTTCCCATTTTTCCACTTCACACTGAACATTACAACGTTAGTAACACAATTTCAACTTACTCCACGGGCCAGCCGCTGGCAGTAATTTCTGAGGTCTCCGTCCTGATATAAGTTGGCAGCTGCTCACCATGCAGCAGCCACAGCTCATGCAGCGCCCGCGTACATCCCACGTACATCAGCTTGGCATCCCAAGCTTTTTCCGCGTAATGCGCCCGATCTGCATCCGCCACCACAACCGCATCGAACTCAAGCCCCTTGGACAAATAAACAGGAAGCACGGAATAACCGCCCTGATACGTTCCTTTGCTGCCATCGATCAGATTCAGCATCGGCCATGCAGTAATGAATTGCTCATGCAGCTCTTGCGCTTCTCGCAAGGTTCGAGTGAGTATAGCGACCGTCCGATATTCCTTAGCGATGAGTGCCTCCATCGCCCGTTCCAAATCTCTCGTTCTGGATTTCGCCGAATCATAAGGAATCAGGCGAACGGTATCGCCGCTCCGGAATACCGGAACGGCAAGCAGATCACTGCTGACACCCTTCTCCAAAATGCCGTTCGCAAATTCGATGATCTCCATCGTGGAGCGATAACTGCGCGTCAAGGCAAAATAGGCTGTTTCCTCTTCCTTAAACAGGGAGCTCATCTCTTCCCACGCATGAACGCCGCGATAGGCATGAATGCCCTGCGACAAATCACCTAATATGGTGAAGGAATGTCCTCTGACGAACAGGTCCAGCACAGCCACCTGAAATGGCGAGAAATCCTGTGCCTCATCAATAACGATATGGTCAAAACGCTGCTCTCCGGTAATATCATTCAATAAACAGTGGAAATACAGCAAGGCAGGCAAATCCTCTTCGCGGACCACATTCTTCTTCAGATCTTTACGCGTTGCGGCGAGCACCTCGGACGGAATCAGAGCGGATAGCTCTTCAAACCACGATCCGGTTGCCTTAACCGCCCCAAACAATTGTTTATATAATGAGACCGGCTCAAATTTCGGCCATCGGTTCCCATAAGCCTTTTCTCGTTGAGCCGCTTTTTTCTTCCGTTCTTTCATCACGGCCGCTGATGGCGATTTCTTCAGCTCCATCTCGACCCAGCGGTGCAGCCTGGCCAGCAGCCGTTCCTTCCGTTTGGCCAGCGGATACGGTTTATATTCCTGGTAGAACCATTCCGCGATCGTCTCCTGTTTCAGTACAGCCCCATCCCATGGAGAGAAGTCCCCGTCTGGAAGAGCCTCCGCTTCGATGGATTCCACGCAGCGCCGGATGATCTCCATCAGTCTCAATGAGCCTTTGTAGCGGCCGCTGACATTATCGTCAATATCCGGGGTACCCTGACCTGGCTCTGTCTCGAACCATTGATGAAGCGTCTGTGCATGATCATCCGAAGCGAGCTGAATATCGAGCAGCTCCGCTGCCCAATCGCCAAACGTGCGCTGCTGTATATCGCCGACTCCGAGCTCAGGCAGCACGTCGGATATGTAATCCAGAAACATCAGGTTGGGTGCGAATATGATCATTTTCTCCGCGGTTACCTGCTCCTTGTACTGATAGAGCAAATATGCCAGCCGATGCAGCGCCACCGTCGTTTTTCCGCTTCCCGCCACCCCTTGGATGATAAGTGCGGTATTTTTGGCAGCACGGATGATTTTGTCCTGCTCGGCCTGAATCGTGGATACGATATCCCGCAGCCGGTTATCCTTGTTCTCCCCGAGACGGTAAACCAAAAACTCATCGGATACCGCAGGTCCGCCGCTTTCCCGATTGTACGTATCCGATACCCGTTCCAAAATTTGCTTTCGGATCACGACATTGCGTTTTAAATACACTAGCCCCTCGATGATTCCTTCGGGTGCTTCGAACGAAGCCGGGTCGGTACCGCCGGTAAACGAATAAAAAAGACTCGCGACTGGAGCTCGCCAATCAATCACCATCGGGTGATCCCCGGCATCTTCCTTATCGAAGCCGATCTTCCCGATGTAGAGCGGTTTCTTCGCTCCCGTTCCGCTCTCCTGAAAATCCAGCCTCCCGAAGTAAGGCTCCGGCAAACTTTTGGCGAGGGCCTGCCGTTTCTCTTCCCGCCCCGCTTCGAGCACCTGCTCCGTAAAATCATGACCCGTGTATACCGGAATCCCGCGCAAACGTTCAAGCTGACGGTCAATTTCAACGATAACCTCGTTTAGCCTTGACTCTTCTTCTTGATAGGCACTTTGAAAAGATTCTGACACTTTCAGTTACCTCCTAAGAAACATATTTTTTTTCGCATCGAAGTCTGGCTTTAAAGGCCGTGACACAAAAAGGAGTTTCATTGTAGCACAACTTGCCCGGATATACTAGCAATGCTCTGTCATAGGAATTTTTGTTTGGGTTTGTTGTCCTGATCTCTTTCGTCCACGGCAGAAAAAAACGCAGCGTCCTTTGGCTGGACGCTGCGTTTGGTTAACCAAACTCAATTTTGCCGAAAGGCTGTTCTTACTCCCTGCCTTCCGTTTATCTATCATTTTCTCGAGCCGAGTTTAGTTTTGTCCGGACGCCTCGTTATAACGAGATGCCGCCTTTTTCGAGCAGTTCTTTCACCGTTACGCTCACCATAATCAGTCCGGCCACAGGCGGAACGAATGCATTGCTTGCCGGAGGCTGCTTCGCTTTCCGGATTTCAGGAGCATTCTCGGGTACAATCTTCTCCGTAACGTCCTGGCGGGGCTTCATCGGCTCCTCTAGTGAGAAAACAACCTTGACCCCTTTCTTGATGCCGTCTTTGCGCAGCTTGGTGCGTACAATACGGGCAATCGGATCCATGGACGTTTTGGAGATGTCAGCTACCTGGAACTTCGTGGGGTCCATTTTGTTGGCTGCCCCCATGCTGGAGATGATCGGAATACCGCGCCGCAGGCATTCCTTGATCAGATGAACTTTATAAATAATCGTATCCGACGCATCAATCACATAATCCAGATCGAATTTAAACAACTCTTCATACGTTTCTTCGGTGTAGAACATGTTCAGAGCGATCGCTTCACATTCCGGATTGATCAATTTGACCCGATCAACCATCAGGTCCGCTTTCTTCTGGCCTACCGTGGTCGTTAACGCATGAATCTGCCGATTGATGTTGGTGATATCCACCACATCTTTATCGATCAGAATGATACGGCCAACCCCGGTACGGGCGAGGGCCTCCACCGCAATGGACCCCACGCCGCCGATACCAAGCACCGCCACCGTGCTGTTCTTCATGATCTCAAGGCCCTCAGGGCCTATGGCTAATTCCGTACGGGAAAATTGATGCAGCATAATTCAAGCAACCTCCTTTATCAAGAACAACGGACTTATTTCTCGTCGCCCGGCTTCTTGGCGAGTTTGATATGCAGCTGCTCCAGTTGTCCTCCGTCCACCTGGGAAGGAGCATCCATCAACAGATCCGTTGCGCTTGCCGTTTTCGGGAACGCAATCGTTTCACGCAGGTTGGTGCGTCCGGCAAGCAGCATCACCAAACGGTCCAACCCGAAGGCGATTCCGCCGTGTGGAGGAGTGCCGTACTCAAAGGCGTCCATGAGATATCCGAATTTGTCGTGCGCCACTTCCGGCGACATACCAAGCGCCGCAAACATTTTCTCTTGGATCTCGCGTTTGAAAATCCGCATGGAACCGCCGCCTACTTCATATCCATTCAGCACGATGTCATAAGCTTCCGCGCGTACAGCAAGCGGATCCGTATCCATCAATTCCAGATCTTCGTCTTTTGGACGGGTGAACGGATGATGCTCGGCCACGTAGCGCTTCGCCTCTTCATCATAGCTGAACAGCGGGAAGTCCAGCACCCAAGCAAACTTGTACTCGTTGTCGTTGATCAGGCCAAGCTGACGTCCAATTTTCAAGCGGAGCGCGCCAAGCACGTCGGCAACCACTTTTTTATTGTCTGCGGAGAACAGCAGCAAGTCGCCGTCTTCGGCTCCTGTGCGTTCTCTTACCGCTTCAATTTCCTGCTCGCTGAAGAATTTCACGATCGGCCCCTTGAACTCGCCTTCCTTCACTTGAATCCAAGCAAGACCCTTCGCTCCGTAACGGGCTGCATATGGCCCCAGATCGTCAATCTCCTTACGTGTCCAAGTCCCGCAGCCTTTAGCGTTCAAGCACTTCACTTCGCCGCCTTTTTCAATAACGGAAGAGAATACTTTGACGCCGCTGCTTGCAACGATATCGTTCATTTCGATCAATTCCATACCGAATCGGAGATCCGGCTTATCGGAGCCGTATTTGCCCATCGCATCAGCATAACTGATACGCTGGAATGGCGTTGCAAGTTCAACGCCGATGGTTTCCTTGAACAACTTCACCATCAGCAGCTCCATCATGTTCAGCAGGTCGTCGCGTTCCATGAAGGACGTCTCGATGTCGACCTGGGTAAATTCCGGCTGACGGTCAGCACGCAAGTCCTCGTCACGGAAGCAGCGTGCAATTTGGTAGTAGCGTTCAAGCCCGCTCACCATAAGGAGCTGCTTATAAATTTGTGGAGATTGCGGAAGCGCAAAGAATTCACCTGCGTGTACGCGGCTCGGTACGAGATAGTCGCGTGCGCCTTCCGGGGAGCTCTTGGTCAGAATTGGTGTCTCCACGTCCACGAAGCCCTCGTCATCGAGGAAGTCGCGGAATACTTTCGACGCTTTGGAGCGCAGCATCAGCGTTTTTTGCATCTCTGGACGACGAAGGTCCAGATAGCGATACTTCAAACGAAGCTGCTCATCCACTTCCACGCCGTCTTCGATAAAGAACGGAGGCGTTTTGGCTGCATTCAACACTTCAATGCTTGTCACTTGAACTTCGATTTCGCCAGTAGGCAGATTCGGGTTGAACGTTTCAGGATCGCGCTTTACGACTTTACCGGATACAGCCACCACGAATTCGCTGCGGACCTTATCGGCAACAGCCAAAGCTTCGCCTGAGAAATCCGGGTTAAATACGATTTGCATGATGCCGCTCCGATCGCGAAGATCGATGAACAGAACGCCGCCCAAGTCGCGGCGGGTTTGTACCCAGCCGTTCAGTGTTACAGTTTCTCCAATGTTCGCGGTTGTCAGATGACCGCATTGATGCGTCCTTTTCATCGTTTATCATTCCCCTTTACTATAATTAAGTCGCTTCATGCGACGATTAAACCAATTCTTGAACCAGAGCGTCCAATCTAACCGTACGCTGCTCGCCGGTCTCCATCGACTTCAGTGCAATCTCTCCGCGCGCCAGTTCATCTTCACCCAAAATGGCGGTATAACGGGCTTGCAAACGGTCGGCGGACTTCATCTGGGCTTTCATTTTTCGGCCAAGGTAATCGCGTTCGGCAGCTACGCCCTTGCTTCGCAGTTCGTAGATCAATTTGGCCACTTCCTGCTCAGCGGTTTCACCCAGCGCAACCAGATAGACATCCAGCGGCTTGGCTGCCGACAGATTGACCCCTTGGTGCTCCAGAATCAATTGGATTCGCTCAAGACCAATCCCGAACCCGATGCCAGGCTGATCCGGTCCACCGATCTGATCGACCAGTCCGTTGAACCGCCCTCCGCCGCCTACCGTATCAATCGCGCCGATGCCCTGGGCCTTGAATTCAAATGCGGTATGCGTATAATAGTCCAATCCCCGAACCAGTCTTGGATTGATTTCATACTCGATGCCCATCGCATCCAGGTACCCTTTCACTTTCTCAAAGTGCGTGCTGCATTCCTCATCCAGGCTGTCCAGAATCGAAGGCGCCCCATCGAACTTCCCTTGGTCCTTCTTGCAGTCCAACACGCGCAGCGGGTTGCGTTCCATGCGAGACTGGCAATCCGAGCATAAGTTCTCTTTCATCGGTTCCAGGAAAGCAAGCAGCGCACTGCGGTAAGCCGCCCGTACCTCAGGCGTCCCTACAGAGTTAATCTCTGCTTTTACCCCGTTCAGCCCAAGCTCCTTATAGAAACTGTATCCCAGCGCAATCACCTCGGCATCGATAGCCGGATCTGCCGTGCCGAACACCTCGACGCCGAACTGATGGAACTGACGGTAACGTCCCGCCTGTGGTCGCTCGTAGCGGAACATGGGACCCATGTAGTACAGTTTCGTGACGTCAGGCTCTCCATACAGCTTGTTTTGCACATATGCCCGCACGACGCCTGCCGTTCCTTCCGGACGTAGGGTCATGCTGCGATCCCCTTTATCCTTGAACGTATACATTTCCTTCTCTACGATGTCGGTGGTTTCGCCCACCCCGCGTTCGAACAACTCGGTCTGCTCAAAGATCGGTGTGCGAATTTCGCGGTAGTTGTATCTCCGGCACAAATCGCGTGCCTTCTCCTCGATAAACTGCCATTTCTCGACGGCACCTGGCAGGATGTCCTGCGTGCCTGTCGGTTTCTCGAATTTCTCGTTTGCCATCTTCATCCCTCCACGTCCTATGACATCTTCACCCTTGGAACATGTCTTGCCTTGATCTGATTCACTTCTTGAAACTAACTATGAAAAAACTCCTGGGGAGTCATTTCGCAACAAGCCGTGAAAACTAAAAAATCTCCCGCCCCGCTGTCCTAAGACAACAGGGACGAGAGATCGTTATATAATCACCCGTGGTACCACCCACATTCCGGTATTGACACACCTTTAATCAGTGCGTTCAATCATCCGCTTATTCCGTATAACGCCCGGCCGCGCAGTTCGGCTACTGTCTATCCCACCGGTTAACCGGTGCTTGCTTCGCCGTCTGTTCTCGAGGAGGTCATTCGTCCACTCATCAAGCGAATCCTTACAGCCAAGGGATTCTTCTCTGGTCTTGTGGGGATGGAGTACTTGTTCCCGTCATGAAATCTGTTATTGATAAATATAGTATACCCAAAACATTATATTTTTAGATTCTAATGAACTACCACACTAAAGTCAAGAAACTTTGTTGAAATTGCCCGAAAAAAGAAAAAAACCTACAAACCACGTTGTAGGTCCAAAACATATATTATATAAAAAAGGGGGTCATGCTGTTATTATAAACAGGGAATATTAAAGAAACATTGAACAAACATTACAGTTATGTTACAAGCAAGAAAGCGCTTTTAATATTATAACCAAAAAAGGCTGCTCCATCAGCGGAACAGCCCTATTGCGTTCCCAGGGACAGCTCCCCGAGCATGATGATCTTCCGTCTTCTAAAAGAGAAATAACGCGCTGCTAGCTTTTCCGCTAATTAGTCAAATCGCTCCACGTAAGCGTTATTCGCCCGCAAATCATGGACGATCTGATCGTAATCCTCGTCCCTTACCTTAACGGACAGCGTATATCTCAGATCATCATAGTCCAGGTCCGTTACGTCTGCTTCGCGCCACGTGTCGCCGAGTGTGTCATCGTCTTGCGGTCGATCTTGCGCTATATCGCGGCTGTCATTGGCGTCACGGGAGCCCACGAGGACCCCGGGAGCCCCGACGACTCCGCCGGGCGCTCCCATCGTTGTAGCCCCTGCAGTCGCTCCGCCCGTGCCGGAATTGCCCCACGGCACCAGCGGCACGAGGATATTGCCTCCGCCTCGAACCGAATCCTGAAGCTGTCCCACCTCCAGCTGTTCCGTATTGTACGTTAACAGCCTCGTCCTTGCGCCTTCAGCGTCGTCTTCCGTTCTGAAATAAGCTTGAATTTGTCTAGACATGTCCATTCCTCCTTTTTTTCAACCCAAGTGTTTGAAAGACCGGTATAACATGGACAACCATACAGCATGCAGCTTCTTTCTTCTTACAGTGCCTTTAAGAGCTCACGCACAAAGGCCGGCTCATCTTTCGGCGTCCGGGACGTAATGAAGTTGCGATCCACGACGACTTTTTCATCCTTAAAGTTAGCGCCAGCATTTACCATATCATCCTGAAGCGGAGGATAGGAAGTGATCGTGCGTCCCTTCAGCAGGTCGGCACTTGCCAGAATTTGCGGCCCGTGGCATATCGAGGCAATCGGTTTGCCTGCCTTGTCCGCTGCTGCAACAAACTGCAATATATGGGAATCCAGACGCAAATTTTCCGGGGAAGAGCCGCCTGGAATAACCACCGCATCATAATCGTTTATATTGACGTCGGCAATGGCTTTATCCGTTGTATACGATGCCTTGCCTTGTTTACCCTTAACCTCTTGTCCTTGCTTCAAACCAATAATATCAGCTTGATGCCCCGCTTCCTTCACGGCATCATAAGGAGTTTTCATCTCGGAATCTTCGAATTGGTCAGCTAGTAGAAATGCAACTTTACTCATCTGGCATGTCTCCTTTCATGATTGTCCTCGATTTGTTATTACCCTGGAATGTCCTTTTTATAACAGCGGAATGGACGAAAGCCCCGCGATCTGCACCATTCAGGCACATGGTCATGATAGGGGGTCTGTGGGACTCACAGCTTATGAAAAGGAGCCCGAGAATATTCTCAGGCTCTTTCATGAAGTCACCATGAGTGACACACGATCCTATTGGGTCCTACGATCTCGGCAGCTGCTTCCGCATTTGTCCCTTTATGCTGATGAGTTGTACAGGATCTTCCGAAGCTGCAACCATGCGCTCTGTGCTCGCTGCTTCCCTAATGTCTCCGGACCCGACCATCGTGGGCAAACTGCTCCATATCGAAAATTTGGGAGGTTGGCGCATAGCTAACACGGCTCCTTTTTTGTGTGAATGCCTCACAAGCATTTGTTCACTCAGGATGCCCCATCTCTTCAATATGATGCATGCTGTCCGTCTTTTTTAGCCGCTTATGATCTGCTGTCAATGATCAGGGTTACCGGGCCCCAATTGGTTAGCGACACGTCCATCATGGCTCCGAACACCCCGGTCTCAACCTGCAACCCCTTCGCTAAGAGCTCGCGGTTAAACGATTCATACAATGCATTTGCTTCATCCGGTTTGGCGGCGGCCATGAAATTCGGACGTTTTCCCTTGCGGGTGTCACCATAAAGTGTAAACTGGGATACCGACAGAATGGCTCCGCCCACGTCCTGGACGCTAAAATTCATTTTTCCATCCTCGTCCTCAAAAATGCGCAGTCCCGCAACCTTCTCGGCAAGGTATTTGGCATCCTTCTCTTCATCCTCATGCGTCACACCGACCAGCACCATCAATCCAGCTTCAATCTGGCCAACGATTTCATTGTCAACCGTGACTTGCGCATGCTTACATCTTTGAATAACCACTCTCATTGTGTTTAGCTCCTTCTTTTCCATAAGAAAAATGTCTATCGATGTACTCTCTAAGAAGACAGACCGCGTTTATCGGTAGTTTTTCTTGTGATATCAGGCAGACAGATCCTCCGAAGTTTATACTCTGATATCTTAAGAAAAATGTCTATCGATGTACTCTCTAAGAAGACAGACCGCGTTTATCGGTAGTTTTTCTTGCGATATCAGGCAGACAGATCCTCCGAAGTTTATACTCTGATATCTTAAGAAAAATGTCTATCGATATGCTCTCTAAGAAGACAGGCCGCGTTTATCGGTAGTTTTTCTTGCGATATCTGGCAGCAGATCCTCACACTTAAAATAAAACGGCCTGTCTCCCGCAGGATAACAGACCGCATTCGTATAATCATCCGAGACTGTACATGTCCATAAAACCCCGGAGTCCGTTAACCACGCTACCGTGCCATCACTTGCGTCACTGCATGATTCGATGAACGGTATATACATCCTTCACCCGCTTGATTCGCTCCACAACGGAATGAAGGTGATCCGTATTGCGGATCAAAATCGTCATGTGAATCATCGCCATTTTATTCTTGTCAGATCGGCCGGTCACAGCGGAAATATTCGTTTTGCTCTCTGAAACGGCCTGAAGAACTTCATTTAACAGTCCGTTGCGATCATGGCCCGTCACTTCGATATCAACGCTGTAGTTAGCCTCAACCGCCGTTTCCCATTCCACCTCGATGACGCGAGCGGCATCCTCGCCTTCACCCATGGACGGCAGATTGGCACAATCCGAACGATGGACCGATACACCGCGTCCGCGGGTAACGTAACCGACAATATCATCGCCGGGTACGGGATTGCAGCATCTCGCGAAGCGCACCAGCAGATTATCAATCCCCTTCACGCGCACGCCGTTAGTCGGACGGCTTCGTTTCTCCGCCGGCTTGATTTCCTTCATCTCGGAGGTCAATTCAAGCTGATTTGCTTCCTCCTGCTCCTTACGGAGCTTCTCGGTCACTTTGGTACAGATTTGTGCGGCCGTGATCCCGCCAAAGCCAACCGCCGATAACATATCCTCGATATCATTAAAGGCGAATTTCTTGGCCGCCTCCATTAATTTATCATCGGTCGTCCATTCGGACACCTCAAGACCGAGGCGCTTAATTTCGCGCTCCAGCATATCGCGCCCCTTCTCCACATTCTCTTCCCGCTTCTCTTTCTTGAACCACTGCTTGATCTTACTGCGGGCATGGGAGGATTGGGCAATCTTCAACCAGTCCTGGCTAGGACCGTACGAATGTTTCGATGTTAAAATTTCCACGATATCGCCAGTCTTGAGTTGATGATCCAGCGGAACGATTCTGCCGTTGACCTTGGCACCAATCGTCCGGTTTCCTACTTCAGTATGAATTCGATAGGCAAAATCGAGAGGGACGGAGCCTGAAGGCAGCTCGATCACCTCGCCTTTTGGCGTAAACACAAAAACCAAATCGGAGAAAAAGTCCATCTTCAGAGATTCTACAAATTCCGAGGCATCCTTCGTCTCATGCTGCAGCTCCAATATTTCACGGAAGAACGTCATCTTATTATCGAAGCTGCCTCCGTTGCCTGCGGAACCTTCTTTATAGGACCAGTGAGCCGCGATACCGTACTCTGCCGTACGATGCATCTCCCAGGTCCGGATCTGTACCTCTGTCGGTTCCCCATTCGGTCCGACCACCGTCGTGTGAAGGGATTGATACATATTCGTTTTTGGCATGGCGATATAATCTTTGAAACGGCCAGGCATCGGCTTCCACAAGGTGTGGATGATGCCAAGCGTAGCATAACAATCCTTGATATTGTCCACAATAATGCGGATTGCAAGAAGATCATAAATTTCGTTGAATTGCTTGTTCTTCACCGTCATTTTCTTAAACACGCTGTAAATATGCTTCGGCCTGCCCGATAAGTCGGCTTGTATGCCCATCTCATCGAGCTTCTCACGGATACAGACTATGACATTGTCGATATACTGCTCACGTTCAGCCCGCTTCTTGTGCATCAAATTCGCAATGCGGTAATACTGCTGCGGATTCAAGTAACGAAGCGCGATATCCTCCATCTCCCACTTGATCGCGGAAATACCTAGACGATGAGCGATCGGACAAAAGATCTCTAGCGTTTCATAGGAAATACGGCGCTGGCTTTCCTCGGACTGATACTTAAGCGTGCGCATATTGTGAAGCCGATCCGCCAGCTTAATCACGATCACCCGGATGTCCCTAGCCATCGCGATAAACATTTTACGATAATTTTCGTTCTGCTGTTCTTCTTTGGATCGGAATTGGATACGTTCCAGTTTCGTTAAACCATCCACCAGCAGTGCGCAGGTATCCCCGAAGCGCTCACGGATCTGCTCGAGCGATACAGTTGTATCCTCAACGACATCATGAAGCAACGCAGCAATAATAGACAACGTGTCCATCTGCATATTCACCACGATGTCTGCAACCGCAAGCGGATGAAGAATATAAGGTTCTCCCGATTTCCGCACTTGTCCGTGGTGGGCTTGCTCCGCAAATTCATAAGCTTCCTGGATGCGGAGAAGATCGGGTTCTTTTATATAGGCGCTGGCCTTTTCGAGTAATCGCTCTATGCCCATTTTGGAGTCCTTCTCTTCCCTTTCTATATAAAATGGAACCCGCCCTTGTCAAAACGTGCAGGTTCCCTCGTGATTGTTTTCCTATCATTATGACGCTTGTGACGTTATACGTCAACATGTCGAGCGTTCAGACACTTATAGTATGCCCGTTTCCGGCTCGGAGACATCAAAACTTGACATGAAATGGATATTTTGACGAACTGTAAAAATTAGTGTTGAAAAAACGAACGATTGTATTTAATCTATTAAAGATCGTACGCGAACGGTCCTATATTTAAAGTCCTAAGAGGAGTGAAATGGTTTGCAACGAGAAATTCAAGTAGATGAGAAACTTCCGTTTGGCCCAGGTTTCCTTCTGAGCCTGCAGCATTTGTTCGCCATGTTCGGAAGTACGGTGCTTGTACCGAACCTATTCGGCGTGGATCCCGGCATGATCCTGCTGATGAACGGCATCGGCACGCTGCTCTACATTTTTTTATGTAAAGGGAAGATCCCGGCCTACCTCGGCTCCAGCTTCGCCTTTATCGCACCGGTTCTGGTCGTGCTCGCCGGCGATCCGGAAGCCAACTATAGCAAGGCACTGGGCGCCTTTATCGTAACAGGGATTATCTTCTGCCTGGTAGCTCTTATCGTTAAATATGCAGGAACCAAATGGATCGACTTTGTATTCCCGCCAGCGGTAATGGGTGCCATTATTGCCATGATCGGGCTTGAGCTTGTACCGGTTGCCGCTGGTATGGCCGGCTTCTTGCCAGAAGAGGGACAATCCATTGATCCTACAACCATTACGATTTCACTCGTGACACTTGGTGTCACCGTACTCGGATCCATCCTGTTCCGCGGCTTCGCCAAAATCATTCACATTCTGATCGGAATTGTTGTCGGTTATGCACTCTCCTTCGCGCTAGGCGTGGTAGACACCGAGAAAATCGCGAACGCGAAGTTCCTGTCTGCTCCGGAGCTGACAACCCCGGTATTCGATAACGGCGCGATCTGGTCCATCATTCCGGTGGCAATCGTTGTTATCGTAGAGCACATCGGGCATTTGCTGGTAACAAGTAATATCGTGGGCAAAGACCTCTCCAAAGACCCTGGCCTGCACCGCTCCCTTCTCGGTAACGGTATATCCACCATCCTGTCAGGATTCGTAGGTTCCACACCCAATACCACCTATGGTGAAAATATCGGGGTTATGGCACTCACAAAGGTATACTCGATATTCGTAATTGCCGGAGCAGCCGTTATTGCGATTCTGCTCTCCTTCTCTGGAACGTTCTCCGCCGTTGTAGCCAACATTCCTACACCTGTAATGGGCGGCGTATCTCTATTGCTGTTCGGGGTTATCGCAGCTTCCGGCCTTCGGATCTTTGTTGAGCAAAGGGTCGATTTCTCCAAAGCAAGCAACATGATCCTGGCTACGCTAGTTCTGGTAACAGGAATTAGCGGCGTAACATTGAAGATCGCTAACATCGAGCTAAAGGGTATGGCCCTGGCTACTATCGTAGGTGTTCTCATGGCCCTCCTCTTCAAAGTCTTCGAGATTACCGGCCTCTCCAATGAAAAAAATGATGAGCCGCTCGTAGAAAAAACGCCGGATTGAAACGACAACTCGATTGCAAAATAGAAAAATGCCCTGAGATGACTGCTCAGGGCATTTTATTATTTCCCGGGAAAATCAGGGAGAATGTTGTCGATTACTCGTATTGCATTAATGTAAATACATCGATTCCATCCAGCTTCGAACGGCCATTGAGATCAGCCAGCTCGATCATGAATGCTGCTCCAACAACGTTTCCGCCCAATTGACGAATGAGGTTAACCGAAGTCGCAATCGTACCGCCTGTTGCAAGAAGATCATCCGCAATCAATACATTTTGTCCCTTCTCGATTGCATCGGTATGCATCGCCAAGCGATCTTTACCATATTCGAGGTCATATCCCACTTCGATCGTTTCGTAGGGAAGCTTTCCACTTTTGCGAATGGGCGCGAATCCTACCCCAAGAGCATAAGCCAGCGGAGCACCTACAACAAATCCACGGGCTTCGGGACCAGCTATCACATCAATTTTGAGGTCGGATACCAAGACCTTCAATTCTTCGATGGCTTTGCGATACACCTCACCATTCTTCAGCAGTGTAGTAATATCTTTGAAGCTGATCCCCGCCTGCGGAAAATCGGGAATGACACGAATATAATCTTTAAAATCCAAAATAATCTCCTCCTGTATAGTTGCGGTTAAGATACGCCTTTTGTGCGGGACATCATCCATTGGGTTAATTGTTCCGTACCGGCATGCAGCAGATGCTGCTCCATATCTGCCAAATCGCTTAGTTCACGGAAGTGACGGGAAGCATCCAGCGGCTTTTTCTCCGGCTTCGGTATAAAGGTAATCTGTCCCTCATCACGCTGGATGAACGCCAATTCCTCAAACACATCCAGTACTTTGAGCAGCATGCGTTCGGACAAGGACGTCTGCTTCTGCAGACGTGCTACAACCTCATACTCCGACACGGGAGCGGACGTCATTCCGGCAAGTGAAACGTACAGCTTTTTAAACTGTTCGCGGTCCGGAATTTGCAGTCGTTCGCGCAGGTTCCGGGTCGGATGCAGCATGAATATATTAGGAACGGAATGGAAGGCTGACATGAATGCATCCAATTGTTCAGCCGTCTCCGGTACATCCAGTACGAACAAAACGGAAATATCTTCTTGACTGTTCTCAGCAATATCATTATCCGGCATGATGCCAGCATTCCTATCATATACCCAAAGGCACATATCATACAATTGACTTTTTATTTCCGGATGTGAATCTTTTGCGTACACCACTGCCGAACGGACTGCCGTGCAGCGCAGATGCGGCTCCAGCTCCGCTCTCCACCTCTGAATTTCCTGTATCGGCTCCTTGATCCCGCGGTAGTCAAACACCTGTTGATAAGGGGCGCAGATATCCTGAATCATGAGCTGTACTTTACGGCTCCCGTTCCATTCATTCACGGAAAGCTCGCCAAGCACATCCACAACCGATCCCACCGGCAAAATATCGGCTAGATGTCCCCAGCCGAATGAGATTGCATCGATAACCTCCCGCTTTTGCTGCAAACGAAGCTTCAGATGTTTCCCCTCTTTGCCGATTTTGCGGACGTCCTTGATGACAACATCCCGAAAGACAATCTTCGGCACAGCATTGGCCATGCCAAACGGGCCTAACTGTTCAATTTGTTCAATAACAGGCACCGATACCTCCGACAAGCTAGCCTCCAGGTCCGCTTCACAGATTGCAATCAGATGCTCTTCTTCGAGCGCTTCTTCCGCATATCGATGAAGTCCCTGTTCAAATTCCTCCAAACGGTCCCGATGGAGGCTCATGCCCGCTGCGGATGGATGACCCCCAAAGTGGTCCATGACGTCTTTGCAGGAATGCAGAGCCGCATAAATATCGAATCCTGGAATCGATCGGGCGGAACCTTTGCAGTTCCCCGTCTCGGGATCAATCCCGAGAATAACAACGGGCCTGTAGAATCGCTCCAGTATTTTTGAGGCCACGATGCCAACTACGCCCACGTTCCAGCCTTCACCCGCCAACACGATTACAGGAGGAACCTCCTGTCCTCTCCAGCGGTTTTGAACCATGCCCAGCGCTTCCTGGACGATGTTTTCGACCACTTGCTGCCGATCCTTGTTCAGCCCATCCAATTCCCAGGCAAGCCGCTCCGCTTCTTCCCGGTGTTCTGTTGTAAGCAGCGTAACGGCACGGCCTGCATGATCCAGACGGCCACTGGCATTAATCCGTGGTGCCATCGAGAATGCCACATTAACGGCTGTCACCTGCTCCACATGGATCCCTGATACCTCAAGCAGGCATCGAATGCCTTCATACCTCGTATTCCGCATCGATTCGATCCCGTGCTTCACAAGCACCCGATTCTCCCCCGTGAGCGGCATCAAGTCAGCAATGGTTCCGATAGAAACAATCTGAAGCCATTCCTCCGGCGGGTCTCCAACGAGAGCCTGTGCCAGCTTGTAAGCCACGCCTACGCCCGCCAGTCCCTTAAAGGGATAGGGACATGTAGGGATTTTCGGGTTGATCAGCGCATAAGCTTCTGGCAGCACCTCAGGCGGCTCATGATGGTCCGTGACAATTACGTCGATGCCAAGGCTGTTGGCATACGCAATCTGTTCGACTGCGCTAATCCCAGTATCGACGGTAATGACCAGACTGACCCCTTGCTGATGGGCCCAATCCAGCGCGTGATTATGTAAGCCATAACCTTCATTGGATCGGTGAGGTATATAAATATCATAAGATGCACCCAAGTAACGCATCAGATGAATCATCAATGACGTGCTGGAAACACCGTCTGCATCATAATCGCCGTAGATTAGAATATGCTCCCGATCCTCCAGCGCTTTACGAATACGCGGTACAGCCTCCTGCATCCCTTGCATGAGATAAGGGTCATGCGTCAGCTCAAACGTTCCATATAGAAATCTCCGTCCATCCTCGGCTGAATGTATCCCTCGTGACGCCATGAGCGAAGCCACCATCGGTGGCAACGACAGATCCTGGGCCAGCCTATCGGTGATTGATGACTCTGCCCAGTGTATTCTCCATTCATATTTGGAATACAGCACAGGGACTCACCTTCCTTTTCCTGCCTTTTTCCTGCTGTCTTATACCTGTTAGCTCCAGACGCTACTGCGGCAGTGTCGGCATATCGTTGTCCATCAAGTCAAAATTCGATTTATACGGATAACCCGGTTCATAGGGTACAACGTGAACCTTGGCATCCGTAACCTGAATAAAACGATGAGTTAACAGCTTCCGGATACGCTCGGCAATTTCTTGAGCCTCCAACACGGACGTCCGGGGATTCACGGTAATTTTCACTTCAATATTCACATGACGGATCTGCCCGTATTCCTGAACCTTCAGTTCCTCGATCGTGATCACGCCATGTACCCGCTGAATCGTATCCATGAATTCGGCTTCGTGCTCATGCCGCTTCTCTTCCACGAGGGTACCATAAACGGAATGAACGATTAATATATACCCCTTGCGGATCACGAGACAAGCCACAATCAGAGCCGCAACCGAATCCATATAGAGCAGGGGTGTCCAATCGAAGTAGGAGCCCCCCATCGCTAGTGACACGCCGATCAATACCGTTAGCGAAGAGTACAAGGTATATCGATGATCAGCGGACAGCACCTCGTACCTGGGGTCATTGTTTCTTTTTATCTGCCGGGATTGGTACTGAAACACGGCTTCATTCACCGCGAGTGATATAAAAACTGCAAGCAATGCCGATTCGGTCGGCGGCTCCAGGTCGCCTGATGCCATGGTTTGGATCGCGGATACCGCAATTTGAATACCACCCATGATCAATAAAACCGCAAATAGGATCGAGATGACCGGTTCCGTTGTGCCCGAAACGTTCCGTTTGTCCCGAATTAAGTTTTTATTGCCGAATATACCGAGGCTTGGCAAACGGTCCACCAATAAAGTTACGGCATTCGCAGCAGAATGCAGAGCATCTCCGATTAGAGCCTTACTCCCGGATAAATAACCGGCGATCCCTTTGCACAAGGCCAATGCAAAATCCGTTACAATGCCTGTCCAAAGGACAGTCTCCGTATGATTCAAACGTTCATTGCTCACTTGAGGCCCCCCTCAATGTCACTATTGATCCTGTGCTTATCACGCTGTTAACTTTAGAAAGCCGCGTCGCCAGCGACGCGGCTTTCCACTTGTATAGGATCCTCTGCTATCTAGACTGTTACACCAACAGCGGCTCAATTAGATTTCAATCTTATCTTTGCTTGGCTTAGGCGAATTCGGTTTATTGCTGACATTGCGCCCTTTAAGGAGGAGCCACAACGGACTCGCGATAAAGATCGAAGAGTACGCGCCGAATAGCAACCCGATACAAATCGCCAGCGAGAACATCTGAATCGACTCACCGCCAAGCAGAAGTATGAAGAACGCTGCAATAAACACGGATAGTGCCGTATATATCGAACGGCCGAGTGTCTGAGATAAGCTTTTGTTTACCAGATCCTTAAGATCCGAGTACCGCTTGATCTTGGCAAACCTTAGATTTTCCCTGATCCGGTCAAAGATGACGATCGTATCGTTAATTGAGTAACCGATAATCGTCAGAACGGCAATAATGAATGTCAGGTCTACCTCAAGACCGAGGATAGAGAAAATACTGATAACCACAAACGCATCATGCAGCAGGGCTACGATGGCTGCTATCGCAAAGCGCCATTCAAAGCGGATGCTGACATAGATGATAATTCCGATACAGGAGATCAATACGGCATAAATTGCGTTTCGGCCCAGCTCTTTTGCCATCTCGGGGTCCACCGTGTTGACCTCGAAAGTAGCCTTTTCATCCAGCTTCTCGATGCCGGTACGCATCTTCATATCCTGATCCTCGGTCAGCACCTCTCTGAATCGGATATTCACGCGGTCATTACCAGGTGTAATGCTCGCATCTTCACCGATTCCCGCCTCTTCTAACACGGTATCAATCTGCTCCGTAGTCAGCGTTTTGGAGAGGGAAATGTCCACGTTCGAGCCGGATTGGAAATCAACGCCGTAGTTAAGACCACGAGTCAAGAGGAATACCAAGCCCAGAATCGTAATTGCAATGGACAGTATATAGAAAAACCTGCTTTTGCCTACGAAATCGAAGTTCTTAAAGCTCACGAATGTCACGCTCCTTTACGCCATATTGGCTCGGTTTGCGGGCCCAACCAATATTCACAAGCAGATTGAGCAAGAAACGGGAGAAATAAACGTTCGTGGCAATACTCACGATGATCTCCAGAATCAATACAAGCGCAAAACCTTTGACCGCGCCAGTACCAAATCCGAACATGACAGCGGCAACGAGTATCGTCGTCAAGTTGGAGTCCATAATAGCTCGCAGGGATGACTTACCGCCTGCTTTCACAGCGGAAGGAACACTCTTGCCAGTTCTGATCTCTTCCCGAATGCGCTCATAGGTGATGATATTGGCATCAACCGCCATACCAATACCTAAAATAAATGCCGCAATACCTGGAAGCGTCAGCGTAAAGTCAGCCCATACGAAAATAAGGATCAGAAGCCATGTATGCAAAATAAGTGCAAAGCTTGCCAGCAAGCCCGGTACACGATATCTGATAATCATGAACAGCAGGATCGCAACAGAAGCGATCAGACCGGCTTGTAAAGTCTTTGTAAGAGATTGCATGCCAAGCGTAGCCCCTACGCTCTGCGAATATTTCTCAACCAGTTTCAGCGGCAGGGCGCCGAGATTAATCGTATCCCGGATCTGCTTTGCTTCATCCAGCGAATAATTCCCCGTAATTTGAGCGGTACCGTCCGTTAATACGGCTCGTACCGTCGGAGCTGACAGCAATTGGTCGTCCATGAAGATAGCCAGCTCTTGACCGAGAAGACGTTCTGTAATTTCAGCAAACTTCCCTTTGTCCTTCACTTTAATATCTATCATAGGCTGATTAAGCTGATCATAGGCAACCGATGCGCCGTTCTCGACGAAATCGTCGCCGCGGAGCTCAATTTTACAGAACTCCTCGCCTTCTTTGCAGCCGTCATTGCTTCGGAATGTGAGGTTTGCAGGTTCTTTCATTGTTTTTCGAACTTCAGCCTCATCCGTTACGCCTGCCACCTTTAAGCGAATCCGGTTCGTTCCTTCCGGCGTAACCTCAGGTTCTGATGTTCCCATTGCATCCGCACGCTTTTGCAAACTCTTTGCGGTTTCCTGCAGTGCTTCTTTTGTGACTTGCTGCCCTTCCATCAAAGGCTCCGCTTCATAAAGGATTTCGAATCCACCCTTAAGATCCAAACCTAGACGGACGTCTTTCAGCAAGCCCGGAGTTGTAACGGCCATTAATACAGTGATCACGAGTACGGTTCCGACGAAACTGATAATTCTCTTCATGCCGTCCTTTGTTCCCCCTTTTTACTCAATATTCCTATTATAGCGATGTCATAAAACCCAGTCAATTTATCAAAATTTGTCGGGCTTATGAATGAACCCTTATATCCGCAAGGCAAAAGGGACCTCTTCGATTAATCGAAAGAAGATCCCTTATATGCTGATATTGTCATATAGTTCATCAACGCTGTCGCCTTCAAGGACAGAATGTCATTGACCAGTTTATGGAGGGAGGGAACGCCTTCCTTTTCATACTTGCTGCTGACACAGTTCCAAATATCGTCGCTAGTCACATATTCGTACCCAATCAAATGCATTTCCTCAACCTTGCTCAAGCATACCATTTCAATGGTGCTCATCAATTCTTCCTCGCTCATTTGCTCGAGTTCCATGCATATGGCCTCCTCACTGACTCCCTGTTGTCCCTAAGTTACATTCGACATGATACATTGCTTTCCTTCTATTCCTACCATGTCCTGAAAAAAAAGTAAAGTCATCAGATGGGACAGGTAGGGCATATCCATAAGAATAGCCATGTCGTGTCATCGTATTCAGTCTTAACCAGGGAGTGGGATGGACAGTGAACAAGCAATCATTTATTAAAGGAACGCTGATTTTACTTGCAGCCGGCATATTAAATCGCCTACTCGGTTTTATCCCCCGGATCGCCCTCCCCCGGATCATCGGACCCGAGGGTGTCGGAATTTACCAACTGGGCTACCCCTTCTTTATTGTGCTCGTGACCATCATTACCGGCGGAATTCCGCTGGCCATTGCCAAAATGGTTGCCGAAGCGGAAGGCGCCGGGAAGCGGGATGCTTCCCAAAAAATTCTGCATGTCAGTCTAATGCTGACGCTTACAGCAGGCACCCTCTTTATGGGACTCAGTCTGCTCCTTGCTCCTTGGGTTACCGGCGTGCTTTTGCCGGACGAGCGTGTATACCAGACCTTTATCAGTATGACCCCCATGATGATCATCATTGCCGTTTCGTCAGTCTACCGCGGATATTTCCAGGGCAAACAGAACATGATTCCCTCCGCAAGCTCCTCCGTGATCGAGACCATTGTCCGCATTATTTGCATGCTGTGGTTTGCACATCTCTTGATGCCCAAAGGCATTGCTTATGGGGCAGCGGGCGCCATGCTCGGAACAGCCGTAGGAGAATTGATTGGCATGATCGCACTGCTGCTGCAATACTCCGGCGAGGGACGGCGAACGAGTAAACTTTTACCCAAGCCCCAAGAAGCTGTATCCGAAAAAAAAGCAGACGAAGCCCCCCCGACGAATCAAGGCATTTTGAAACGTTTACTCGGCATTGCATTGCCTGTTACGGGGGGCAAGATGGTAGGGTCCTTCTCCTACCTGCTGGAGACGATTCTGACCAATCGCAGCCTGGCTATGGCAGGTATAGCGACATCCGTAGCCACAGCCCAGTACGGTGCCCTGCAAGGGATGATCATCCCGCTCCTGCTGCTGCCCGGTGCACTGACGGTTTCCCTGGCCATCTCTCTGGTACCTTCACTCTCGGAAGCAGCCGCCCGTAATGACCGGTCTACGATTCATAAACGGATGAATCAATCCCTTCGGCTAGCACTTGTCTCGGGAGCTCCGTTCGCCATCATTATGTTTGTCCTGGCTGAACCATTATGTCTGCTCCTGTACAACAACGCGGAGATTAGCGATATGCTCAAAATCATGGCGCCGTTTGCCTTGTTCCTGTATGTGCAGTCCCCGCTTCAAGCTGCCTTGCAAGCACTGGACCGTCCAGGCCGGGCATTACTGAATACGTTATTCGGGGCGATCATCAAAATGAGCCTCATTGTGTATTTGGCATCCAATCCCGCCTTTGGCATAAAAGGAGCCGTCATTGCCATTATCGTAAACAGCATTGCAGTTACAATACTCCACGGTTTCAGCCTATCGAGGCTGATCGGCTTTCGATTCCGCCTGCTGGATTATGTCAAAATCGGGGCAGTTATGATCATTATGGGTGCCTGCGTTCTCTATGGGTACAAACATCTTCCGTTTTCGGCCGCGCCATGGTTGCAATTTTGGACCTCCATCGCAGCTGGTATTCTGGTTTATTTCATCATGATTTTTATGACCAAGCTGGTAACACCACGAGATTTGGAGCGAGTGCCTGTCATCGGTGCCTGGTTCAATAAATTTAGCCGCCGTTAGATTCTGTCTTTACGGTCAATGTAAATCCGGCCTTTATGGTCAATAGAGCATAGAAAAATATCCTTAAAATCCTTAGCACCGAAATTCTGGATCTCGTTCTTAAGCCAGAACCGCGTTTTATGAATTAATTCAAGGTTCTCGTCCTGCACCTTTCCATCCAATATAAGCGGTATGGGCAGTCCTTCATACGTAATTTTATCGTAAGGAATATCTACGACTGTAGGGTTTTCTTTTTCGAATTGAGATGAAGTGGATGAAGAGTTGGTGGCGCCTGAGGTGTTGGATGAACTTGAAGAGCTATTCGAACTGCTGTCGGAGCTGCTGTCCGTATCCTTCGGAATCACGGTAAGCTGGCCGGATGTTTCGAGTATCGCAAATTCGACGTCCGCGAGGCTGTCAATGTCTTTGCCCCTCAGCTGCTGCATCAGATCATCCAAATTATAGCGAAGCCTTGCCATCTCTTTGCGATGGAGTCTGCCCCGGGACACCAACACGCTCGGCTTTCCGTCAGCAAATAGCCGTATATTTCGATTTTTTAAGCCGATATAAGCAAGTCCTACCTGAATGGCAACCAAAACAGCGATAGGAGCAAGTCCCTCCCAAATCGGCTTTTTGATATCTTCAAGAACAAAAACGGCGATCTCTGCAATCATGATGGATATGACCAAATCGAAGATGGACAGCTTTCCAATTTCCCGTTTGCCCATGATTCTCATGGTGACAAAGATGACCACATACATCAGAATGGTCCGCAGAATCAGAATAGTCATATGAGACATAATCAATCCCTCCTAGCTTATCGAACATTCTCATGTACAGCTATTCTGGCCTGCTACTGCTGTTCCCATTCGATTACAACAGATTAATTAATGGAAATCATGTTAATCCGTCAGCAAAATATTCAGTTTGTACTATATGTACAGGCTTGGCCATACAATTTAATGATCAAGATTTGTTAAGGGGGATGATTCATGGAACCGATCCGGCGAGTCTTCACTTTCAGGATCACCAATCCGATTCTTTCAGGACTATTGTATTCTTTTTTCTGGATGTTTCTTGGCGCGTTGGTATTATCCCTGCTTCTATGGGGCAGCGGGCTGGCCGAAGATGATTTATCGTTCTACACGTTTCTTGTACATGCCGTCTCCGCCTTTATCGGGGGTTGTGTGAGCGGCAAGCGCGCAGGAAACAAAGGTTGGTATTACGGCTGCCTGACAGGGCTGGTATACGGCGTTACACTGCTCGTCATTGGTTTTCTTGCTTTGGATAGCTCCTTATCTCTCGGAGATTTGACGCTGATTGCCACGGTATTTGCTGGCGGCGCCATCGGGGGGATGTTCGGGGTCAATTTGAAAAAATAACGCTGGCTCAAATGCTCTCCATTACTTAAGGACTTCTGCTTCCCATTCTTCACGCTCATATAAAAAACAAAGGCCGGCTCCCATGAGGGAGTCGGCCTTTGCTTTAACGATTACATTCCATATGTATGTGATACGTCATTATGCATCCGCATTCACACTATGGCTTATCGAGTTACGGTCGAACGTTAACTTCGTTACATCGTTCACTTTCAAGACCACAATGTCGTCGGTAATCTCCACAATCGTGCCGTGAAGACCTCCGATCGTTACGACTTTGTCTCCCTTGGACAAGGCGCTAAGCATGGCATTTCTGGTCTTCTGTTTCTTCTGCTGTGGACGAATAAGCAGAAAATAAAAGATGACAAACATCAGCACGAACGGCAAAATCAATCCCAAAATGCCTCCGCCGCCTTGAGTCTGTCCTGCTGCGAGATCAAATGAAGTTCCAAACATTTCTTTCCCCCCTTTCACAAACTTATCATGATGGCCATGATCTTGCTTTAGAACCCTTTTTCATTATCGTGTAGGCCGTACTTATCAAAAAACTCATCGCGGAAGTCAAGCAGACGATCTTCCATAATACTCTGACGCACATTACGCATCAAATTAATCAAGAAATGCAGGTTATGATACGTCGTCAATCTTAGTCCAAACGTTTCATCACTCTTGATTAGGTGACGCAGATAAGCACGCGAGTAGTTACGGCAAGTGTAGCAGTCGCATTCCGGATCCAGCGGTCCGTAATCCCTGGCATATTGAGCATTTCGAACGACAAGACGGCCTTGACTTGTCATCGTTGTCCCGTTGCGAGCGATCCGCGTCGGAAGCACGCAATCGAACATATCCACACCACGAATCGAGCCCTCAATCAACGCATCGGGTGATCCGACTCCCATCAAATAGCGAGGCTTATTGTTCGGCAGCAGGGGCACCGTGTAATCCAGCACTTCATACATAAGCTGCTTCGATTCTCCCACACTAAGTCCACCAATAGCATAACCCGGGAAATCCATGGAAGTCAAATCACGGGCGCTCTGACGGCGCAGATCCTCATGCATGCCTCCCTGAACGATGGCGAATAGGGCTTGGTCTTCCGGTCTGGCATGACTCTTCAGGCAGCGTTCAGCCCAGCGAGAGGTCCGCTCGGTGGATTGTTTAACGTATTCATACTCCGCAGGATAAGGCGGGCATTCATCAAAAGCCATCATAATATCAGATCCGAGCGCGTTCTGAATCTCCATCGCAACTTCCGGGGAGATAAACAGTTTATCTCCGTTCAAGTGGGAACGGAAATGTACGCCTTCTTCCGATATTTTTCTCATTTCTGCCAAGCTGAATACCTGGAAGCCACCGCTATCGGTCAGGATCGGACGGTCCCAGTTCATGAATTTGTGCAGTCCGCCCGCTTCTTTCACAATATCATGTCCAGGACGCAGAAAGAGGTGATAGGTGTTGCTCAAAATAATATGGGCATCCATAGCTTTTAACTCTTCCGGGCTCATGGTTTTTACGGTTGCCAATGTTCCGACAGGCATGAATGTCGGCGTATCGATCACGCCGTGCGGGGTGTGCACTCTGCCGAGCCTGGCGCCTGATTGTTTGCACGTTTTAATATGTTCATAAGTAACAGCTGCTGCCATTGTGATAACCAACCTCCGAATTAATAGATAAACATCGCGTCGCCAAAGCTGAAGAACCGGTATTCCTTCTCAACAGCCTCCTTGTACGCTTTCATAATGTGTTCGCGACCGGCCAGCGCACTGACCAGCATCACCAACGTGGATTTCGGCAGATGAAAATTCGTGATCAGCGCATCCACGACGGTAAAAGCATAACCGGGATATATGAAAATGCTCGTCCAGCCGCTGCTTTCGCGCAGAGGTTCGCCGTTTCGCTCCGATCCAACCGTCTCCAGCGTTCTGCAAGAGGTGGTTCCTACAGCGATAACCCGGCCGCCGCGCCGCTTCGTCTCATTCAGCAGCTCAGCGGTTTCCTGGGAGAGGGAATAGTACTCTTCATGCATGACATGATCCTCAACCTGATCCACGGACATCGGACGAAATGTCCCCAGTCCGACGTGCAGGGTAATGAAGGCGATGTCCACTCCCTTGGCCTGGATCTGTTCCAGGAGAGCTTCCGTGAAGTGCAGGCCAGCCGTCGGTGCAGCCGCGGATCCTTCATGCTTCGCATATACGGTCTGATAACGATCGCGGTCATCCAGCTTTTCCTTAATATATGGCGGGAGTGGCATTTGCCCCAGTTCATCGAGGATTTCTTGGAAAATTCCCTTATACGAGAAGGATAAGGTGCGGGCACCCATCTCTCCTTCTTCCTCGATGACCGCTTTTAATTTTCCGTCGCCAAAGGAAATGACGTTTCCTTTTTTTAGCTTCTTGCCAGGTTTTACAAGTGCTTCCCACCGGTCTTGCCCCATATTCTTCAGCAGAAGGACCTCTGCCTTCGCACCGGTGTCTTCCTTTGCACCGAATAATCGGGCCGGGATTACCTTGGTATCGTTTAATACAAGCGTATCTCCCGGATTGAGGTAGTCTATGATGTCCGCAAACGTTTGATGGCGTATATCTCCGCTCTGTTTATCCAGCGTGAGGAGCCTGGAGGAACTTCGATCCAGCAGCGGTGTCTGCGCAATTAAATGTTCGGGTAATTCAAAATCATACAAATCCACATTCATATCGGTCAGTCCTTCGTAATAGTCGTGTTGCGGTAATAGTGTTGGAGTATCTGCTTGTAATCATACCCTTCGTCTGCCATTCCCTTGGCACCCCATTGAGACATGCCCAGTCCATGACCAAAGCCTTTACCGGTAAATTTAAAGCCGGGAGAGCTTTCAATCACGCGTGCTTTCCCCGTTCCATTCATCACAACGGTACCGGAACCTTTGACATTTCCGTTGCCGCTCCCTGAGATGACGGACACCGATTGGCCGCTTGATACCGTTGATACCGCACCATTCGCGCTCAATACAGTATAACTTCCGGTTGATTCAATATCAAACAATGTGCTTGGCAGACCGTTAAAAGCCGAGCGGAACATATCCGGATATTTCACGTCCAGCACTTGACCGTTGGCTTTAACCGCAAGGGCACGTCCGGACGGGCCTCGCTCCGTTACATCCAGCGAAGTAATGGAAGAAGGCAGGCTATTGGAGGTTTTTCCTTTTAGAGAGGCGAGCAATTGATCCGAAGTATAGGGGCCGCGAACCCAATCATAGCTGTTGGATTCCGCCACTTTCTCCAGGACGACAGCCGTTTCGCCCGGATTCATCTTGCCTACAGGCTCAACATTCGATTGGATCAATGGGAGTGGGCGTACGTTCGTATCCTTGGCGGTAACCGTCATATACAGGAACCCTGCCGATGTTTTATTTCCGGTTTCCTTCACATTGTCCTCACGTACATAACCTGTAACACCACTCGGAAGAAGTACATGATACCAAGATTTCAGCGCTGCCTGGGACGAGGAGTCTCCAGGGCTTTCCACCGCAGCAAACAGATCGTTACGGTTACCCCACACCTCGGTGGAATCTGCCGTCATTCCTCCGCTATTGGAAGAAAAGACCGTTTCCACAATTTTGCCGTCCTTCATGACAACTTCGCCGTCGGTTGCATCCACTGCTTGAATAATGCTCGGATACTCATAGGCGGTCCCGTAATAAGCCTGGCTTAACGTTGTGTCCACGACATGAGCTACTTCGAACTTATTACCTTGGAAGAGCGCATAGCTGCGCGCTGCCACAGCCTGTGCTTTCAGTGCTTCAGCCCCCCAAGTAGACGGCACCTCGGCTCCAACGACGGAATACAAGTACTGCTGGAACGGGAGCTCATTGACAAGATACAATTGACCGTTCTTTTGTCCGATCTCCAAAGCGCCTCGATACGAACGATCCGATCGTTCCTTCACATTCGTTCCGGCGCCTGAAGTCCCTTCTAGATGCAATACGGACTGCCCCCCCGACAACATATAATGCTGTGTCGCTTGAGGAGTCGCCAGGTTCAGACTTACATCTCGTCTCATAATCAGACCCGGAGCTGACGCATTCTGTTCAACGAGGGAGCCGGATAGTTTAGAAGCTTCCTGTTTGAGCACAGCCAGATCGGCTGTGTTGGCTGCCTCGCCGACCCACACCTCATAAGCGGATGCACCTCCGCTAGGCACCACAACATTAAAAGCATCCATGCCGGCATCCACATACGTCTTACGCACAGACTCGGCTTCAGCCTCCGATCCGTACGATCCTGCTGTCAGATGCAGCCCGCCTTTAACCGAAGGCGTTTGACCATTCAGATGAGCAGCCGCCGTCTTTGCCGTTCGGGCAGCCCCGTCCAAGGCCGCTTTCTCTGTTCCGTACATACCTGCATATAGTTTGTAAACATTGCCGTCCGCAAACAGCAACGGTTTGTCATTCGTCGCTTGCAGTTTTTTTGCTGCTTCCGAAGCCGTTTTCCAATCCGTGGTCTCAAGCACCTTAACGCGGTATGTATCCACACTCATTCGGACCTGCTGGTTTGCTGGAATGTTTATCAAAGCCTGCTGTGCACCGGATGCAAGCAGCGATGCCGTCAGAGCCTCAGCGGATTTCAGTGTTACGGCATTGGTTGTTGATTTATACTGACTTCCCAGATCCAGGAACATCGCAACACGAATCGTATCTAATGAAGGAGCGGCCGCATGTACCGCAGGCGCGCTCCATAAGGTTCCGGCAACAGCCAGTGACAAGAGTCCTTTGGTGGTCCAACCGAATAATGATTTCGTCCAGTTCCTATCCATTTACGTATTTCCTCCTGTAGCTATTAGGATTTGGTATGAAATGTATTGATTCTATAATTTAACGACGATCCTCAGGGAAGGGAATGCCTAAATGTTGATAAGCTGTGGGCGTTACAACTCGTCCGCGGGGTGTACGCTGCAAGAAACCGATCTGTAAGAGATACGGTTCATAAACATCTTCAATGGTTTGGCTTTCTTCTCCAATGGTTGCCGCAATGGTATCCAGACCTACTGGTCCCCCGCGGAAGCTTTTGATCATGGCATTCAGCATTTTATGATCGATAAAGTCAAGACCCATCGGATCGATCTGCAGCATCTTCAACGCTTCCTGAGCGATGCTAGGCGTGATCATGCCATCTCCCCGGACCTGGGCATAATCACGCACCCTTTTCAAGAGTCGGTTGGCTATGCGTGGCGTCCCCCGCGATCTCAAGGCAATCTCTTCTGCTGCCTCTCCTAATATCTCGATCCCCAAAAGATCGGCATTGCGCGACACAATGTAACTCAATTCGTCGACCGTATAGAATTCCAGACGGCTTACCACGCCAAAACGGTCCCTTAATGGGGCAGAAAGCAATCCAGCCCGGGTGGTGGCGCCAATTAAGGTGAACGGTGGCAGATCCAGGCGAACCGAGCGTGCGCTTGGCCCCTTGCCGATCATAATATCCAGTGCAAAATCCTCCATCGCCGGATACATCACTTCCTCTACCGTCCGGTGCAGGCGATGGATCTCATCAATAAACAGGACATCTCCTTCCTGCAGATTGGTGAGAAGCGCAGCGAGATCTCCCGGACGCTCAATGGCCGGACCGGAAGTCGTACGGAGATTAACGCCAAGCTCATTGGCGATAATATTCGCCAGCGTCGTTTTTCCGAGTCCCGGTGGACCGTACAGCAACACATGGTCAAGCGCTTCGTTACGCATTTTTGCCGCTTCGATATATACCTTGAGATTTTCCTTAACTTGATTCTGTCCTATATATTCAGCCAAATAACGTGGACGAAGACTAAGCTCGACAGCCTGCTCGTCCATCATCAGATTGGCGGAAATAATTCGATCATCCATCTATTAAACCCCTCTCCTGCAGCGATCCTCTAGCCGGCGTATAGCTGCTGCAGTGCCCGTTTCATCAGCACGTCAACGGATTCACCGCTTGCGGCAGAATCCTTAATCTTAAGCCAGACCTTATCCAGCTCGCTATCCGTATAACCAAGAGCCTTCAGTCCTTCACGTGCCTCAGACCACGCCGAGCCGTCAGCTTTCGGTTCAGGCTCCTGAATGGCAAACAGACCGGTCATCATGCTCGCATTTCCGAATCCCTCGAGCTTGTCCTTCAGATCCAGAATCATGCGCTGCGCTGTTTTCTTACCGATTCCCGGAAGCTTGATCAAGAAGGATACATTCTCTTGGTAGATCGCGGAAACCACATGGTCCGGAGATCCCCCGCCCAATATGCCGAGCGCCACACGCGGGCCGATTCCCGAGACTTCAATCAGTTTACGGAACAGCTTCTGTTCCTCCCGCGTCGGAAATCCAAACAGCAGGATGGCATCCTCACGGACATGATGATGGGTAAACACCGTAATAGTTCCGTCGGTTTTGGCAAAAGCATACGGATTCGGGCAGAATACCCGATACCCTACTCCTTGAACATCCAATACAATATATTCACTCTCTAAGTGGACAACCTGTCCCCGTAAAAAATCGATCATTTTCGCAATACCTCATTTAACTTGGAATTCAGTGTATAGGAATGGGCGTGACAGATCGCTACAGCCAGTGCATCCGCCACATCGTCAGGTTTGGGAATGCTCTGCAGCTTCAGGAACATCCTGACCATCTCCTGTACCTGTTTCTTCTCGGCCTTGCCATAGCCGACAATCGCCTGCTTCACCTGCATCGGCGTATATTCCGCAATTGGGAGCCCGCGCTGGACTGCAGCCAGGATGAGCACCCCTCTGGCCTGGGATACGGACATCGCCGTGGTTACATTCCGGTTGAAAAATAACTTCTCGAAAGCAACGGCCTCAGGCTCATATTTATCAATAAGCTGCCCCATGCCCTCGTAGACGTGGTGCAGCCTCTCTTCATCCGGAGTGTGGGCTTCCGTCTGGATACAGCCATACTGTACCGGCGTGACTTTACTTCCAACCTTATCTACAAACCCGAAACCTACAATCGCAATCCCGGGGTCGATCCCTAAAATGCGCAAACCAATCTCTCCTCTGATGAAGCGAACATATGTATCGTTCTCTCATTATAACAAAAGATCGACCACTATTGAGGAAAAACTTTGATCCTTTAAGCACCGGTTACGTATCCTCTATATTGAGACCGCTAACATACCTGTCCAACGCAAAAAACTGCCCGGGAAATTTCCGGGCAGCACCATTTTCGGTCACCAAGCGACAAGGCCGGGAGGTCCTATGGGGTCGGGTTCATGACATTTTCAGCCATATCCCGGGCATAGTCGCTAAAGGTTGACAGAACACTGTTATACTCTTCCATATCTTGAATTCGAATCCCTTCCTCAAGCTGCTGAATCACATCTCTAGGCAAAGACGACTCCATCGAACCGACATCCAGCTGAAAGAAGGTCCGCATCACTTTTTCTTCCTCCGGTGGTCCATCGAACAAGGTTAAGTTTCCGTTGGAATCAATGCTCATATAGGCTTGCCTCTTACAGGTGGGTGAAAGGTCGGATACGGTTTGCTCCAGCCAGACTTCACCCTTGTTATCCAATCGTCCCTGCCATAAAGGATTTTTATTCATCAGTTCATAAATGCCATCCGCCGTAAGCTTTCCCATATCCTGCTCTTCGATGCCACATACATAGGTGATCCGAACATGAACATGCTTCTTTCCCTTCGAGGTATTCAGCTTTTGCATGAATTCCCTCTGATCCTGCCGGCGCTCTTCCAACTTATCATCCTCGATCTGCAAGTAATGCATCGTTTCTACGGCCAGTGGCGTATCGTCGGATGCAGCAGTGAGCAGCTTATTCATCTGATCCTTTATATTCTGGCCTGACCATATCATGATACCTGCGATCAATAGGATCGCACAGGACCAAATCGCGCGTCTCCAGCGTCTCCAGCGTTTTCTGAACAGCTTCTTAAAGAAATGAAAAACACTCAAGGTTATCCCCTTCTATTCAATGTTTTTCATATTGTGACCGGGAAGCTGCCAAATTATTCAGTTCCGCTTTTGCCATCAGCCTCATTTTCAATCCATAACAAAGAAAGACCGCCTTCAGTTACACTGAAAGCAGTCTTTCGATCGAATCGGGATGACACGATTTGAACATGCGACCCCCTGGTCCCAAACCAGGTGCTCTACCAAGCTGAGCTACATCCCGTTATTTAATGCCGGTGAAGGGACTCGAACCCCCACGGTTTCCCTCACGATTTTGAGTCGCGCGCGTCTGCCAATTCCGCCACACCGGCACAATGAAATTTCATAATGAGTTAAGTAATTATTTCAAAAATGGCACGCCCTGAGAGATTCGAACTCCCGACCTTTTGATTCGTAGTCAAACGCTCTATCCAGCTGAGCTAAGGGCGCAAAATGGAGCGGACGACGGGAATCGAACCCGCGACCCTCGCCTTGGCAAGGCGATGCTCTACCGCTGAGCCACGTCCGCAATGTAATATGTATTCCGTCTTATGCTCTCTTGGTAAAGATGGTGAGCCATGAAGGACTCGAACCTTCGACACCCTGATTAAAAGTCAGGTGCTCTACCAACTGAGCTAATGGCTCTTATTACTAAGAGTAAATGGCGGAACTGACGGGATTCGAACCCGCGATCTCCTGCGTGACAGGCAGGCATGTTAGGCCTCTACACCACAGTTCCACGAGGCATTATCGCTATCGCGATATAAATTGGTTGCGGGGGCAGGATTTGAACCTACGACCTTCGGGTTATGAGCCCGACGAGCTACCGAACTGCTCCACCCCGCGTCATTAAAAAGGTTGCTTATATGGGGTCCCCGAAAAGTAATCGGAATTACCTGCGAAGCATGTGCTTCACTATTTGGGGATAAATCATGGTGGAGGCTGAGGGGATCGAACCCCCGACCCTCTGCTTGTAAGGCAGATGCTCTCCCAGCTGAGCTAAGCCTCCGTCTGGTTTGTTGTTACTTAATTAAACGCTTCTCCTGAAGCAATTAAGAAAGTGGTGACCCGTAGGGGATACTCTCACTTCGTTCGAGACTGCGAAGTCAATGCTTACGAAGTTATCCTCCGACGAACCGGCGGGATTCTCATCCCCTGATGCAATTAAGAAAGTGGTGACCCGTAGGGGATTCGAACCCCTGTTACCTCCGTGAAAGGGAGGTGTCTTAACCCCTTGACCAACGGGCCATATATGAAGTCCTTGCTGGCGGAGAGAGAGGGATTCGAACCCTCGAGACACTTTTGGCGCCTACACGATTTCCAATCGTGCTCCTTCGGCCAACTCGGACACCTCTCCATAAGTGGCTCCCCGAACAGGACTCGAACCTGTGACAACTCGATTAACAGTCGAGTGCTCTACCAACTGAGCTATCAGGGAATATGTATCCGCTTGGCGACGTCCTACTCTTCCGGGACCCTTCGGTCCAAGTACCATCGGCGCTGGAAGGCTTAACGGTCGTGTTCGGTATGGGAACGCGTGGAACCCTTCCGCTATCGCCACCAAACGTATATTCAGGATCCGGCATCGCCAAATGCCGTGATCATCCTCCATGCAAGTATAGCTTGTACACTTACAATTCAGTTTTGATCACCTGAAAACTAGATACGAAACGAATTTGCGTTGATTAGAATCCGTAGCATTACCCGATGTGGTATCGGGGTCCCCGGAAAGTATTCGGCGTTGCTTCAAAGCTTCGCTTCACTTTTTTGGGGTAATTTGGATAAGCCCTCGACCGATTAGTATTGGTCAGCTCCATGCATTGCTGCACTTCCACCTCCAACCTATCTACCTCGTCGTCTTCAAGGGGTCTTACTAGTTGGGAAATCTCATCTTGAGGGGGGC
>NZ_JFOM01000048.1:0-1147 GCF_001860525.1 Paenibacillus sp. LC231 | reverse complement strand
CGGCAATAGCGAAACCCATGGAGCTCTTTGGCATCCGCGAAGCTTCGCTCAATCGTTTCTTTTCGTTTTCGGTATAAATACTTACCGGATCGGCTGAGCCGGTTGTTTCGCACCCATTCCTTGCTGTCCTCCCAGACATGGCGCGTGACAATCTTGCGGTGATTCCGTGAACGGGTACATTGCTCCAGCATCGGGCAAGTCTTGCAGTGCCTCGGATCCGAGGCATATTGCCGGTATCCTTCTCGATTCGTGGTGCGGTACAACAATTCATGCTGAGCCGGACAAATATACCGATTGCGCTCGGCATCATAGGTAAACTTCCACTTCGGAAACAAGCCTTGGGTCGGATGAAATCTCCGGTGAGCAATCACGCCAAAGATCCCCCGTTCCTGCAATCCTTTGCAGATGGGGGTTGTTAAATAACCTGAATCCAGGGCAACGGCTTCAACTTCAAAATCAAATCGCTCTCGTTGGCGATCCAAACGCGACAAATACGGTACAGAATCATGAACGTTTCCCGGCGTGACGTGGACATCGGTAATCAGATTGTATTTTAGATCAACGGTCCGGTGATCTAAATAAAAGAATCCTTCCGGTTTGCCATCGCGAATCATATAACCGCTATCCGGGTCGGTTTTGCTCACCTTGATTTCTTTCTTCTCGACCACATCCTCTCTGGGTTTTAAAGCTTTTTTCCATGCATCTTCCGGTCGGCTTCTACCGCACCATTGAGTTCGTCCATGTATTCTCGTGTGTTTTGTAAAACCTGCTGCTTGGTGTACTGGTGTTTGTTCGCATTGGCCTTCACATGCGTGGAATCCGAAACCAGGACTCGTCCGCCGACCATGCGATGCTGGATTGCCTGCAGCACAATCTCATCGAAGATATCTTGAAAGATATGGGTGTCTTTGAAACGAGTCCGTCGGTTCCAGCTAATGGTGGTATGGTCCGGAACTTTGTCGGTCAATCCCAGACCAAGAAACCAACGGTATGCCAGATTCGTCTGAATCTCGCGTTCCAGTTGACGCTCCGAACGGATGCCGTAAAAATAACCGAGGAAAATCATCTTAAATAACACGACAGGATCGATGGCTGGTCGCCCATTATCAGCACAGTAAAGCGGACGGACCTTTTCGTCGATGAAAGA
>NZ_JFOM01000047.1:0-1204 GCF_001860525.1 Paenibacillus sp. LC231 | reverse complement strand
TTCCTTTGTAACTCCATGTGAGACGTCCCACAACCCCAGAGAGCAAGCTCTCTGGTTTAGGCTGTTCCGCGTTCGCTCGCCGCTACTGACGGAATCACTCTTGTTTTCTCTTCCTCCAGGTACTTAGATGTTTCAGTTCCCTGGGTATGCCTCCTCGCATCCTATGTATTCAGATACGGGTAACTAGCTATTACACTAGCTGGGTTTCCCCATTCGGACATCCCCGGATCGAAGCTTGCTTACAGCTCCCCGAGGCAGTATCGTTGTTCGCCACGTCCTTCTTCGGCTCCTAGCGCCTAGGCATCCTCCGTGTGCTCTTAGTAGCTTAACCAATTGCTCCGGTTATTGTGCTCATCGCTCTGTTGTCCGTTTGTTTCCTGATCTACTAAACGAGTTAATAGGTGGAAACGAACTTCCAAAGGATCGATGATCCCAAAACCTTCGCGCTACTTTTTATTAAACTTGATCAATCGCTTGACACAAGTTCAGCTAAAAGGATATTTCTAATTGCGCAAATTCGTTTCGTTATCTAGTTTTCAAGGATCAACCCAGTCTTTCAACCGGAAGATTATCATACCACATGATATCTTGCAGTTCAACCTGCAATTTATGGAAGTGACATGAAAGTTTATGGTGGAGCCAAGGGGGATCGAACCCCTGACCTCCTGCGTGCAAGGCAGGCGCTCTCCCAGCTGAGCTATAGCCCCATAATTTCACTTCAAAAGTGAAGTATGGCTTCGAGGTTGATTCCGATCAACTACCGGAGACCTCGTCACTTATCTTATGAAGTTAGTATTTATATGGTGGGCCCTAGTGGACTCGAACCACCGACCTCACCCTTATCAGGGGTGCGCTCTAACCAGCTGAGCTAAGGGCCCATATAAAATACGCTTGGCGACGTCCTACTCTCCCGGGACCCTTCGGTCCAAGTACCATCGGCGCTGGAAGGCTTAACGGTCGTGTTCGGTATGGGTACGCGTGGAACCCTTCCGCTATCGCCACCAAACGTATTCATGGTGAAAGAATTGATCTTTCAAAACTGACCAACGAGTGAGTTGGTTGACTTCATTGAAGTCATATTTGAATGTTTCCGTTGCAGGAAACGATTCTCCATAGAAAGGAGGTGATCCAGCCGCACCTTCCGATACGGCTACCTTGTTACGACTTCACCCCAATCATCTACCCCACCTTCGGCGGCTGGCTC
>NZ_JFOM01000046.1:0-1258 GCF_001860525.1 Paenibacillus sp. LC231 | reverse complement strand
TGAAGTGACCCCCAAAAGTTAGACACGGTTATTTCATTAGGCAGCTTTCTCAAAATGAGTTCGGTACTGTACCGGACTCATTTTTAATTTTGCCTTTAACCGTTTGGTATTGTAGTATTCAATATATTTTTTCAGTTCTTCCTTAAAATGTTCCACACTTTCAAACTCTTTGTAGTACAGAAACTCCGACTTGAGAATGCCGAAGAAATTCTCTATGACGGCATTGTCGTAACAATTCCCTTTTCGTGACATGCTTTGGAGAATGCCTCTCGACTTAAGCGCATGGCGATACGGCTTCATTTGGTAATGCCATCCTTGATCTGAATGAAGGAGAAGTTGGTGTTCTTCCGGCAGACGCTTCAGTCCTGCATCCAGCATCTCGGATACTAGAGAATAGGTTGGTCGTGAACCCATGGTATAGGTGATAATTTCCCCGTTGAATAAGTCCAAAATTGGCGATAGATACAGCTTTTCTCCAAATAACTTAAACTCTGTAATGTCCGTCACCCATTTCTCATTTGGCGCCCCAGCCGTGAACTGGCGGTTCAGATGATTCGGTGCAATCTTGCCGACGGTCCCTTTATATGACTTATACTTTTTCATGCGGACCAGGCATTGAAGGCCCATCTTCTTCATGAGCCTCTGAACCTTTTTGTGGTTAACTTTCCACCCTCGGACTGCCAGTTCATCACGAATACGGCGATATCCGTAACGTCCATCATGTTCCACGTAAATGGACTGGATTTCAGCCCCCAACTCGGCATTCGGATCGGGTTGGTTCATACGCTTTATAAGGTTGTAATAGGTGCTGCGCGGGATACCAGCCAGCTGTACGAGTGCCTTCACCGGATATTTATGCCTTAGTTGCCAGACGGCTTGTGCTTTGTCTTGTTTGGTGATTTTTCCTTGTTTCGAACTAAGGCATTCAACTTTTTTAGATACTCATTTTCCATTTCAAGCTGTTTGATACGTTCTTCGAGTGCTTCGACAGACCCTTGAACTACGGATCGTCTGGTAGACGAATTGGAATTTTTCTTCATGGATGGACGCCCTTTCTTTGTTGGCTCAAGGGCTTCTAAACCGCCTGTCTCCATCTTTTTCTGCCAGGAATACAACATGGAGAAGTCCGGAAGCTTAAACAAAGCAGCGGTATCCATGAGAGAAGCGTCTGATTGAGCCATATGATTGAGTACGTCCAGTTTAAAGCTTGCCGGATAATTTGTATAGCCGTTAGTAAAGGCAGTCTCACCATGCATCT
>NZ_JFOM01000045.1:0-1267 GCF_001860525.1 Paenibacillus sp. LC231 | reverse complement strand
ATGGTAGACAGTGAAAAAAGAGGACATGTTACAATGAACTCAAACACTGGATACCGGAGGGGATTTTTGTTATGCCAGCGAAGAAAGGTCAAACTTTTAATCGATATAGTGAAGAAACGAAGAAAGAGGCCGTTCGTTTGCGAGTGGAAGAAGGTTGGGCGTACAGCCGGATTATGGAGAAGTTTGGAATTAAAAGTGAGAGCCAGATTATCACATGGGTACGTAAAAGCCAGAACGGAGAGAGTTTTGAGGATTACCGGGGACGCTGGACGAAGAAGCATTTTAGCAGTGCAGAAGAAGAAAATGCTTATCTGAAAGCGCAGGTAGAATATCTAAAAAAGCTCAATCCGAACTTACACGGGGAGGGAAGCTGGATTTCGAAGCCCGGTGCCAGTCCATTCAAGAAATAAGCAAATGGGCTCCCGTGGTTTGGCTGTGTAGGATCGCTGAAATTTCACGTGCAGGTTACTACAAATGGAAAAAGAACGCTATCCTTAGAGAGAAACGAGCAGACCGGGATGCGGATCTGAAAGCACACATTTTGGGCATTCATCGGCTTCGTCCTTATTTCGGTTACAAACGTATGCGAACTGCTTTAGGAAAAGAAGGCTTGGTGGTGAATCACAAAAAGGTGCGTCGCTTGATGAGAGAACTTCATATTCGCTCCGTGATTCGCAAGAAGCGTCCCTTTGCTGGCCGGAAACCGTCAGTCCTGTTTCGTAATGTCTTGAATCGAGAATTTAGGGCTACGGCTCCTGAGCAGAAGCTGGTGACGGATATTACGTATGTCCGGATTGGACATGAGTTTGCTTATCTCTCGGTGGTGATGGATCTGTATAACAACGAGATTGTGGCCTGGGAACTCTCCGAACGAAATGACTTAAAACTCGTTACAGACACGGTGAAGAAACTGAAATGTGGACCTACCTTGCTCCATTCGGACCAAGGGTTTCAATATACAACACAAAGCTATGCCCAGTTGCTTGAAGAGAAGAAGCTAACAGGAAGCCATTCCAGGCGTGGGAACTGCTATGACAATGCTTGTATTGAGTCGTTCTTCTCCCACTTAAAGACCGAGAAGTTGTATTTGGAGAAGCCTCAGAATCTGGAGCAAGCCAGGAGCCAAATCACGGAGTACATTTTGTTTTACAACAAGGAACGTTTCCAAAACAAACTGGGCGACCTCTCCCCGATTGAGTTTCGGGAGAAAGTCGCCGCTTAATAAAATTTCTCTTTTTTTATTGTCTACTTGACGGGGCTATGACCA